>JAABQU010000031.1 GCA_011391285.1 Thiobacillus sp.
AATGGCTGTCGATGGATGCGGCGGTGAAGCACTGCAGCACCGGCATTGGCATCTGGGAATGGGCCGGCAGCGACGGCGGCGGCGAACCGGACGTGGTGATGGCCTGCTGTGGCGACGTGCCGACGCTGGAAACCCTGGCCGCGGTCGATCTGCTGCGCCAGCTCGCCCCAGAATTGAAGGTGCGCGTGATCAACGTGGTCGACCTGATGACCCTGCAGCCGAAGGAGGAGCACCCGCACGGCCTGCCGGACCCTGACTTCGACGCGCTGTTCACCACCGACAAGCCGGTCATCTTTGCCTATCACGGCTATCCCTGGCTGATCCACCGCCTCGCCTATCGCCGCACCAACCACGTCAACCTGCACGTGCGCGGCTACAAGGAAGAAGGCACCACCACCACCCCGTTCGACATGGTGGTGCTGAACGACCTCGACCGCTTCCACCTGGTGATGGATGTGATGCACCGGGTGCCCAAAATGCATGACCGCGCCGCCCACATCAAGCAGGCCATGCGCGACCGCCTGATCGAGCACAAGCAGTACATCGAGCGCCACGGCGAAGACATGCCGGCCATCCGCGACTGGAAATGGCCGTATTGAAGCCCATCCTCGTCGTCAACAGCGGCTCGTCCTCGCTCAAGGCCAGCCTGTTCCGCGCCGACGGCAGCCGGCGGGATTTCCGCTTCGGGCAAATCGGCCAGGGTCCGCTGTCCGACCATCGCGCCGCCTTCGCTGCACTGCTGCATGAGCTCGGCACCGAGACGCCGGCGGCGGTGGGCCACCGCCTGGTCCATGGTGGCGACGTCACTGAAGCCGCGCGCGCAATCGACGACGCAGAGCGGGCGCGCCTGCAGTCCCTCGTGCCGCTGGCGCCGCTGCATCTTCCGGGTAACCTGCTGGGCGTGGACGTGTGCCGCGAACGCTTCGCCGTGCCGCACTTCGCCTGCTTCGACACCGCGTTCCACTCCACCCTGCCAGAGATCGCCCGGCGGCTACCGATTCCGCGCGCACTCGGCCTGCGCCGCTTCGGCTTTCACGGCATCAGCTATGCGCATGTCGCGCGCCAGTTGCCGGGCCTGCTCGGCAAGGCGGCCCATGGCCGGGTGGTGGTGGCCCATCTCGGCAACGGCGCCAGCCTGTGCCTGCTGGACAATCTCAGGTCGGTGGACACCAGCATGGGCTACACCCCGGCGGGCGGCATCCCGATGGGCACGCGCAGCGGCGACCTCGACCCCGGCGTTATGCTGGAACTGGGCCGGCATCGCAGCCATGACGAGCTAGCGGATCTGGTCTATCACCGCATGGGCCTGCTCGCCCTGTCGGATGGCGAAAGCAGCGACATGGCGGCCCTGCTGGCAAGTCCCACCGCCGCCGCGCGCTTCGCCGTGGATTATTTCTGCCACCAGATCAGCGGTGCCATCGGCGCGTTCGCCGCGCGGGCGGGCGGCATCGACGCGCTGGTGTTCACTGGCGGCATCGGCGAACACGCCGACACGGTTCGCGCCCAGGTCTGCGCGCCGCTGACCTTCATGGGACTCCAGCTCGACCCCGATGCCAACCGACGCCACGACACCCGGATAAGCGTCCACACATCGAAGCCGGTGCTGCGCATCCCGGCGGACGAGGAAAGCATGATCCGCGACCTGGTCATGGGCCAGTTGAACGTCGATCCGGCAAATTGACGCGGGCCTGTTCGCGCCGGGCCGCGTCGGTCAACGCCTTTTTGTCCACGAAGGACGCGAAGCAGCGCCCTTCACCCGGGGTTGCTTCGCGATCGTTCGCGTCCTTCGCGGATTAGCCTTTTCAAACCCCGCCCCCGGAGCAGGCCTTGTTTTTCGGTCTAAAGTGAAGCCATGGTCAATCCGCTTCGCTTCCTGTCACGTCTTGCCCTGTTTGCCTGCCTGACGCTGCTGCTGGCCGCACCCGCCAGCGCAGCGATGGTGCGGGTATTGACGGTGGAGGGGGCGATCAGCCCGGCCAGCGCGGACTACCTGTTGCGCGGCATCACCAAGGCGGCCGAGGACCGGGCGCATCTGATCGTGATCGAGATGGACACGCCGGGCGGACTCGACACCGCGATGCGCGACATCATCAAGGCCATCCTCGCTTCCCCGGTACCGGTCGCCACCTATGTCTCGCCCCAGGGGGCGCGCGCCGCCAGCGCCGGCACCTACATCCTGTATGCCAGCCACATCGCGGCGATGGCACCGGCCACCAACCTGGGCGCGGCGACACCGGTCGAACTGGCGCCGAGTGGGCAGCCCGGCACGCCCGAGAAACCCGCCGACCCCGGCAAGCCCGATGCCCGGAAACCTGCCGAGCCCACAGCCGGGGATCCCAAGATGCGCAAGGCGGTGCACGATGCGGCAGCCTATATCCGGGGACTGGCCGAACTGCGCGGCCGCAATGTCGAATGGGCCGAGCGGGCGGTGCGCGAGGCGGTGAGCCTGCCGGCTGACGAGGCGCTCAAATTGAACGTGGTCGACCTGGTCGCGACCGACCTCGACGATCTGCTGAAGCAGGTCAACGGCCGCGCCATCAGGATGGACGGCCAGACACTCACCCTCGACACCGCGAACGCCGCCATCGAGCACGTCAAGCCGGACTGGCGCAGCCGCCTGCTGGCGGTAATCGGCGACCCCGGCATCGCCTACATCCTGATGCTGCTCGGCATCTACGGGCTGATCTACGAGTTTTCCAATCCCGGCATGCTGTTCCCCGGCGTGGTCGGCGGCATCTGCCTGCTGCTCGGGCTGTTCGCGCTGCAGGTCATGCCGATCAGCTATGCCGGGCTGGCGCTGATGCTGCTGGGCATCGTGCTGATGATTTCGGAGGCGTTCGTCCCCAGCTTCGGCGCGCTTGGGCTGGGCGGCATCATCGCCTTCGTCATCGGCTCGGTGATGCTGATCGACACCGACGTCCCCGGCTACGGCATCCCCTGGGTGCTGATCGTGCCGTTCGCGGTGGCGAGCGCATTGTTCAGCTTCTTCGTCGCCGGCATGGCGATCAAGGCGCGGGCGCGGCCGGTGGTGACCGGCGCCGAGGAAATGATCGGCGCGGCCGGCGAGATCCTGGAAGACCTGGAACACGAAGGCTGGGCGCGCGTCCACAGCGAGCAGTGGCGGGTGCGCAGCGACGCGCCATTGAAACGCGGCAGCGCGATCCGGGTACGGGCGCGGCATGACCTGGTACTCGATGTGGAACCGGAAAAGGAGAACGACCATGTTTGAATTCGGCGGATTGACCATCGTATTTCTGATCGTTGCGCTGCTGGCCGCCAGCCTGCGCATCCTGCGCGAATACGAGCGCGGCGTGGTGTTCATGCTCGGGCGCTTCTGGAAGGTGAAGGGGCCGGGGCTGGTGATCATCATTCCCGGCATCCAGCAGATGGTGCGGGTGGACCTGCGCACCGTGGTGTTCGACGTGCCGAGCCAGGACGTGATCTCGCGCGACAACGTGTCGGTGAAGGTCAACGCCGTGGTGTACTTCCGCGTCATCGACCCGGCCAAATCCATCCTGCAGGTGGAAAACTACATGAACGCCACCAGCCAGCTGGCGCAGACCACGCTGCGCGCGGTGCTGGGCAAGCACGAACTCGACGAGATGCTGGCCGAGCGTGAACGCCTCAACCAGGACATCCAGCAATTGCTCGACGCGCAGACCGATGCCTGGGGCATCAAGGTCTCCAACGTCGAGATCAAGCATGTCGACATCGACGAGTCGATGGTGCGCGCCATCGCCAAGCAGGCCGAGGCCGAGCGTGAACGGCGCGCCAAGGTGATCCATGCCGAAGGCGAACTGCAGGCTTCGGAAAAGCTGCTGGCGGCCGCCGAAATCCTCGCCGCCAAGCCCCAGGCCATGCAGCTGCGCTATCTGCAGACGCTCGCCAATATCGCCGGCGACAGGACCAACACCATCGTTTTCCCGCTGCCGGGCGATCTGATGAACCTGATGGTGCGCGACAGGAAACCGGGCGAATAAGGGCCGCCCGACCCAAAAACCCCAGTTCCCGCAAGGTTGTGGGTAGCAAGCCGCGCCGCATCACGGTATGCTCAAGCCCAATCCCGAATGCATTCGGGAACCTGTGCCGTGCGAATCCACTCTGTACTGGCACACTGTTCTGCAATTCATTAGAGGAGGTCAGATGAACCCGCAAGTTACCACCCTTGGCCGCAGTCAGTCGGCCGCGATGTCGACCAACAAGGTCGTCAAGAACACTTACATGCTGCTGTCGATGACGCTGGCGTTTTCAGCACTCACCGCCGGCCTGTCGATGGCCATGAACCTGCCGCACCCCGGCATGATCATCACCCTGGTCGGCTACTTCGGCCTGCTGTTCCTCACCACCAAGTTCCGCGACAGCGGTCTCGGCATCGCCTTCGTGTTCGCCCTGACCGGCTTCATGGGCTACACGCTCGGGCCGATCCTCAACGCCTACCTGGCGCTGCCCAACGGCTCGCAGGTGGTGATGATGGCGATGGGCGGCACCGCTGCGATCTTCCTCGCCCTTTCGGCCTACGTGATGACCACCCGCAAGGATTTCAGCTTCATGGGCGGCTTCCTCATGGTCGGCATCCTGGTCGGCTTCCTCGCAGGTCTCGGCGCCATCTTCTTCGAGATGCCCGGCCTGTCGCTGGCAGTGTCCGCGATGTTCGTGCTCTTGATGTCCGGCCTCATCCTGTACGAGACCAGCAACATCATCCACGGCGGCGAGACCAACTACATCATGGCGACCGTCACGCTGTTCGTGTCGATCTTCAACCTGTTCACCAGCCTGCTGCACCTGCTGGGTTTTGCCAGCAACGACTGAACATTGATGGCAGCTTCAAACGAAACGGCGTCTTCCAGGACGCCGTTTTTCATAGCGCTGCCAGCATTATTTATGGGTGTTGGCCAGCACTGTGGGAGGGGCGCCCTCGCCCCGATTTGCGTACCGTCGCACCCTCCACAGCATCGGCCCGGGGGCGGGCCTCCCACAGCAGCATGCCCCTGTGGAAGGAACTTCATCAGGGGGGCAATACGTGACTTCAACGACAAACAGTGACATGGCCTTTTTCATCGACACCCACTGCCATCTCGACGCGGCCGAATTCGATGCCGACCGCGATGAGGTCTACGCAGCCGCGATCGCCGCCGGCGTCGATACCCTGGTGATTCCGGCCGTCAGCCGCGACGATTTCGCCGCGGTGGCCGCGACCTGCGCGCGCTACCCCGGCTGCCTCCCGGCATGGGGACTCCACCCGATGTACGTCGGCGTACACCGCCCCGAACACCTCACGGACCTGCGCGCGCAAATCGAGGCCCAGCGCCCGGTCGCCATCGGCGAAATCGGACTCGACCTTTTTGTCGATCTCGACTATCCGACCCAGGAGTATTTCTGCATTGCACAACTCAAGATCGCGCACGAGTTCGACCTGCCGGTGCTGCTGCACTGCCGCAAGGCCAACGATCTGCTGCTGAAACACCTGCGCAGGATCGGGGTGCGCGGCGGCATCGCCCACGCCTTCAACGGCAGCCCGCAGCAGGCGGACGCGTTCATCAAGCTGGGATTCAAGCTGGGCTTCGGCGGCGCCTTCACCTGGCCGCGCGCCAGCAACCT
The DNA here is from genome assembly GCA_011391285.1 of Thiobacillus sp. The sequence goes on from JAABQU010000031.1 coordinate 5,599, forward strand.
GCGGCGCTTGGCAGCCGACCTGCCGCTGGAAGCCATCGTGCTGGAAACCGACAGCCCCGATATCCCGCCGGTGTGGATCGGCCGCGGCCGCAATGCACCGGGCGAACTGCCGCGCATCGCGGCCATGCTGGCGGAGTTGCGCGGCATCGATATCGACACGGTGGCGCAGGCCACCACGCGCAACGCACGCGAACTGTTCCGTCTGGAGGATTGACTCCGTCGCTCCGGCGGAAGCTGGAGCCCAGTCAAAACGTGGGTGATACCTCAGTCGGCGTAGCCGAAGTCACCCACCCACTCGCCGCGCCGATAGTCGATGGCCAGCCAGTTGGGCACATAGGGACGCGGATTCTCCAGCGGAAAGCCTTCGGACGGTGGCGTGGCGCCCCCCTCGGCCACGCTGCAGCGGCGCGTCATGATGGGTTTGAAGCGCACCGCCAGCTGCGCGTTGACCGGCGTCGTGTGCTCGGCCGATTCGCCGAAGTGCACCCGCTTGCGCAGCAGGCAGGAGAACAGCAGCTCCATCTCGGCGACCAGCGGCGTCTCGCGCAAGGCCAGGGCCTTCTGCGCGGCCCGGGTGAGCCTGATTTCCAGCGATTTGTCGTGCAGGGTGATGTTCATCGGCGCCTC
>JAABQU010000032.1 GCA_011391285.1 Thiobacillus sp.
CTGCGCGCCGGTTTCTTGACCGGCTTGCTGTCGGGCAACAATCCAGGCGGATGTTCGCGGGTGGTGGCCAACTGGGCCAGCGTGTAGCCACCGAACTGCCCGAGCATTTCCTGCTTGATCGGCTTCCAGTGGCAATGCATCACGCAGGGGTTTTTGTCGTCGCATTCCTTGAAGCCGAGTAGGCATTCGCGGCTGATCCGTTCGCCCCGGGTGAGCATGATGATTTCCAGCAGGGTGAGGTTCTCGGTGCCGGGGGTCAGGGTAAATCCGCCACCGCGCCCGCGCGTTGACGACAGCCAGCCGACGCGGCAGGGCAGTTGCAGCAGTTTGGCCAGATAGGGCGGGGGAATGTGCAACTGCTCGGCCAGCTCGCGCGCCAGCACCGGCCGGCCGGTTGGATGGGCAACCAGATGCATCAGGACTTGCAGGGTGTACTGGGCGCTGCGGTTGATGATCATGCTGAATCCTGACGTGTAGCGTGACCGGCGTGGAGGCTGTCTTGTCCGTCACTCCATGGATAAGCGGATATGATAATCCTGATTTGTTGCGGGATGGTGGCCTGGCGGGGACACCCTTCGCGCATCTGCCAATGCGTGCGATCGGTCAGCTGTTGTTCAATAGTTGCTTGACCCAGGCCGCCTGGCACACCCGCTTGCGGCGCTGTTGCAGCAGGGAGCGAATGGGGCCGCGCGCCTCTTTCAACCCCAGCACGGCGGCCGGGGTGATGTCGTCGCACCGCAACAGGTGCAGGCCCATCGGCGATTCCAGTATTTCGCTGACTTCACCGGCACCCATGCTGAAAAGAGCGGCATCCAGTTCGGTGTAGAGCTGGCCGCGCGGCAGGTCGCCCAGCATGCCGCCCTGCAATGCGGTGGGACACTCCGAGTGCTTCATCGCCTGCTCCTCGAAGCGTTTGGGGGCGCGCGCCAGACGCGCGGCAATGGCCTCGATGCGGATTTGCGCGGCCTGGCGCGTGTTGTCCGGCAGCTCGTCGTTAAGGGTGATCAGGATGTGGCGGGCACGCCGGGTTTCGGGGCGCCGGAACTGGTCGGGGTGGTAGTGGTAATACAGTTCCACATCGATGTCGGATACCTGCGCCGCGCGTGTGCCGACTTTTTCCAGAATGGCCTCGACCTTGAGCTCGCGTTCCAGCGCATCCATGAAACCGGCCTCGTCCAGTCCATTGTGTTGCAGGTCGGTGTGGAAATCGGTCGCGTCGGCATAACGCTTGCGTATTTCCTCCAGCGCCGCGGAGAGGCTGGTCGGCGGCACCATGGCATCGCGCGCTTCGGGTGCGGCGAGCACCCGGGCTTCCAGCCCGTATTGCCTGGCGGCCATCTTGCGCACGTGTTCGCGCTCACTGGCCGCCAGCGCGGTGGGCGGCTTGCCGAACAGGTTCTGCGCGGCCTTGAGTTCGAGATAGGCCACCTCGGGGCTTGCCTGCTCAACCATTCGCTTTCCCTTTGCCTGGCGAGGCCAGGCAGGACTCGGGCACCTGCAGCGTGTGCCCCGGAAATCGCACGTGGTACTGCACGCCATCGGCCAGCTCGCGCAGCACCTTGAACACTTCGCCTTCTGTTCCGGCAGCGGCAAGCACCTCGCCGTTTACCGCCAGGGTCAGGCGGGTCACCACTTTTTCCCGCGTTTCGAACAGGCTTTCCACCCAGACATCGTCGACCGGCTGCAACTCCTCTTCGCGACAGCCCACCACGCGCCCATGATTCAGAAAGTTCACGGTGTAGATGACCTGATCCTGCAAAAAGGTGCCGACGTTCATCACGTAGCCCACGCTGCCGCGCTTGATCAGCAGGTTGCCGATTTCCAGCCCGGGAAAAGTGCCGTCGTTGCGCACATTGCGCGTCAGCCGCACCGCTTCGCCGAATTCGAAACGTTGTTCCATTTCACGCTATCCCATCGAACTGCCGCACGATCCACCGCTGCTGCTGCCGCACCCGCATCCGCCCGCAGCCGGCGCAGGGGCGGTTGCTGCGCCGACCTTGTTCAGGGTGATCTCGGCTAGCGGCACGAAGGTGGTCTGCGGCTCGTGCATGTGGAACACCTTGAACACCTTTTCGGTCAGTGCATCCGAGCTGACGAAATCGGCGTAGGCCTGCTGCAGAAGCCGCGCATATACCGCGCGGCGCGGCGCTTCGTCCGCCGGCAGTTCACCCGCCTGCGCAATGTAGTTGTGGAAGCGCTGCAGGATGTGCAGGCGATTCACCTGCACCGTGCGCGCGTCGTACTCGATCCCGAAATACTCGAGAAACTCCTCGGCGGCCGAGAGGTCGTCCAGCGCTTCGTCCAGGGTCAGGTCGTCCATGATTCAGCCTTTCGTTGGGGGTTGGGGGGTGGTTGGATTCATGCCGCGGCTTCTTCCAGCAGGGCGTTCTGGTACACGTCCAGCAGGCTCTTGCCGCCCAGACGGTCATGGCTGTCCATCTCGATCAGTTTCTTCAGCATGGCTTCGCCCTGCGCCGCGCGGCCGAGACGCAGGTTGATATAACCCGCGGCCTTCAGCACCATCAGATAAAAGCGCAGCAGCCCCATCGAGCGCATCACGGCATAGCCCAGATGCTGCGGATGCAGTTGCTGCCACTCGGCCGGCAAACCCAGCCGCGGGCCGGCCACCGTCAGCGTGCGGTCGGCCACGAGCAGGGCGTCGTCGAGGCGATGCTGGTAGAAGTAGTAGCGATACAGCGCCACCAGCACCACGAGTTGCCCCGGTGCCAGAAAGTAGGCGCGCAGCAGCAGGGCTTCGGTTTCGTCCGAACCGTAGCCCGCGCCCGCTTCGGCAATCAACCGCTCCACTTCGGGCGCGATGGGCTCATCGAAGTACAGCGCCGCCTGGTCGAAATCCATCAAGTCCATGGTGCGCTCACACTTTCCGTATCGTGCGTGCCACTTCGGTGCCGCACAGGTCGTCTGCCTCGCACACGCTGCACTGGCCGTCGACCGGCTCGCCGTGTTGGCGCAGGGTTGCTTCCAGCACCTCGATGCGCTCCATCAGGCAGGCAATCGCCTTGCCGACCGGGTCGGGGATCAGGTGATGGTCGAGATTGATGCCGAGCGCGTTGGCGCCGCCCTCGTCCTGGCGCAGCACCACGCGGCCGGGGATGCCCACCACCGTGCGATGCGCGGGCACGTCTTTCACTACCACCGAGTTGGCGCCGACGCGCACGTGGTCGCCCAGCGAAATCGGCCCCAGCACCTTGGCGCCGGCGCCGATGACCACGTGATTGCCCAGAGTGGGATGGCGCTTGCCCTTGTTCCAACTGGTGCCGCCCAGCGTCACGCCGTGATACAGGGTGACGCCGTCGCCGATCTCGGCGGTCTCGCCGATCACCACCCCGGCGCCGTGGTCGATGAAGAAGCGGCGGCCGATGGTGGCACCGGGATGGATGTCGATATTGGTTACGAGCCGCGCGAACCACGACAGCAGGCGTGCCGGATAACGCAGCCCCGCGTGCCACAGGCGATGCGCGATGCGCTGCAGCAGGATGGCGTGCACGCCGGGGTAGGTGGTGATGACCTCGAAATGCGAACGTGCCGCCGGATCGCGCTGGAACACACAGGCGATGTCCTCGCCCAAGAGCGCAAACAGGCCGGGGGTGGCCGCTGCGGCGGTCAGGGTTTCGCTGGGATGCATGGCCTCGTCCATCACCGTCTCCAATGCAATGAGCCCGGCACATGACGTCCGATCATGCGCTGGTACAGGAACAGCAGTTCGTGGTCAGCCGGCGAGCGCTTGGCGCGCTCGGCGAACACGCGGATGTCGGGCAGCAGCTCGCGTGCATCCGCCGAGCTCAGCGTCAGGCCCATGCGCGCATAGGCGGCGATGATGCCGTGCGAGCCGGAATGCTTGCCGACCACCAGCGTATGGGTGCGTCCTACTTCGGTCGGATCGAAACCCTGATAGGTGGCCGGATCCTTCAGCAGGCCGTCGACGTGGATGCCCGATTCGTGGGTGAACACGCCGCCACCGACCACGCTCTTCTGCCACGCCACCGGCCGGCCCGAGGCGTCGGCCACCGTGTCAGACAGCACCGGAAACAGGCTGAGATCGACCCCGGTATTGAAGCCATACAGCTTGGCCAGGCCCAGCGCGACCTCTTCCAGCGGCGCATTGCCGGCGCGCTCGCCGAGCCCGTTGACCGTGGTGTTGACATGGGTCGCCCCGGCGCGGCAGGCGGCTAGCGTATTGGCGGTCGCCAAGCCCAGATCGTCGTGGGCGTGCATCTCGATTTCGAGGTCAACCGTGCTGCGCAGCGTGGCGATGGCCTCGTGCACGCCGAAAGGTTCCATCACCCCCAGCGTATCGGCGTAACGCAGGCGGCGTGCGCCGGCTTCCTGCGCCGCCTCGGCCACGCGCAGCAGAAAATCCTGATCGGCGCGCGAGGCATCCTCGCAACCGACGATGACTTCCAGCCCCAGATCGAGCGCGCGCGGCACCATCTCGCGGATGGCCTGCAGCACCCAGGCGCGATCCTTCTTCAGCTTGCGCGTGATGTGCAGATCCGACACCGCGACCGACACATCGATCAGTTGAACCTTGAGATTGCGACAGGCCTCGATGTCGGCTTCGCGCATGCGGCTCCACACCACCAGTTTCGACTTCAGGTCGAGGTCGGCCACCGCGCGGATGCTCTCGCGCTCGGCCTCGCCCATCGCCGGGATACCCACTTCCAGTTCCGGCATGCCCATCGCATCGAGACGCCCGGCGATCGCCAGCTTCTCATCCAGCGTGAAGGCCACGCCGGCGGTCTGTTCGCCGTCGCGCAGGGTGGTGTCGTCGATGATGACAGTGCGGTTCATGACTGGCTCGGAATCCATTCGTTCGGCAGATGCCTGGATATCTGCAAGCCGCATGCCAAACAGAGTGGAATCGTATCCGTATGAATTGCAAGGTGAATTTATGCCGATCCCGGCTCAACCCCGGTAGGCAATGGCACGCCGGATCGGGCTTCGTCGGGTTTGCTACAAACGGGCCGATGGCGATGAGTCAGCCTTTCCGGAGCCAGACAAAGCCCGGCTTTTCCGTTTGCTGGTAAACGGTATGGCATGGCTCCATGATTGCTTCCATCGCCGACAAGGACACCGCCGACCTCCTTGCCGGCAAATGGGTCAAGCGTTTCAGTCTGGAAGGAAAACAGCGTGCGCGACGTAGAGATCGTGGACCATTACTGAACGAGAGATGGCTGAGAAAGCCATGATCGGCAGGGGTTCGAGTGGCTGTGGCAGGCTACGTGTCAGCGCTTGGGTTTCGAGGCATCACCCGATAATCCCTTGCTGCTGTTCCTCCTTGCGTGGGTGGCTGGACTTCGGCCAAAGGCGACACTGGTCTGGAAATCACGCTTGACCGCAGTGATCGTCCGACTTCTGGGTGTGATGGCGCGAACGGCGCATGGCTCGCGTGCGCCGCAAATATTGCTGCAACTCCTTCTTCAAGACGCCACGAGCTTGAATGAAGAGGCTGCGATAGATCGTCTCGTGTGACACCTGATTGTTCTCGTCGTCCGGGTAAGCGCACTTTAGCCAACCCGCAATCTGCTCCGGTGACCACAGACATTGGAGCTTCGCTGCCACGATGCGCGCCAAGGTGTGGTTCTCAGCCAGTTTACAGATCTTGGGGCGACGTGCTCGATCCCAAGCTGCCTGGTCGGCCTGGTTTGCCCGATAGCAACTCTGCCCGCCGTTACGCAGGATCTCCCGACTGATAGTAGATGGCGCTCGCTCAAGGAGAGTGGCTATCGAACGGATCGAGTGACCGGATGCTAAAGCACGCGATATCTCTTCTCGTTCAGCCAAAGTTAGCGCTAATCTCGACCGGTGTCGTTGGGCCGGTTGTATCCCGCCTGTCTCTGCCAGAATGCGTTCTACCGATGAGTGGTTTCGATCAAACAATTGGGCGATCTGCTGGAGAGAGTCACCTTTCCGCCAGCGCTCCCACATCAGCGCTTTCTGGCTTTCCGTGTAATAGATCCGAGGTCTTCGTTTCATCTGCAACACTCCTTCTGCTTGCGCAGTCTCTAGTGTGTTGCATCCACCGGTTGAATCCGCCAGTGCATAGCGGAGCCAGGTGGAGCAGTATGCCCACGGCGGCTGTGGCCGATCAAGAGTCATTCGATGCTGCCTTTTAAAATGGACAGAAGGAAGTGTATGTGCCTAATCGAGCTGAATGATCGATCAAATTCGCCCAAGGCATCGCCTCAACCGTCACT
>JAABQU010000033.1 GCA_011391285.1 Thiobacillus sp.
AATGGGCCCGAATCTGAAGAAAGGGAATTCAGATTGCGCTTTGCCGCCAGTTCCCCCGTCTCGGAGGTGGTACTGAGCCAGCGGGGTTTGTTTGGCAACATCCTCATCCGGGGTGAGAATTTTGGCGGCCGCAACCAGGCGCTCGTGACTTTGTGCGGCGACGTGGCAATGGCAGGATTCGGCGTGATCTATATCACCGAAGGAATCAGCCCGACGCATACCAAGTATTTGCGTACCAAGGCCAGCGAGGCATTTGGCCCCACTCGCTACCAGGCCCTGAACGTCGGTATCGAAAAGGGCACCAAGATGAAAGTGAGCCGAAGGGCCATTTCGGTGCTGCAATTCAATTCCCATTACGCCCCCAGCAGCGTCGACGAGGTGCGCCGGCGCTTGCCCGGCATACTGGACTGGATTGCGGCGAGTGATTTCGAGCTGCCCCTGCTGCTGGTTCTTGAAAACTACCATCTGTACTGCAAGGAGTTCGCGGCAGATTTCCTTGATCGCACCTGGGCGGCCAATTGCGCGGTCATCCTCACCACCCTGGGCTCCGATCCACGCGCCGGAACGACACCCGAGATCGATCTGCAAGTGTTTGAAAAGTGCGCGACCATCCTGGACCTCAACCGCAGGCGGGCGGGTGACCGCGAAGATTAGAGACGCCGTGGTTGACCGGCCAATAGCCCCCTCCTCCAGCCAATCCACACACCGTCCCCCGAGCCCCTCAGACCGAGGTGGCAGTTTCAATCGTCCGAATCAAAACGCAGCCGGCAATAGGTTTCGCGGGTGAGCGCCACGGCGAGGACGGCGCCGACGGCGCTGATCGCCAGCCACAGGAAGGCGGCGTGGTAGGCGGCGGCATCGTAGATGCGGGCGCCTTCGATCATCGCGCCCTGCCAGTTGCGGTCGAGGATCCAGCCCATGGCGCTCTGCTGGATGGCAGCGAAACCGAGCACGGCCATGTTGACGACGCCGCCGACGGTGCCGGCCGCGCCCGGATGGTTGACCTCGCGCGAGAAGGCGAAGCCGACAATGAGCCCGCCGGCCGAAAAGCCGATCACGGCGAACAGCATGTAAAGCGCGGTGGCCGACAGGTCATCGAACAAAAGGAATCCCAGCCAGCCCAGCGCATGGACGAGCGTGGCGCCGAGGTAAGGCAGCTTGCGCCGCCCCATGCGGTCGGACAGCGCGCCCAGGAGCGGGCCGCCGACAGCGAAGCCGAGCAGCATGGTAGTCGTGAAGACCGCGGCATGGCTGCGTTCCAGGCCGTGCACCTGGACCAGATAGGGCACGCCCCAGAGGCCGGCGAAGGTGAGCACCGGCGCGGCGACCAGTCCGCCGGCAAAGAACAGCAGCCAGGTATCGCGCTCGGACACCACCAGTTTCAGGCTGCGCCGCGGCGACATGCCGGCATTGCTGAGCGCTTCCGGGTGGGCGTGGCTGAGATAACCGCGTTCGCTGGGATCGTTGCGCACCCACAGCCAGACGCACGCCGCGAGCACCAGGGTGACGCCGGCGCTGGCCATCATGGCGCTGCGCCAGCCGACGCTGGCCACCGCCTCCGAGAGCGGCACGCCGGCCAGCACGCCGCCGAGATTGCCGATCAGCAGCGAGATGCCGGTGACCGTGGCGAAGCGGTTGGCGGGAAACCAGTGGCCGGCGAGCTTCATGCAGGCGACGAAGGCGACGGCGACCGAGGCGCCGATCAGGCCGCGGCCGAGACTGGCCATCCACAGGCTGTCGGCCAGGGCGAACAGGGCGATGCCGGCGGCCGCCACGACGGCCGCCGCGGTGGCGACGCGACGCGGGCCGACGGCATCGGCGAGCAGGCCACTGGGGATCTGCATGGCGGCGTAGGTGTAGAAATAGATGGCGGAAAGATTGCCCAGCATGGTGGCCGCGATGCTGAAGTCACGCATCAGTTCGTCCACCATCACCGCCGGGGCGACGCGCTGGAAGAAGCCGACGAAATAGAGGCTGGCAAGCAAGCCCCAGGTCATCCAGGCAAGCGAGACGGGCGGCAGGCGGGGCGTGCTGTCGGTTGGGTGCGGGCTAGTCAATTCCGGCTTCGCCTGGTTGTGGGGTCGTCATGTCAGATGGGATTGCAGGAATGGGCCGCGAGCGGATCGATCCAGACCGGCGTCAAGTCTACCCTGCCGCGAGCAGCAGGCGTCCTGCCGTTTATGCAGATGGGCTCACAGCGGCCACACCCACAGCAGCACCGGAATGCTGACTGCCATGATCAGGATTTCCAGCGGCAGGCCGAGCCGCCAGTAGTCACCGAAACGGAAGCCGCCCGGCCCCAGGATCAGGGTGTTGTTCTGGTGCCCGATCGGTGTCAGGAAAGCGCAGGATGCACCCACCGCCACCGCCATCATGAAGGTATCCGGATTCGCGTTGAGCTGGCTGGCGGTTCCCAGTGCGATCGGGAACATCACGGCCGCGGTGGCGGCATTGTTCATCAGATCCGACAGCGTCATCGTGACCACCAGGATCAACGCCAGCGCAACAACCGGATGTCCCTGTGCGACGCTTTCGAGCAGGAAGCGTGCGATCAGGTCGGCCATGCCGGTGCTCTGCATCGACGCCGCCACCGGGATCAGCGCGCCGAGCAGGACGATGACCGGCCAGTCGATGGCCTCGTAGACTTCACGCGGTGGCACCGTGCGCAGCGCCATCGAGGCAAGCACGCCTGCCGTGAAGGCAAGCGCAGCAGGCAGCAGCCCGAACGCCACCACAGCCACCGCCAGACCCATGATGAGGCTGGCGGTGATGGCTTTGCGCTTGTCGGGAATGTAGAGGGCGCGTTCGGCCAGCGGCACGCAGCTGGCGACGCTGGCGAATTCGGCGATCGCTTCCGGCGTGCCGCGCATCATCAGCACGTCGCCCGCCTTGAAGCGATAGGTGCGTAGCCGGGCCCGGCTACGCCGGCCCTGGCTCGATACGGCGAGCAGGTTGATGCCGAAACGGCTGCGCAACTGAATGTCGGTTGGCGTGCGCTCGAGCAGGCCGGAAGACGGCAGGATCGCCAGCTCCACCAGGACGATTTCGTCGGACGGAGGCGCCTTCTCCTTCTCATTTCTCTTCTCTTCCGTCGCGGCCGCGTCTCCGGTTTCCGCCCTGTCCTCTTTTTCTGCCTTGTGCTGGGCTTCCTCCAGTACCAGTCCCAGGCTGGACAGGGCGGTCGCGAGCGTTTCCGCCTCGGCCTCGATGATCAGAATGTCGCCGGCGTGCACATAACGGCCGGCATTCGGCGCCGACACCCGCACGTCGTTGCGCACCAGGCCGATGATCTGCGCATCCGCCTCCTCCAGCGCCGCCTCGATCTCGCGCAGTTTCATGCCGGCCGCCTTGCTGCCTTCGGTCACGAGCGCCTCGGTGAGGTAGGTGCCGGTATCGAAGCCCTCGACGTCGGTCTGGGTGCGCCCAGGCACCAAGCGCCAGCCGATCAGGCCGATGAAAATGACGCCCAGGGCCGTGATCGAAAAACCGACGGGCGTGAAATCGAACATGCCGAAGCTGCCGAGCCCGGCCTCGGCGCGCAGCCCGGAGATGATGAGATTGGGCGGCGTGCCGATCAGGGTGGTGGTGCCACCGAGGATGGAGCCGAAGGCGAGCGGCATCAGCACCTTGCCGGGCGGCAGGTTCAGGCGCGCTGAAATCTGCATGGCGACCGGGATCAGCAGCGCCAGCGCGCCGACATTGTTCATGAAGGCGGACAGCAGCGCTGCCAGCGCGGTGAGCATGAAGATGGACAGCGTGGGACCAGCTTTGGCGGGCAGCACGCGGCGCGTCAGCGCATCCACCGCACCCGAGGTTTGCAGTCCGTGGCTCATTACCAGCACGCAGGCCACGGTGATGACGGCCGGGTGGGCGAAGCCGGCGAAGGCGTCGGCATAGGGCACCAGGCCGGTCAACACGCAGGCCAGCAGCGCCCCCGCCGCCACCATGTCGTGGCGCCAGCGGCCCCACAGGAACATGCCGATGGTCGCGATCAGAATGCCGACGATGAGGATTTGCTCGAGGTGCACGCTCTAATCTCCCGCAGTCTCAGTCATCTGTTGTTATTGCAGCACGCAGGCACGCGCTCAACCTTGTGCTGGCCAACTCATTAAACCTAGCCTATGGGAGCAAGGTCAAGGCAACCACCTGGTTGATCGCCCGACCCGGCAACGGATGATCATGAAAAAGGCCAGCACGCTGGCTGGCCTCGTGACGGGGCGCGACAGCATCAGGTCGCCGCCAGCGCTTGCTTGCGGTACTTGTTGAGGTCGCGCACGTTCTCGAAGGTCTGCCCCAGCAGGTTCGACAGGTTGCGCAGGATGCCGCCCACCACGCGGTTTTCCCAGGTGTCGTCGAACTGGATCTGCTCGTCGAGCCAGCGCTCCAGCCATTCCGGATCGGGCAGGCGCGACTGGATGGTGTCCAGCGGATAAAGCGCTTCGTTGACGTGGAGGTTGGTGGGGTGCAAGGCCTTGTCGGAGCGCCTGCTCGACGCCATCAGGAAGCCGATCTTGGCGAATGCGGCGGCCACGCTTTGGCCGCCCTGCTTCAGCGCGCGCTTCATGTATTGCAGGTAGGCGCCGCCGTGCCGCCCCTCGTCGCGCGAGATCGTTTCGTAGATGAACTTGATGACCGGCTCGGTGTGCCATTCCGAGGCGCGCTTGTACCACTGGGTGAGACGCACCTCGCCGCAGAAATGCAGCATCAGGGTTTCCATCGGCGGCGCCGGATCGAACGGGAAGCGGATGGCGTGCAATTCTTCCTCGGTCGGCGCGAATTCGGGCTTGAAGCGGCGCAGGTATTCCATCAGCACCAAGGCGTGCTTCTGCTCCTCGTAGAACCAGATCGACATGAAGGCGGAGAAGTCGCTGTCGTGCACAAAATCGCGCAGGAACATCTCGGTGGCCGGCAGCGCTGCCCACTCGGTGATGGCGTTCATCTTGATGGTCAGCGCCTGCTCGTCGGTGAGTTGGCTGGCGTCGAACTGGTCCCACGGAATGTCGGTTTCCATGTTCCAGCGGGCACGTTCGAGAGATTTGAAGAGGTCGATGTAAAGCATGGCAGCTATGCGGCGAAAATCGATCGGAATTCTATCCTGTGTGCCACGATTGCGGAACGCAAGCCATCCCCGTTTCAACCCGCCATTTTGATCGCTGCCTCGCCACGCCAGCGCGCCAGGCAGTCGAACAAGTCCTGGAACTCAGGCACCAGGCACACTCCGTCGATCGGCTTGCGGATCGGCTTGACGCCATAGCCGCCCGCCCACAATTGGGTGTCTAACGGCAGCATCTGCCGCAGGTCGCGCAGGCCTTGCGCAGCGAGCGCAGGCGAATAGGCGCTGCTGAAGGACAGGCAGACCGCGTCCACCTGCTTGGCGTTCGCCGCACGCACGATCTCGTCGATCGGGGTTTGCGGGCCGAGCAGCACCGGGTAGACATCTTCGACCACCAGCAGTGCCTCCACCATCAACAGTCCCAGCGTGTGTTCCTCGCCGGACAGCGTGGTGAGCAGCACGCGCGGGTGGCCTGTCACCGGCGCCATGTTGGCGAGCGTGGTGCGAAAGAGTTTTTCCAGGTGCTGCGAGAACAGGTGTTCCTCGAATATGCCGAGTTCGTTGCGCGACCAGGCCTCGCCGATTCGGGTAATCACGGGCGCAACGATGTCCTGGACAAAACGGGACATGCCGCGCTTGGCCAATTCGCTGTGGAACGCCCGTTGCAAGCCGTCGCTGTCGTGCGACCGGACCAGTTGCAGCCATGCCTCGAGCTGCAGTTCGTTGGGCAGATTCGGCTGGGGGCTGTGCGTTTCATCGAGCGCCAGCAGCCCTGCCTCGTCGAGCCGCATCAGTTTGCCGGGACGGTGCCCACGGTCCATCAGCCGCTTGATCTGGACCAGTCGGCGCACCTGCGCCGGCGCATATTGGCGCTCGCCATGGGCGTCGCGCTCGGGTGTCGGAAACCCGTAGCGGCGCTCCCACACGCGCAGCGTGTCCTTGGATAAACCGGTTTCCCGCTCGACCGAAGCGATGGGCAGGCCGGGGACAGCAACAGATGACTGAATTGGCATATTGTCTTGGACAAAGAGTTGACATCGGCAAATTGTTGGCCTAATTTAAGCACATGACCAGCTTTTGTCCAAGACACATGAAACCTTTGTCGACACCCCTCATTGCCCTGGCCGGGCTCTCCGCGGCCGTCCTGATGCTTTGGCAGACGCCGGATGCCGCTGCCCGCGCCCAGCCAGCGGCGGCATGTACCGCCCCGGCTTCCACCGCCGGTTCCGTGCCGGCCGAGTATTTCTTCTATCACGCGCTGGTCGCGCCGCACGCGGCCCTGACGCCCCCTGCGCCCGGCACGCGCAGCCTCCATGCCTCCTGCCCGTCGAAAAAGGTCATCCGCACATGAAATCCGCCCTGCTCCTGTCATCGCTGTTGCTGGCGACCGCCGCCCAGGCCGCGCCGCCCTGCCCGCCCCTGCTCAACCACACCATGAAAGACATCGACGGCACGCCGCAAAACCTGTGTGCCTACGCCGGCAAGGTGGTGCTGGTGGTCAACACGGCCAGCCAGTGCGGCTACACCGGCCAGTACAAGGGTCTGCAGGCACTGCACGAGAAATACGCCAAGCAGGGGCTGGTGGTGCTGGGCTTTCCGGCCAACGATTTCGGCGGTCAGGAGCCGGGCAGCAACACCACGATCAAGGACTTCTGCGAAACCAATTACCGGGTCGATTTCCCGCTGTTTTCCAAGGTGGGCGTCAAGGCGGCCAACGCCAACCCCCTGCACGAGGGACTGGCGAAGGCGACCGGGGAACGGCCCAGCTGGAATTTCCACAAGTACCTGATCGACCGCAGCGGCACGCGCGCCCTGTCGTTCGCCAGCCGGGTCGAGCCGGAATCGAAGGAGATGGTGCAGGCCATCGAATCCCTGCTCAAGGATCAGCCCAAAATCACGTCGAGGGGCCAATAAGATGCGCATCGCTGTCATCGGTTCGGGGATCGCTGGCCTGTCGGCTGCCTGGCTGCTGAGCCGCCAGCATCAGGTGACGCTGTTCGAGGCGGAACATCGCCTGGGCGGCCACACGCACACGGTGGATGTCACGCTGGATGGCCGGACCTTTCCGGTCGACACCGGCTTCCTCGTGTTCAACCACCGCACCTATCCGGAACTCACCCGGCTGTTCGATACGCTGGGGGTGGAAACTGTCGCCAGCGACATGTCGTTCAGCGTGCGGTTGGACCAGCCTGAACTGGAATGGGCCGGAAGCAGCCTCGGCACGGTGTTCGGCCAGCACCGAAACCTGGCGCGGCCGGCGTTCTGGAGCATGCTGCGCGACATCATGCGCTTCAACCGCGAGGCGGGGCGCGAACCTGAACTCGCCAGCAGCATGGCGCTGGGCGACTACCTCAAGGCACGCGGTTACGGCAAACCCTTCATCGAGTGGTATCTGCTGCCGATGGCGGCGGCGATCTGGTCATGCCCGGCGTCGCAAATGCTGGAATTCCCGCTGTCGTCCTTCGTCGTGTTCTGCCGCAATCACGGCCTGCTGCAGGTGTTCGACCGCCCGCAGTGGCGCACGGTCAAGGGCGGCGGCCGCGAGTATGTGAAGAAGCTGGCCGCCGGCATCGGCGAAATCCACCTCGGCCAGACAGTCGAATCGCTGCGTCCGCGCGGCGGCAGGATCGAGGTCGCCAGCGGCAGCCTGTCGGGCGTGTACGACCAGGTGGTGCTGGCCTGTCACAGCGACCAGTCGCATGCCCTGCTCGCCGGTCATTACCCGTCGCGTGCCCGGCTTCTGCAGCAGATGCCGTATCAGCCGAACCGCGCGGTGCTGCACAGCGACGCCAGCGTGCTGCCGCGTCGCCAGAACCTGTGGTCGGCCTGGAATTACCAGTCGGGACACAGCGAACTCAGCGACCGGCCGGTGGCGGTGCATTACCTGATCAACCGCCTGCAGCCGCTGCCGACCGAGACACCGGTGATCGTCTCGCTGAATCCGCTGCAGGATCCCGATCCGGCCAAGGTGCACGGCGAATTCCACTACAGCCATCCGGTATTCACCCGTCATGCCACCGCCATCCAGCGCCAGATCGAAGCCGGCAATGGCCGCGAAGGCGTCTGGTTCGCGGGCGCCTGGCTCGGCTATGGATTCCACGAGGACGGCCTCGCCTCCGCGTTGCGCGTGGCACGCCGGCTGGATATTGCCGTTCCCTGGCAGGCGCTGTCCAATGCGGCCTGAGACCCCCGCTTCCGCGCAGATCGGCTTCGGCCGCGTGATGCACGCGCGGTTGCACCCGGCACTGCACCGGTTTGATTACCCGGTGTATTTTCTGCGGCTGCCGATCCACGATCTGGCCCGCGCACAAACGCGGTGGCTGTCGCTCAACCGCTTCAACCTGCTGAGTTTTCACGAAGCCGACCACGGCGACGGCGGCAACTGCCTCGACTGGGTGCACGCGTTGCTGGATCAGCACGGCCTGATTGCCAACGGCGAGATCTGGCTGACCACCTTTCCGCGCGTGCTCGGCTACGCCTTCAAGCCGGTCAGCTTCTGGCATTGCCACGCGGACGACGGCAGCCTGGTCGCGGTGCTGGCCGAGGTCAACAACACCTTCGGCGAGCACCATGTCTACCTGTTGCGCACGTCCGACCCGGACGCCATCCTTCACGCCGACAAGGTCTTCCACGTCTCGCCGTTTTTTCCGGTGCGCGGGCAGTACACCTTCGGCTTCCAGTCCAATCCCGATTTCTTCCGCGCCCGCATCGATTACGACGACGGCAGCGGCGAGGCACTGCGCACCGCCTGGTTTGGGCGGCTCGAGCCGCTCACCGCGCGTGCCTGCCTGCGAGCGTTTTTCGCCTACCCCCTGATGACCTTGGGCGTGATCGCGCGCATTCATCTGCAGGCACTGCGCCTCTTCGCCAAGCGCGTGCCTTTCTTCCGCAAACCCCCGACGCCACTCAACGAGGTCACCGAATGAACACCGCAAGCCTGAGCGCCACCCTGCAGCGCAACAACACTCCGTGGTATGCCCGCCAGGTGATCCACCTGCTGCAGGAAATCGAGCACGGTTGCCTGCACCTGGAACTGCCCAACGGCATGGAACTCACGGTCGGCCACGGCACACCGGACGCCTGGCTGAAATTCAACCAGTGGAGCGCGTTTCGCGACGTCCTGAGCAAGGGCGATATCGGCTTTGCCGAGGGCTACATTTCCGGCGCCTGGCACACCGCCGATCTGACCGGCGTGCTGACCCTGCTGGCCAACAACCGACGTGCGCTCGACCAGGCGGTCTACGGTCGCTGGTGGGGACGGCTCTACAACCGCCTGCGCCACATGATGAACGCCAACACGCCGGAAGGTTCGCGCCGCAACATCGCCAGCCACTATGACCTCGGCAACGATTTCTATGCGCTGTGGCTCGATCCCTCGATGACCTATTCGAGCGCACGCTTCGACGGCGACATGAGCCTGTCGCTCGAGGCTGCACAGACCCGCAAGTACCAGCGCATGCTCGACCTGCTGGACCTGCCGCCGCACCAGTCGCTGCTCGAAATCGGCTGCGGCTGGGGCGGCTTCGCCGAGCACGCCGCGCGCACGTCGAAGCACCAGGTGCGCGGCATCACGCTGTCGAAGGAACAGCTCGACTACGCCCGCGCCCGCATCCGCCAGGCGCGGCTGCAGGACCACTGCCGCTTCGACCTGCAGGATTACCGCGAGGAAGAGCGGCAGTACGACGGCATCGTCTCGATCGAAATGTTCGAGGCGGTGGGCGAGGCCTACTGGCCGGCGTATTTCGACACCGTGAAGCGCAGCCTCAGGGCCGGCGGTCGCGCGGTGGTGCAGACCATCCTTATCGACGACGCACTGTTCGACCGCTATCGCACCGGTTCCGATTTCATCCAGCAGTATGTTTTCCCCGGCGGCATGCTGCCGTCCCCCCGCCGTTTCACCGAAGAGGCGGCGCGCGCCGGCCTCAAGGTCACGGCGCAGGAGCACTTCGGCCTCGACTACGCCGAAACCCTGAAGCGCTGGCGCCTGGCCTTCCACGCCCAGGGCGAGCGGGTGCGCAAGATCGGCTTCGACGAGCGCTTCATGCGCATCTGGCATTTCTATCTAGCGTATTGCGAGGCCGGTTTCCGCGCAGGGTCGATCGATGTGGCGCAATTCCGCCTGGAACATGCAGCATAGATTGCGCTTCTTGAGCGCGGGCCTTGCCGCGGCCTGCCTGTGGGCCACGCTGGCGGCGCACGCCGGCCCGCTGCCGCACCTGTCGGGTTATGAAACGGTCGGCAGCGGCACGCTGCGCTTTTTCGGCCTGCGCATCTACGACGCCACGCTTTGGTCGCCGCGCGGCGTGTGGGCCGACGGCCAGCCCTTCGCGCTGGAACTGCGCTATGCGCGCAGCTTCGAAGGCGCCGCCATCGCGCGCCGCTCGATCGAGGAGATCCGCGCCCAGCGCAGCGTTCCCGACGCCACCCTGGCGCGTTGGGAGCAACAGATGCGGGCGATCTTCCCGGATGTCCGCGAAGGCGACCGCCTCATCGGTGTGCGCCAGCCCGGACAAGGCGCCGTCTTCTATCAGGATGCGCGCAGGCTCGGCCGCATCGACGACGAGGCCTTTGCCGACGCCTTCTTCGACATCTGGCTGCATCCCGCCACCAGCGCGCCTGACCTGCGGGCGCGCCTGCTCGGTGCATCATGAGCCCGCTGCCGCGCGCCCAACTGCTGGCCTACGGCGGCCTCGGCCTGCCGCTGGCGTTTGCCGCGCTGCCGCTCTACGTGCACCTGGCGCCGTTCTACAGCGCCCACCTCAGCCTCACCCTGCTCGGGCTGCTGCTGCTCGGGCTGCGCTTCTTCGACGCCGTGATCGACCCCTTGCTCGGCGCCCTGTTCGACCGCTTTCCCCATCCGCACAGGCTCATCCTGGCTTCCCTTCCCATGCTGGGCCTGGGCTGGGTGGGGCTTTTCAATCCGCCGGCCGAGGGCGTGCTGCCCTGGCTGATCGCCACCCTCACGCTCACCACCATCGGCTACAGCCTCGCCAGCGTTGTGCACAACACCTGGGGCGCGCGCATCCATCCCGCGCCGCACGAGCGCACGCGCCTGTTCGCTGCGCGCGAAGGCTTCGGGCTGGTCGGCGTGGTGCTGGCCGCCACGCTGCCTCTGCTGCTGAGCGATGACCTTGCGAGCGGCCTTCGTTCCATGGGGTGGATCTTCCTTGCGCTGCTGGTCGCGTTCGCGGCCTGGACGCTGCGGGTCGCGCCGGCGATGCGAAGTGGCGGCCACAGCGTGCCGCTGCGGCGCTTCCTGCACCCTTTCGCCAACAGCGCGTTCGCCCGCTTCGTTCCCGGCTATTTGTTGAACGGCGTGGCGGCGGCCCTGCCGGCCACGCTGGTGATTTTCTACATCGACGACGTGCTGCAGCTGAAAGCCTGGGGCGGACTTTTCCTCGGCCTCTATTTCGTCAGCGGCGCGCTCGGCCTGCCGCTGTGGGTGGCGCTGGCGCGGCGCATCGGCAAGCTCGACGCCTGGCTCGCCTCGATGCTGCTGTCGGTGGTGACTTTCGCCGGCGCGTTCTGGCTCGGCAGCGGCGACCTCGTCGGCTTTGCGCTGGTATGCGTCGCCTCCGGGCTCGCGCTCGGTGCCGACCTGGCGCTGCCGCCCGCCCTGGTGGCTGACTTCATCGATGACGACGACAAGCCGGTACCCGGCGCGTACTACGGCCTGCTGGGTTTCTTCGCCAAGTTCACCCTCGCCTTGGCTGCGGGCCTCGCGCTGCCCCTGCTCGCTCTCCTGGGCTACCAGCCCGGCGGCAGCGAGGTGTGGGCGCTATCGGCCACCTATGCCCTGCTTCCCTGCCTGCTCAAGATCGCCGCCTTCGGGTGGTTCTTGGCCTGGCGTCCCCGTCTGCAAACCGGAGTCGTCCCATGCTGAAGAAACCGCTCGCCATCCTCTGTACCGTGCTCGGCCTGTCCGGTTGCGCTGGCGTGTCGCCCGAGGTCTACCGTGACCAGACGCCGCGGCTCGATCTCGCCACCTATTTCAACGGCCCGCTTACCGCCTGGGGCTATTTCGCCGACCGCTCGGGCGAGGTGAAGCGCCGCTTCACCGTCAAGATGCTCGGCGAATGGCGCGGCAACGAGGGCGTCCTGACCGAGAATTTCTTCTGGTCGGACGGCACCACTTCGCAGCGCATCTGGCGCATCACCCGGCTCGACGACCACCGCTACGTCGGCCGCGCCGACGATGTGAAGGGCGAAGCGGACGGCGTCGCCTACGGCAACGCGCTGCAGTGGAAATACACCCTGCTGCTGCCGGTCGACGGCAAGATCTACGAGGTTCAGTTCGACGACTGGATGTATCTGATGAACGACGAGGTGATGCTGAACAAGTCGGAAATGCGCAAGTTCGGCTTCAAGCTGGGTGAAGTCGTCATCGCCTTCAAGAAGGGATCATGAGCCTCAACCCCAAGCTTGCCGACTGGAACGGTCAGCGCGTATGGCTGATCGGCGCCAGCTCCGGTATCGGCGAGGCCACCGCGCGGCTGCTGATGCAGCGCGGCGCGCGGGTGGCGCTGACCAGCCGCAACCAGGACGCCTTGATGACGCTGGCCGGCGGAAAAGCGCATGTCGCGGCAGCCGACGTCACCGATCGGGCTCGTCTCGAGGCGGCGTTCGACGACGTCTGCGCCGCGTTCGGCGGCATCGACGTGGCGATCGTCAACGCCGGCACGCATCAACCCGTTCGCGCCTGGGACCTCGACGCCGCAGTGGCGGAAAAACTGGTGCAGGTGAACCTGGTCGGCGCGATCAATGCCGCCGCGCTGCTCGCACCCTATTTCGCGCAGCGCGGCAGCGGACGCATCGCGATCACCGCCAGCGTCGCCGGCTACGGCGGCCTGCCGACCGGGCTGGTGTATGGCGCCACCAAGGCGGCGCTGATCAACTTCGCCGAAACGCTTTACCTCGACCTCGCGCCGAGGGGCGTGGCGGTGCATCTCATCAATCCCGGCTTCGTCAAAACGCCGCTCACCGATCTGAACGACTTCACCATGCCAGCGCTGATCGGCGTGGACGAGGCTGCGCACGAAATCCTCGCCGGCATCGAGCGCGGCCAGTTCGAGATCCACTTCCCCAGGCGTTTCACCCGCATGTTGAAACTCCTCAGGCTGCTGCCGTATCGTGCCTACTTCCCCCTTGTGCACCGGATCACCGGCCTATGAACGCGCTCGACACCCTGTGCGACTATTTTGAAAAGCTGTCGGCCGACAACCTGGACCCGCTTGATGCGTATTACGCCGCCGACGCCTGGTTCAAGGATCCCTTCCACGAAGTGAGCGGCATCGAATCCATCCGCACCATCCTGCGTCACACCTTCGACAAGCTGCCAGGCGCGCGCTTCCGCGTGACGCGGCGCTTTGCCGGCGACGACCTCAACGCGGTAATCCTGTGGGAAATGGATTTCGTGATGCCGATCACGCGCCAGCCCACCACGATCTCGGGCGCCACCCATCTCACGTTTGACGCCACAGGCAAGGTGACGCGTCACCGCGACTACTGGGATGCCGCCGAGGAACTCTACGCCCGCCTGCCGGTGCTGAAATGGATGATGCGCGGGCTTGCCCGCCAGGCTGCCGCGCCTTTGTAGCGGCCGTGTTCGCTTCAGTTGGGTAGTGGCATAATCAAATCTCTTTCCACGATCCCGACTGCCATGAACACCGACAACGCGACGATTGACCTGCCCAACACCTTCACCCTGCAGGAAAGCGAACTGGCCGCCCTGCAGCTTCAGGCCGCCCAGGCGCAGGGCTTGTCGAGCGCCCGTTTTCGGGATCGATTGTCCGACGGGTCCGAAGGCCCGGAACTTGCGGTCATTCCTGCAGGCGCGTTCGAATACGGCGCAGCACCTGAAGAGGCTGCGCCGGACCAGGATCGCCCGCGCCGCGCCGCGCTGATCGAGCAGAGCTTTGCGATCGGCATCAATCCGGTCACCACGGAAGAATTCGAGATCTATACCCGCGCCACCGGCTGGACGCCGCGCGAGGAACTGCTGTGGCTGTCGGGCCGCATGCCGGTGATCGATGTGCGGCAGACCGATGCCCTCGATTACTGCGCCTGGCTGTCGCGCGAGACCGGCCATCGCTATCGACTGCCCACCGAAGTGGAATGGGAATATGCCTGCCGCGCCGGTGCGGCCACGGCCTACCCTCACGGCGACAGCATCGGCCCGGACAGTGCGGTCTACAACATTGAAAAAGACCTGGACAAGAGCCACCCCAAAACCCCGCGTTCGCTGGCAAGCCGTCTTGCGCGCTGCGGCGCCAAGGAAGTCGGCGGGCTGCGTCCCAACCGGTGGGGCCTGTTCGACATGCCGGGCAACGTCTGGGAATTCACTGCCAGCCCCTGGACAGCCGACCACGCCAGCCTGCCGGACCATCCGCAGCCTGGCATGACGCAGGCTGTCGTCACCAAGGGCGGCTCCTGGTTCGACGGCCCCGAATGCTGCCGTCCCGCTTCCCGCTGTCGCCGGCTGGCAAACGAGCTCGACATCAATCTGGGCTTCCGCGTGGTGCGAGAGCTTTAAGTCGAGGCCCATGCCCGACCTGCCAGCCGAAACCGATGCCCTGGTCGCGGAGCTCGATGCCGCGGTCGAGGCGCACATGGACTGGAGCCGCCGGATTCTGCGCTGTGCCGTGCTGCGCTCGACCCCGGGCGACGACGTGCTCGACCCGATGGCGCATACCCTGTGCCGCTTCGGCGCCTGGTTTACGGCCAACCGGGGGGAATTCGAGGCACTGGATCCAGCATCGGCAAGGCGCCTGGAACAGGTGCACCAGGCCATGCACGACGCCATCCGGTCGCTGTGCACCCAGGTTATGGCAGGACAGCCGGGCGTCACCGGTGATCTCGACCAATTCGAGGCATCGCAGGCCGAACTGATCAATCTGCTGGCCAATTACAAGACCCTCATCCTGTCCAATTCGGTACGCCACGACCCGCTGACCGGCCTGCCCCTGCGGTACAACGTCGAGAGCGATTTCGCCCTGTACCAGAAGGAAGCCCGGCGCAACCGCAGCCTGCTGTATGTGGTGATGATCGATGTGGACCATTTCAAGCCGATCAACGACACCTATGGTCACCAGGTGGGCGATCAGGTTTTGCGCCACGTTGCCGACACCCTGAAGCAGGGCTTGCGCGCCGACGAGCCGCTGTACCGCTTTGGCGGGGAAGAGTTTCTGTGGCTGCTGAAATGCAAATCGCCGGAAGAGGCGAGGAAATCCGCGCGCCGCATTCTGGCATCCGTCGGCACCACCCCGGTGCCGATCGACAACGGCGAAACCCTGCGGCTGACCATCACCATGGGACTGGCGCTGGCCGGTGAAATGGAGGACCTGTCCAGCGCCATCAAGCGTGCCGATATGGCGCTGTACGAAGGCAAGCAAAGCGGCCGCAACCGCTACGTCATCGCTGAATCCTGACGCGGCGTTTTCGAACTTAAAGCGCCAGTTCTTCCTTTGATTGCAGAATGGCCTGCGCCAGCCGCAAGCCGCTTTCCCATGCGCGCTCGACCCCGTCCCCGGCAATGCCGTCGCCGATCAGGGCGACCCGGTTTTCACGATCGCCCAGCCAGAAACCGCCTACCGACGTTTCCGGGCGGGCATAGCGCCATAGATGCGAGGCCTCGATCTCGACCGGCCACGGCAACCCGAGCAAGCCCATCAGGGCCGAAGCCGCGCGATTGCTGGCTTCCATTTCGGAGGCCTCGAGGTAGGTTTCGGCAAACTCATGCGTGGTGTGCACCGCCCACAGGCCCGGGCCGTCTGCGGTCTGGCGCACGGCCATATCCAGCAGATGGTCGTCGAACTTGATGACATCCGCGGCGGGGCCGCCTTCCCAGCGCATCAGAAACGACCACACCGGCCGGTAGTGCACCTCGCCCAGGCGGTCACGCAGCAGGGGCAGCGCGTCGAGCATGGGAATCGCCTGCGGGATGGGCACGCTGCAGATCACGCAGTCGTAGTCGCCCAATACCCGGCCGTCCTCCATGATGAGGGTGCGCGGCTGCAGAGCGACCACGCGCGACTGCGTGTGCAGGCGCGCAGTGCCCATCACGTGGCGCACCAGTTGCGAAGGCTCGATGGTGGGTCGGTAATGGTTCTGCAGCTGCGCCTGCGCCCAGGAGATCGTGGCGCGCCCCTGCCAGACATCACCCCGCACCGGATCCAGCCAGCCCTGGCGCACCCACTCGCGCAGCTGGCTGCGGAAGGGGTCGCGCTTGGCGGAAATGAAAGGCGAGCCCAGCGTGGCCCAGCCCTGATGGGTGCGCTTGGTCGACAAGCGCCCGCCTGCGCCGCGGGATTTGTCGAACACGTCCACTTCCCATCCGGCCGCGGCGAGGGCGCCCGCGCAACTCGCACCGGCGATGCCCGCCCCGACGATGCCTGCCTTGAATGTTTTCATTGCGGTCTTCCCTTGTTCGTGAGCCTGAGGCGACGTCTGCGCGATGGATGACGCCCGCCTGATTCCAGGTTGAACTCTATCAGTAAATTCTTAAGTGCCGATGCAATGACCCTGATCGGCCTAATGGTGCCGGGCTCAGGACAGCTGCCTTTGCATGGCGACATGGGGAATGCCGGCCTCCTCATATTCACCCCCCACGGCGACGAATCCAGCACGGGCATAAAACGCTGCCGCATGGGTTTGCGCGCTAAGCCTGAGCGTGTCGTGCCCGCGTGCCCGTGCCGCGTCCAGGAGGGCCGCCAGCAGCGCTTGTCCAACGCCACGTCCGCGCCATTCAGGCAGCACCGCCATGCGCCCGACATGTCCGTCGGGCAGCAGGCGGGCGCAGCCGATGGCCTGACCGGTGCTGTCGACAACCAGGAAATGCAGCGACGCGGCATCGTCGGCGTCCCATTCCAGTTCCTCGGGGACGCCCTGCTCGTCGATGAACACGGCGCGCCGAACCTGCGACAGGCGTGCCCGCTCGTGGGCCCAGTCCGCAACCAGGATGCTGAAGTCAGGCATGCCCGGCCTGCAGGGTGAAGCGGTGCGCGGCGCGGCGGCCACGGTCGGCACGGATGCCGCGCAACACCGCGAGGCCTGCGACGAAGTAGGTGCCGGTGATCAGGAGCGCCTGGCGATGGTCGTTCACGGTCAGCCAGCTGGTCACGCCATAGGTCAGCGGACCGGCGATCGACGCCAGCTTCACCGCCAGCCCCCACAGGCCGAAAAACTCGGCCTGGTGCGCGGGCGGCGCCAGCAGGCCGACCATG
This sequence comes from Thiobacillus sp., assembly GCA_011391285.1. The sequence continues at coordinate 17,275 of JAABQU010000033.1, forward strand.
GCACGGCCCGCAGATTGCGAGGCGCCCATGCACAGACCCGCGAGGTTCGCTGCCACCCAGAACATGCGTTCATCCGGCGCCGCCCACGCCAGCAGCACCATTGCGATCCAGCCGGCGAGCGTCAGCGCGATCGCCCGCACATGGCCGATGCGGTCCTGCACATGACCGAATGCAAACGCGCCGAGGGCGGCGGTGATGTTCACCACCAGCACCAGCACGATGGTCCGCTGGGTGTCGAAGTGAAAAACCTGGCTGGCATAGATTGCCGCCAGCGTGATGACCGCCTGGATGCCAGCCTGGTACAGCACGGTGCAGATCAGAAAGCGCTTGAGGTCGGGCAACTGGCTCAAATGGCCCAAGGTGTGGCGCACCTGCCGCCATGCGTTGCGTGGCGTGTGATTGGGCTGCGGAACGGCGCGCTCGCGCAGCATCAGGAGCGTGGGCAGGCTTGCCAGCAGGAAAATCGCCGCGGTGATCAGCATCGCCACCGGCACGAAATCAGCCGCGCCCTGCCCCTGAGCCTGCGCCCAGCCGATGTAGGCGAGGCTGGCGCCGAGCGACGCCAGCCCGCCGACATAGCCGAGCGACCAGCCCCATCCCGAGACCCGGCCGAGCGCGCGCGGCCGCGCCAGTTCGGGCAGGAAAGCGGCGATGAGATTTTCGCCTGTGCCGAAAAAATAGTTGGACAGCACCAGTGCCGCGATCGCCAGCACCAGTGCACCCGGCGCGGCGAAGTACAGGGCCGCGGTAAAACCGACGCAGCCCAGCGTGGTCAGCCACAGCAGGCTTTTCTTGCTGGCGTGGGCGTCGGCCCAGGCGCCGATCAGCGGCGCCGTGAGCATGATCAGCGCATAGGACACCGACAAGGCCAGCGTCCAGAGGAAGGTTGCCCAGGCGGCATTGCCGGCGACCACCGCGACGAAATAGGCGCCGAACACCGCTGTGATGACGACCGTGGTGTAGCCCGAATTGGCGAAGTCGTACATCGCCCAGGCCCACACTTCACGCTTGGCGACCCCCGGTTGCAGCAGCCTCGACTTCACTCAGCGGTGCCCTCCGCCTCGGCTTGCTGCTGCAGCGCCCACATGTGCGCGTACACGCCGTTCTGCGCCAGCAGATCGGGATGGCGACCGCGTTCGACGATGCGCCCCGCCTCCAGCACCAGGATCTCGTCGGCCTCGACCACGGTCGACAGGCGATGCGCGATGATGAGGCTGGTCCGGCTCTTGGCGATCTCCAGCAGTTCGGCCTGGATGGCCTTTTCGGTCTTGGTGTCGAGCGCCGAGGTGGCCTCGTCGAGGATGAGAATGGCCGGGTTCTTCAGCAGCGTCCGTGCGATCGCGACGCGCTGCTTTTCGCCGCCCGACAGCTTCAGCCCGCGCTCGCCCACCACCGTGTCCCAGCCCTGCGGCAGCGATTCGATGAAGGCGAGGATGTGCGCCGCGCGCGCGGCCTCGATCACTTCCTCGCGGCTCGCGTCCGGGCGGCCGTAAGCGATGTTGTAGTAGATGCTGTCGTTGAACAGCACGGTGTCCTGCGGCACCACGCCGATGGCGGTGCGCAGCGAATCCTGGGTGACATGGCGGATGTCCTGGCCGTCGATGGCAATGCTGCCGGCCCCGACGTCGTAGAAGCGGAACAAGAGCCGCGCGAGCGTCGATTTTCCTGCGCCGCTGGAGCCCACCGCCGCCACCGTCTTGCCGGCGGGAATGGTGAAGCTGACGTCGTGCAGGATCGGACGATCGGGGTTATAGGCAAAGCTGACGTTTTCGAATTTCACTGCGCCGGCGACCACGTCGAGCGCGCGCGCGTCCTTCGCATCCTCCACCTCGCGCGGCCGATTCATCAGTGCGAACATGCGCTCGACGTCGGTGATCGATTCCTTGATCTGGCGGTACATCACGCCGAGAAAGCTCAAGGGCTGGAACATCTGCAGCAGGAAGGCGTTGACCATCACCAGATCGCCCAGGGTCAGCGTGCCTTCGACCACGCCGGCGGCGGCGCGCAGCACCATCAGCGTCACGCCGATGGCGATCACCCCGGCCTGAGCCGCATTCAGCATACCCAGCGAGCGTTGCGACTTCAGCGCCATCTCCTCCCACTCGATCAGGCTCTTGTCGTAGCGCTCGGCCTCGTATTTCTCGTTGCCGAAGTACTTCACGGTCTCGTAGTTCAGCAGGCTGTCGATGGCGCGGCCGTAGGCTTCGGAATCGAGCGTGTTGGCGCGGCGCACGAACTGGGTGCGCCACTCGGTGATGGTGACGGTGAATCCGATGTAGGCCGCAAGGGTGACCAGCGTCAGCACGCCGAACACCCAGTCGAGCTTGACAAACAGGATGCCCGCGACCATCAGGATTTCCAGCACCGTCGGCGTGATGCGGAACAGCAGGTAGCCGACCAGGCTGGAGAGCGCCTTGGAACCGCGTTCGATGTCGCGGGTGATGCCGCCGGTCTGCCGCTCGAGATGGAAGCGCAGCGACAGCGCATGCAGGTGCTTGAACACCGCCATGCTGATGCGGCGCATCGCCCGCTGCGTGACCTTGGCGAAAATCACGTCGCGCAGGTCGGCGAAGGTGGTGCTGGCGAAGCGCAATACCCCGTAGCCGAGAATGAGCGCGAGCGGCACCACCAGTTCGGGGCGCGGCTGGTCGAGCGCATCGATGATTTCCTTCAACACCAGCGGCACCGCCACCGAGGCCAGCTTGGCGCCGACCAGCAGCGCCAGCGCCAGCAGCACACGGCCGCGGAACTCCCACAGATAGGGAAACAATCGGCCCAGGGAACGCAGGCTGGCTTCGCCGGGCGGCGGGGGCGCGATATGGGAATGAACGGCGGGATGCATTAGCTTAGGATGGCCATCAGGTCGGTTAGAATCGCGTCTTTGTTGTTCCCGATTTTACGTCCATGCGAGGCTTTGCCGACGTGGATGGATGAAACCATGAAACTCTACGGCATCCCCAACTGCACCACGGTGAAGAAAGCGCGCGCCTGGCTTGCTGAAAACGGCCATGACGTGGCCTTCCACGACTTCAAGAAACAAGGCGTGGATGCGGAATGGCTGCGCGATGTGATCGAACAAAGCGGCTGGCCGGCCCTGCTCAACACGCGCGGCACCACCTGGCGCAAGCTGACCGACGCGGAAAAGGCCGCGGCCGACAATGAAGCCGGCGCCATTGCACTGATGCTCGCCCAGCCCAGCGTGATCAAGCGACCGGTGCTGGAACGCAACGGCCAGTATCATCTCGGCTTCGCCGAAGACCAGTACCAATCCCTATTTGGAGCATGACCCTGCATGGCCAATGAAACTTTCGAGCTGGCGGTCGACCTGCTGAAGCGGCGCTCGCTGACCCCGGACGACGCCGGTTGCCACGACCTCATCGCGGCACGGCTGCAGAAGCAGGGTTTCCATATCGAACGCCACTGCCACAACGGCGTCGACAACCTGTGGGCGCGCAAGGGCACGACGTCTCCCGTGGTCTGCTTCGCCGGCCACACCGACGTGGTGCCCACCGGCCCGCTGGATCAATGGCTGTCCGATCCCTTCGAGCCGACGGTGCGCGACGGCAAGCTGTACGCGCGCGGCGCCGCCGACATGAAAACCTCGGACGCGGCCTTCGTCACCGCCACCGAACGCTTCCTCGCGGCGCACCCCGATCACGCAGGCTCGATCGCCTTGCTGCTCACTTCGGACGAGGAAGGTCCCGCGACCGACGGCACAGTGAAAGTGGTTGAAGCGCTGAAGGCACGCGGCGAATTTCTCGACTACTGCATCGTCGGCGAGCCCACCAGCGCAGCCGAATTCGGCGACACCATCAAGAATGGCCGCCGCGGCTCACTCTCCGGCACGCTGCGCGTGAAGGGGGTGCAGGGCCACATCGCCTACCCGCATCTGGCCAGAAACCCGATCCATCTGGCCGCGCCGGCGATCGCCGAACTCGCCGACACCATGTGGGACGAAGGCAACGCCTGGTTCCCGCCGACGACCTGGCAGATCTCCAACATCCACGGCGGGACCGGCGCCAGCAACGTCATCCCCGGCGTGGTCGAGATCCAGTTCAACTTCCGTTATTCGACCGCCAGCAGCGCCGAAGGCCTGATGGATGCGATGAACGAGATCCTCGATGCCCACGGCCTCGATTACGAGATCGACTGGAACCTGTCCGGCAAGCCCTTCCTCACCCCGCGCGGTCCGCTGTGTGACACGCTCTCCGACGCGATCCGCGAAGTGACCGGCCTCACCCCCGAGCTGTCGACCTCCGGCGGCACCTCGGACGGGCGCTTCATCGCCGAGATCTGCCGCGAGGTGGTCGAGTTCGGCCCGCTCAACAGCAGCATCCACAAGCTGAACGAACACGTCGCAGTGGAAAACATCGAGCAGCTGGCGGCGGTTTATCAAAAGACGCTGGAAAAACTCCTGATCAAATGAAGCACTTCGACGACACCGAATCCCTCATCACCGTGCGCGACTGGCTGCGTTTCGCCGTGTCGCGCTTCAACGAGGCCAAGCTGTTCTTCGGCCACGGCTCGGACAACGCGTTCGACGAAGCGGCCTACCTGATCCTGCACACCCTGCATCTGCCGCTCGACCGGCTGGAGCCCTTTCTCGACGCCAGCCTGACGCATGGCGAATCGGAGGAAGTGCAGGCGGTGATCGAACGCCGGGTGCGCGATCGCATCCCCGCTGCCTACCTGACGCACGAGGCCTGGCTCGGCGAACACCGCTTCTATGTCGACGAACGGGTGATCGTGCCGCGCTCCTTCATCGCCGAACTGCTGCCGGAACACTTGGCACCATGGGTGGAAGATCCGGACGCGGTCACGCGCGCGCTCGACCTGTGCACCGGATCGGGCTGCCTCGCCATCCTGGCGGCGCTGGCCTTCCCGAATGCCGACGTCGATGCGGTGGATCTGTCGAAGGATGCGCTGGAAGTCGCCGCGAAGAACGTCGCCGATTATGGCCTCGCGGATCGCGTCGAATTGATTGAGTCGGACCTGTTCGCGGCGCTGGACGGCCGCACCTACGATGTGATTCTCAGCAACCCGCCCTATGTGAACGCCGAATCGGTGGCCGCGCTGCCGCCGGAGTATCAGGCCGAGCCGGCGCTGGCGCTGGGTTCGGGCGAAGACGGCCTGGACGCGACGCGGCAGATTCTCGCTGCAGCCAAGGCCCACCTCAACCCCGGCGGCCTGCTGGTGGTGGAAATCGGCCACAACCGCGACGCCCTCGAAGCGACCTATCCCAACCTGCCCTTCACCTGGCTCGACACCGAAGGCGGCGACCAGTTCGTCTTCATGCTGCGGAGCGAAGACCTCTAGTTCGCGGCGCCCCGGCCGATTTCCCGCGCAATGCGGCGGGCGAGTTGCTGTGCTGCCACCGCGATGACTGCGGCAACCTGCTCACCCGGATTCGCCGAGCCGATTTCGATTCCGTACAGATCCAGCCGCGGCGGCAAACTGCCCAGCGACTGCGCCAGCGTCAACGCACCCAGCACACCGAAGCCGTGACTCGACAGTCCGCTGCTGTAGCGGGGCCAGTCCTCCCGATCAAAGCGCTGCACCCAGCCGGGCTGGCCGCCACTCTGCATGGCATCGACAAGAATGACCCAGGGCGGGCCCTCCAGCAGCGGAATCAGATTGGCGCCAGGGCGATCCAGCTTTTCAATCTCGACGTCATCCAGACCGGCGGCCTTCAAGGCATCAACCGTCAACCAGCCCGCCTGATCATCGCCCAGGGGCGAACCGATACCCAGAATACGCACGCTCATCGTTCGACGTTCATCCTCAGGAAATGGGTGGCGCAGGAAATGCAGGGATCATAATTGCGGATGACCTTTTCGCAATGCAGGCGCAGTGCGTCGTCCGGTTGATCGAGTCCGAAGTTGAGCAGCGACAGCCGCAGGTCCTCCTCGATGCGCGCCTGGTTCTGGCTGGTCGGCGGCACGATGCGCGCGGTGACCACGCGGCCTTCGTCGTCCATTTCGTAGCGGTGCCACAACAGACCGCGCGGCGCCTCGGTGCAGCCGGTGGCGACGCCCGCGCGCGGCGTGACCGCGACCCAGGTCGAATCCGGAACGCGGTAATCGTCGAGCAGGCGCAGCGCCTCGTGCAGGGCGAGCAGGATTTCCACCGCGCGCGCGACCAGGCTGTGGAACAGGTTGCGGCTGGGGAGCACGAGGCCGGTCTCATTCAGCAGCGTCTTGACGCGTTTAGGCAGGCGGTCGTGGTTAAGGTTCAGACGCGCCAGCGGTCCGACCAGATAGGCGTGGCCGCGATAGTGGCTGAACAGCGCGGTGGAATGCGGTTCGTGCCGCTCGGCAAAGTGGCCGTCGAAGGCATCGGCGCCGATCAGCAGGCCGTCGCTGGTTGCGATGTCGCCGGTTTCGATGGCGTAGTCGCTCGGGTGCCGCATGGCGACGGAGAAGAAAGCCTGATCATCCTGCGCCATCGGGATGCCGGCCGCCCAGCGGATCAGGGCTTCGGCCTCCGGCAGCGCGGCTCGCAGCTTTTCCCGAATCTCACGGATGCGGGCCAGCGGCGGTGCGCCGTGGAAACCGCCGATGCGCACGCCCACCGGATGCACCGAACGGGCGCCGAACAGGTCCATCAGCTCGTTGCCGAGCGCCTGGATGCGCAGGCCGCGGCGCACTTCGTCAGGCGCGATCTTCGCCAGTTCGATGGCGCTGTTGCAGCCGAAGAAGTCCGGCGCCGCCAGCAGGTGAATGTGCAGGCTGTGACTCTGGATCCATTCGCCGCAGTAGAACACCCGGCGCATGGCGCGCGCCCACGGGTCGAGCTCGACGCCGAACAATTGCTCCAAGGCCTGCGCCGCGGTGACCTGGTAGGCCACCGGGCAAATGCCGCAGATGCGCGCCACCATGTCGGGGATTTCCGTGTAGTGCCGGCCTTCCAGAAACTTCTCGAAGTAGCGCGGCGGCTCGAAAATGCGCAGGCGCAGTTCGGTGACGGCACCGTCGTCGATGCGCAGGTCGAGCGCGCCCTCGCCTTCCACCCGCGCGAGCACGGGCACGTGGATCGCCACGGTGCGCTTCTGTTCACTCATCGCTGCGGACCCTGATCTTGTCGGCGGCGGCGAGAAACACCGGCGCCTGACTGTTGATCGACTGGAAGCGCTGGATGATGGCCTCGGTTGCCAGCCCCAGGCTGGCGAACTGTGCCGCCAGCGCGTCGGTGTTGGCGTTTTCCGCCGGGCCGTAGCAGCCGTAGCAGTCGCGGCCGAGGCTCGGGCACAATGCGCCGCAACCCGCCCGCGTCACCGGGCCCATGCAGGCGATGCCGCGCGTCACCATCACGCAGGGGGTGCCCTGGCGCTTGCATTCGGTGCACACCTTGTCGGCGTTGTCGCGTGGCGCTACACCAAGCAGCAGGGCATTCACCACCGCCAGTATCTGCGGGCCGCTGACCGGGCAGCCCCACAGTTCGAAATCCACTTTCACGTGGCCGGCAATCGGCGTCGAGCGTTCCAGGCTGGCAATCGCCTCGGGGTGGCTGTAGATCTGCGTGACCCAGTCCTCGCCAAATATGCCGTTGCGCAAACCCTGGATGCCGCCCGAGGTGGCGCAGGCGCCGATGGCGATGAGCAATTTGCTATGCGCGCGGATGTGCTGGATGCGCTCGAGGTCTTCCGGTGTCGACACGCTGCCTTCGACGAAGGCAACATCCACGTCGGTGTCCGGATCGAGCGGCCCGGCTTCGGCAAAGTGCACCAGATCGACCCGCCCGGCCAGGGTGAGCAGGTCCTCACCGAGATTGAGAAAAGCCAGTTGGCAGCCGTCACAGGAACTAAACTTGTGCACGGCGACGCGTGGCTTGATAGGTGTCGATGCGTTCATCAAAAGCCCCGATGCGACTTCAGAGACTTGACCTCGCCCCAGTTGAACACCGGACCGTCGCGGCAGACGAAGGCACCGCCGAACTGGCAGTGCCCGCAGCGGCCCACGGCACATTGCATGTTGCGTTCCATGCTGAGGAACAGGCGCGACTCGGGCAGGCCGCGCGCCAGCAGGCTGTCGGCCGCGGCATGCATCATGCCCTCCGGCCCGCACATCATCGCCACGGCGCAATTCGGGTCGAAGCTGGCGAGACCGAACAGCTCGGTGACGCGGCCGACATGCCATGGCCAGAATGCCGCCCCCTCGCTCGCCGCCACCAGCACCTGGGTGTCCGGCAGCTTTGCCCAGCGGTCGTACTGCTCGCGCCAGATCAGATCCTCGGCGTGCTTCACCCCCTGGATGACGACGAGTTTGCCGAAGCGTTCGCGGCGCCGCAGTACGTAATGAATGACCGACACCGCCGGCGCGCAGCCGAGTCCGCCGGTCACCAGCACGACATCGCATCCGCTCACTTCCTGCAGCGGCCAGCCACGCCCGAACGGTCCGCGCAGCCCCACCCTGTCGCCCGGCTGCAGCGCCGCGAGGCCCTGGGTCACGCGCCCCACCGCGCGGATCGTATGGCCAATGCCATCCCTGTCTTCCGGGTCGGACATGATCGAAATCGGCACCTCGCCGACGCCGTAGAGATACAGCATGTTGAACTGGCCGGGCGCGAAGCGGTAGGCCGCCTGCGCCGCCGCGTCATCGAGGCGCAGTTGCAGGGTGAAGATGGTGGGCGATTCCTGGGTGCGCGCCACCACGGTGGCCGCGTGCGGCGCGCCGGCATCAATGATGTTGTGCGGTGTGTTCATGGTTGGGCCTCGGTAGTCAACGCAGCGACTTCCTCGGTCAGGTCGATCCCCACCGGGCACCAGGCGATGCAGCGGCCGCAACCGACACAGCCGCTGCGGCCGAACTGGTCGTGCCAGGTGGCGAGCTTGTGGGTCAGCCATTGGCGGTAGCGGCTGCGGATGTCGGGCCTCACGTTGAAGCCGTGCAGGTGGCCATGCGCCTCGCCAAAACACGAATCCCAGATTCGCTCATGCTGGCTCGTATCGCCTTCGAGCGCGGGCACGTCGACCTCGGCATGGCAAAAACAGGTGGGGCACACCGCGGTGCAGTTGCCGCAAGCAAGGCAGCGCCCCGCCACCTCGTCCCAGCGCGGATGCTCGAGAATGCGCATCAACGTGTCACGCAGATTACGCCCGGGCAGACTGCGTGTCTGGGCGGCTGCGGCGGCCTGACCCTGCTGGCGAGCAGCGTCTATCTGTTCTCGGGTCGCCGGGGCCAGATCAAGCGCATCCAGCACCGCTTGCCCCCTGTTGCTGCCGGAGACGACGACGAAGCCATCGGCCAGTTCCGCCAGCGAAAGGTCATAGCCCGCGGTCGGCGTCGGACCGTCGCCGGTCGAGGCGCAGAAGCAGGTCGCCGCCGGCTCGGTGCACTGTACAGCCACCAGAAAGAGTCGCTCGCGCCGTTGCGCGTACTGCGCGTCGCATCGCCCCTGGCGCAGAAAGTGCGCGTCCTGCAGCGCCAGCGCTGCGAGATCGCAGGCGCGCACGCCGATGATGGCCACGGGGGGAACATCCGGCATGACCACCTCGAACTGCAGCTTGCCCTGCCCGTCGCGGCGCACCTGCCACAATGATTCCTGGGCCGCGAAGACGTGCGGTTTGATCGCTTGCGGGCCGTTCGCCCAGGCGAAGTAACGGTTGCGGGGGTCGCGCGTGAGCCGGTAATGGCCTGGCGCCTGCTCGGCCTGCAGGCCGCGCGGCAGGCCGTTGGCCGAGTGGATTTCGCGCATGACGATGGCACCGTTTTCCGGCCTCGGCCCCTGGCATTGATAGCCCTGCGCCTCAAGCGTCTGCAGCAGCACTTGCATCTGCTCGATCGGCAGAAATTGGGCTTGGTCGGGTCGGGAGAGCATGGGTTGCTTACTCTTTAATAATGTACAAGTCTAGGCTTGTTAATCCGCTTTGCATCGGCCACGCGATCTTGCTGGGTCCGTTTCAGGAAGCCACGCTCACGGCAGACGCGCCCCTAGGCTTTTTCACTTTCCAGCTGATGCCGGACAGCCATCAGTTCCTTGTGCCGCGCCTTGCTGGTCGGCGGGTAGTGCAGATTCAGGGCGGACATCGTGTCGAGAATGATCTGCGAGACGATCAGTCGGGCATTCTTCTTGTCGTCGGCGGGCACCACATACCACGGGGCCTCGCTCGTGCTGGTATTGCTCAGGCACGCCTCGTAGGCCTTCATGAATTCATCCCACGCCTGGCGCTGAACGACATCGGCCTCGCTGAATTTCCAGTTCTTGTCCGGATCATCGATCCGCGCGATCAGCCGTTTCCGCTGTTCCTCCTTGGACATATGCAGGAAAAATTTGATGATGCGGGTGCCGTTGCGATACAGATGGCTCTCTGAATCCACGATGGAGCGATAGCGGCCCTCCCAGATCTTGTCCTCATCCATGACGGAATCCGGCAAGTTCTGAGCCTGCAGGATTTCCGGACGCACCCGGACGATCAGGACTTCCTCGTAGTAGGAACGATTGAAGATGCCGATGCGCCCACGTTCCGGCAGCGCAAGGTGAGTACGCCAGAGAAAGTCGTGGTCGAGTTCCTGCGGGCTAGGGTGCTTGAAGCTGAAGACCTGACACCCCTGCGGATTGATACCCGACATGACATGCCGGATGGCGCCATCCTTGCCCGCCGCATCCATCGCCTGGAAGATCAGCAGCAGGGAATAGCGGTCATGCGCGTAAAACTTTTCCTGCAGATCGCTCAACGCGTGGGTGCCGGCTGCAAGCAGCTTTTCATATTCATTCTTCGACTCATAAAACGGTTCAACCGACGTCGGCCACTTGTCGAGATGCACCTTCGATCCGGCGCTGACCCGGTAGTCGCTGACCTCGATGGCGTGCTTCATGGGCTTCTCCTTCTGGTTGAGCGTTGCGCCAAGAACAAGGACACACACGCTATTCGGTCAGTATAGCGGTGCATGCCCAACCAGGAACGGCACACCCGTGTGCTGCTGATCGCTCGGGCCCAAACGGATACACGCCCCGATTTGCGTCACATGACGCGGCGGCTGAGCCACCCCGGATGGCCTTCAGACAAGCAGCTGTCGGGTATGGACGGGGTCCTGGCAACGATCATTCGGCATGACACGGCAAGCATAACCCACTGGAAACAGCGGGCTGTGAAAGTCCAACCGATCCATCACCGCCTCCCGTGCAGGTTCAAAAAGTCTGAACCTTCTGTTAGTTATAATGCGCCTTTCCGCAGCAATGAAGGAGCATGCCATGCAGCAGCAATTCGACGTGTTTATCACTTCCCTGACCACCTTCTGGACGCAACTCGCAGGCTTTGTCCCCCAATTGCTGGCGGCCCTGCTGCTGCTGTTCGTCGGCTGGCTGCTCGCCAATGTGGTGCGCACAGGCGTATTGAAGCTGCTCGACGTGCTGAAGTTCGACATGCTCGCCGAAAAAACCGGCATCGAAGCCTTCCTCAAACAGGGCAACCTGGATATTTCATTGTCGAAGCTGATGGCGAAGCTGGCCTACTGGGTCATCATCTTCATCGTCGTCGTCACCGTGGCCAACAGCCTCGGCCTGCACATGGTCGCCGAACTGTTCAACAAGGTGGTGCTCTACATTCCCAATATCATCGTCGCCATCCTGGTGCTGGTGTTCGGGGTGCTGGTGGCCCGCTTCATCAACCGCCTGGTCTTCGCCTACCTCAACAACATCGGCGTGCAGGGCGCGCTGACCATCAGCACACTGGCGGAATACGCCACCATTATCTTCGTGGTGTTTGTGGCACTGGAGCAGCTTGAGATCGGCACCAACCTGCTCACCGCCGCGTTCCAGATCGGCTTCGGCGCAATCGGCCTGGCGTTTGCCCTGGCGTTCGGGCTGGGTGGCCGCGAGTGGGCCGCGGGCGTAATCAAGAAGATGACCGAGAAGTAAACCCTGTCCGGTGGGGAGCCCGCCGGATTCAACGCGTCAACGTATGCGGGGCTTGCGGGTGTGCTTGTCCGGCACGCCGCGCATCTGGCGGCGCGGGGTCGGCGCCATGCCCGCCCATTCCATCACCCGTGCGACCAGATCGTCGTCGAGTTCCATTTTCTGGCCGCGGCGCAATTGCGGCGGCAGCACGATGGGGCCGAAACGGATGCGCGTCAGGCGCGACACCGTCAGGCCGAAATGTTCGAACAGCCGCCGCACTTCGCGCTTGCGGCCCTCCTTGATCACCACGCGATACCATTTGTTGGCGCCCTCGCCGCCTGCGGCGAAGCAGCTCTGCAGCTGCGCCGGGCCGTCCTCGAGTTCCACCCCGGCAAGAAGTTGCGCGATCATGTCCTCGGTCAGTTCGCCCAGCACCCGCACCGCGTATTCACGCTCGACTTCGAAGCGCGGGTGCATCAGCTGGTTGGCCAGCTCGCCGTCGGTGGTGAAGATCATCAGGCCGTCGGTGTTGTAGTCCAGCCGGCCGATGGAAATCCACTTGGCGCCGCGCAGCTTGGGCAGCGCGTCGAACACGGTGGCGCGGCCTTTGGGGTCGTCGCGGGTGACGATCTCGCCTTCCGACTTGTGGTAGATGAGGATGCGGGTGCGCTTTTCATCGAAGCGCAGATAGATGCGGCGGCCGCTGACCTTGACGATGTCGCGCGGCCCGACCTTGCTGCCGATCGTCGCGGTCTCGCCGTTGACCTGCACGCGGCCCTCGGCAATCCATTCCTCCATCTCGCGGCGCGAGCCGAGGCCGGCCGAGGCGAGCGCCTTTTGCAGGCGCTCGCTTGCAGGCTCGGGCGCGGTCGCCTGCTGCAGGCGGCTCGCCGCACGACCCACGGGAGCGGAGGGCGAACGGCGGATGGGTGAGGACGGGGGGCGGGCCATATTCAGGAAATCTCGGTTTCAGCAGCGACGCGGGCGGTTTCGATCACCGCGCCAAACGTCTGGGGGACGACATTGTCCGCCAATTCCTCGCGCAATTCAGGAATTAATGCAGTTTCATCCGGAGTGACGAGGTTGCCGAGCTCTTCCAGCGGCGGCAGTTCGGACAGGGTGACCAGCCCCAGATCGCTGAGGAAATGCCCGGTGGTGCCGAACAGCGTGGGCCGCCCCGGCACGTCGCGATGGCCGATGGCCTCGATCCAGCCGCGCTCTTCCAGCGTCTTGATGATGTTGGGATTGACCGACACGCCGCGGATGTCCTCGATGTCGCCACGCGTGACCGGCTGGCGGTAGGCGATGATGGCGAGCGTCTCCAGCACCGCGCGCGAGTAGCGCGGCGGCTTCTCGTTCTTCAGGCGCGACAGCCAGGGCTGCATTTCGGCGCGGGTCTGGAAGCGCCAGCCGTCGGCCACCTGCACCAGTTCCACGCCGCGGCCGTGCCACTGCGCGCGCAATTCGTCGAGTGCGCGGCGCAGCACATCGTTGGACAGGCTTTGTTCGGATGATCCCTGCTCGAACATGCGCTTGAGGTCGGCGAGCGACAGCGGTTCGACGGCCGCCAGCAAGGCAGCCTCCAGCACCAGCTTCAAATCCTCGGGGTGGTCATTCGGTTGCAGATTCATGGAGCTTTACGTAGATGGGGGCAAACGGCTCGGCCTGCGTCACGTCGAGCAGGGTTTCCTTGGTCAGTTCCAGCACCGCGAGAAAGGTGACCACGAGTTCATGCACGGTCGACGCATCCGGGAACAGGTCCTTGAATTCCATGAACTCGCCTGGCGTCAGGCGCTTCAGGATGCGGCTCATGTGTTCGCGGATCGACAGTTCCTGCCGGCCGATGCGATGGTGGGTGCGGTTCTTGGCGCGCGACAGGATCGCCAGCCAGGCCGCGGCCAGTTCCTCGGGATGGATGCTTGGCAGATGCTTGGCCGCAGCCGGCAGAAACACGCTGACGGTGTCGAAATCACGCCCGGCCTGCGGCATGGCGTCGAGATGCTGGCCAGCGAGCTTCATCTGTTCGTATTCCAGCAGGCGACGCACCAGCTCGGCACGCGGATCCTCGCCCTCGCCGGCCTCCTCGGCCTGTTCACGCCGCGGCAGCAGCATGCGCGACTTGATGTCGATCAGCATCGCCGCCATCAACAGGTATTCCGCCGCCAGTTCCAGCCGGGTGGCACGCGCAGCCTCGACGTAGGCCATGTACTGCTTGGTCAGCGCCGCCATCGGGATATCCAGCACGTCCAGGTTCTGGCGGCGGATCAGGTAGAGCAGCAGGTCGAGCGGGCCCTCGAAGGCTTCGAGAAAGACCTCGAGCGCGTCCGGCGGGATGTAGAGGTCCTGCGGCAGCTCGGTCAACAACTCACCGTGCACCTTGATGACAGGTGCGGGCTGCGGTTGCAGGGAGGTCGGGACGAGAAGCTCGGCTTCGTTCATCCCGACATTTTACCCGAGACTGGCCCCCTGCCCGCCAGCTTCAGGAAGGGCCGAACACCACCTCCGCCACATCCTGATAGCGATGGGCAAAATGCACCGTCAGCCCAGCGCGGATGTGGTCGGGCAGCTTGTCGAAGTCGCGCCGGTTGGCATCCGGCAGAATCAGCTCGCTGATGCCGACGCGGCGCGCGGCGATGACTTTCTCGCGGATGCCGCCCACCGGCAGCACCTTGCCAGTCAGCGTCAGTTCGCCGGTCATCGCCAGCGGCCGCGGGATTTTCCGGTTCTTGGCCAGCGACAGCAGCGCCGTCGCCATGGTCACGCCCGCGCTGGGGCCATCCTTGGGAGTGGCACCTTCCGGAACGTGCAGGTGGACAAAGCTGGTATCGTAGAACTTGGTGTCGGCGCCATACAGTTTGAGATGCGAGGCAATATAGCTGTAGGCGATCTCGGCCGATTCCTTCATCACCTCGCCCAGCTTGCCGGTGAGCTTGAAACCGCGATTCAACGTATGCACGCGTGTCGCTTCGACCGGCAGCGTCGTGCCGCCCATCGCGGTCCACGCCAGACCGGTGACCACGCCAACGCCGCTCATCGGTTTTTCACGGCTGAACACCGGTTTGTCGAGGTAAGCCTCGACTTCCTTGATGCCGATCCTGATCGGCGTCGCAGCGCCGCCGAGAATCTTGACCACGGCCTTCCTCGCCACCCGCCCCAACTGCTTCTCCAGGTTGCGCACGCCGGCCTCGCGGGCGTAGCCCTCGATCACGTGGCGCAGGGCGCCTTCACTGATCGTGAGCTGGTTTTTCTTCAGCCCGGCGCGTTCCAGCACGCGCGGCCACAGGTGATGCTTGGCGATGGCGACCTTCTCCTGCGTGATGTAACCCGACAGGCGGATGACCTCCATGCGGTCGAGCAGCGCCGACGGGATCGAGAAGTCATTGGCGGTACAGATGAAGAGCGCCTTCGACAAATCGAAGCGCACGTCGAGGTAGTGGTCGAGAAAGTCGGCATTCTGCTCGGGGTCGAGCACTTCCAGCAAGGCCGAGGCCGGGTCGCCCTGGTAGCTGGCGCCGATCTTGTCGATCTCGTCGAGCATGATGACCGGATTGGCCGATTCCACTTCCTTCAGCGCCTGCACGAACTTGCCCGGCATCGCGCCGATGTAGGTGCGGCGGTGGCCCTTGATCTCGGCCTCGTCGCGCATGCCACCGACCGAGAAGCGGTAGAACTTGCGCCCCAGCGCCTCGGCGACGGATTTTCCGATGGAGGTTTTGCCGACGCCGGGCGGTCCGATCAGCAGCAGGATCGAGCCCGCCATTTCGCCGCGCATGGCGCCGACGGCGAGGAATTCGATGATGCGGTCCTTCACGTCTTCCAGCCCGTCGTGATCGCGGTCGAGGATGTGCCGCGCCCGTTCGAGGTCGATCTTGTCCTGCGTGTGCACGCCCCACGGCAGCACCGTCAGCCAGTCGAGGTAGTTGCGGGTGACGGTATATTCGGGCGAGCCGGTCTCCAGCAGGGAAAGCTTGTGCATCTCCTCGTCGATGCGCTTTTGTGCCTGTTCAGGCAGCGTCAGCTTGGCGATGCGCTCCCTGAAGGTGTCGAGTTCGGCGGTCTTGTCGTCCTTGGCGATGCCCAGTTCCTTCTGGATCGCCTTGAGCTGCTGGCGCAGGAAAAACTCGCGCTGCTGCTCGGTCATCTTTTCATCGACCTTTTCACGGATGTCCGACTGCAGACGCGCGACGTCGAGTTCCTTCTTCAGCAGCACGAGCACTTTTTCCATGCGCTTTTTCAGGCCGAAGGCTTCCAGCACGTCCTGCAGGGCCTGCTTCGATGCGGTGGTGAGGCTGGCGGCAAAGTCGGTCAGCCGCGAGGGCTCGTTCGGCCCGAAGCGGTTGAGGAAGAACTTGAGTTCCTCCGAGTACAGCGGATTGAGCGGCAGCAGGTCCTTGATGGTGTTGATGATGGCGATGGAGTAGGCACGGATTTCCTCGGAATCCGGCTTGCCCGGCTCGTTCGGATATTCCACCCTGACCTTGTAGGGCACGGTCTCCGACAGCCATTCGACGATGCGGAAACGCCGCGAGCCTTCGGCAATGAACTGCATCTTGCCGTCGGACCTTACCGGATGGTGAATCCGCACCACCGTGCCGACGCTGCGGAAGTCCGCGCGCTTGACGTCGTCAGTGTTGTCGGGCTTGACCACCACCAGACCCACCATATGGTGCGGGGTGTCGCCAATGGCCTCCACCGTCGACAGCCAGGGGGCCTCGTTCATCAGCAGCGGCAGGGTTTGCGCGGGGAAAAAGGGCTTTTCGGTCAGCGGCAGCAGGTAAAGCTCATCCGGCAGCGCCGGGCTGGTCGGCAGGTGGCGGTCGTCGGGAAGGATTTCACCTTCGAGTGCGGAATCGTTGGGCATGGTGGGCACGTGTGAAATTCAATCTGTGCTCACAGTATCGGGGCGGGAACCGGATATTCAAGCCCGCGCAGCGGACGCGTTCAGTTGCGCTGGTAGATATCCTCGAAGCGCACGATGTCATCCTCGCCCAGATAGGTACCCGACTGCACCTCGATCATGTGCAGATCGATCTTGCCGGGATTTTCCAGCCGGTGGGTGGTGCCCAGCGGAATGTAGGTGGACTGGTTCTCGGTGAGCAGCATGACCTCCTCGCCGCAGGTGACGCTGGCGGTGCCGGACACCACGATCCAGTGCTCGGCACGGTGGTGGTGCATCTGCAGGCTGAGTTTCTCGCCCGGCTTGACCATGATGCGCTTGACCTGGAAGCGCTCGCCCTCGTCGATGCCTTCATACCACCCCCAGGGCCGGTAGACCTGCTTGTGGACCAGGTGCTCACACCGCTGCTCGGCCTTCAGGCGGTCGACCAGTTTCTTCACGTCCTGCACCTGGTCCTTGTGCGCCACCAGTACCACGTCGGAGGTTTCCACCACCACCAGGTCGGACACACCAAGCATCGCCACCATGCGATTCTCGGCGCGCACAAAGTTGTTGCGGGAATTTTCCAGCATGACGTCGCCACGAACGGCATTGCCTGCTTCATCCTTCTGCGCCACGTCCCACAAGGCCGTCCAGGCGCCGATGTCGTTCCACCCGATGTCGGTCGGCACCACGGCAGCGCGGCGGGTGTGTTCCATCACCGCGTAGTCGACCGAGTCCGATGGACAGGCTTCGAATGCGGCGGGACCCAGCCGCACGAAATCGAGATCCAGCGTGGCGGCATCGAGCGCCGCACGGCTGGCCTCAAGGATGTCGGGACGCAGCGCCTCGAGTTCCTTGAGGAAATCGGAGGCACGGAACAGGAACATGCCGCTGTTCCAGAAATACTCACCGGAATCCACATACTGCTGCGCCGTGGCCAAGTCGGGCTTTTCGACGAAGGCCGCCACCTGATGTGCGCCTGCGCTATCGGCCAGCGGCGCCCCCTTCTTGATGTAGCCGTAGCCGGTCTCGGGGGTGGCAGCGACAATGCCGAAGGTAGCGAGGTGTCCGTTCTGCGCCGCCTGCGCCGCGGTGCGGATGGCCGCATGAAAAGCGGCGACATCGCCGATCAGATGGTCGGCCGGCAGCACGAGCATGAGGGCATCGGGATCGTCGCGCGACAGCATCAGCGCGGCCACGGCGATCGCCGGAGCGGTGTTGCGCCCCACCGGCTCCAGCACGATGGCGCGTGGCTGCGTTTCGATCTGGCGCATCTGCTCGGCAATCATGAACCGATGCTCAACGTTGCACACCATTAACGGCGCGGCCATCTCAGGCATATCGGCCAGGCGGGTGACCGTGTCCTGCAGCAGGCTGCGGTCGCTGGCGAGCGGCAGTAACTGCTTGGGCAGTGCCGCGCGCGACAGGGGCCACAGGCGGGTACCGGAACCACCGGACAGGATGACAGGATGAATAGTGGTCATGTCGTGTGCTCTGCTAATCAGTTGTTTCGACTATTACGGCAAATCCTGGTCCAGGCACAGGGCCAAGGCCTTTTCCCAATCCGGCAGCCGCACGCCGAACGTCGCTGCCAGCTTGCCGCAGTGCAGCTGCGAGTTGGTCGGACGTGCCGCCGGCGTGGGATAAGCCGTCGTCGGAATCGCATTCAATTTCGCCAGCTTCGTCTCAGTCTGCGCCAAATGCGCCAGGATCGCCGCGGTAAAACCATGCCAGCTGGTGCGCCCGCCGCACGTCAGATGATAGATCCCCGACACGGTGTTGCGATCAGGCCGCTCCAGCCAACGCGCAACCACCAGGGCCGTCGCCTCGGCAATCAGGCGAGACCAGGTGGGTGCACCGAATTGATCGTCCACCACTCCCAGCGTGTCGCGCTCGCGCGCCAGCCGCTGCATGGTCAGCAGGAAATTGCGGCCGCGCAGGCCATACACCCAACTGGTGCGCAGGATCAGGTGCGGTGCGCCGGCTCGCTGCACTGCCAGATCCCCGGCCAGTTTTGTTGCGCCGTACGCCCCTAGCGGGTTCGGCACATCTTCTTCTATATAGGCGCTCGATTTGCGCCCATCGAACACATAGTCGGTGGAAAAATGCACCAGCGGAACGCCGCAGGCGGCCAGTTCGGCCGGCGCGAGGGCGTTGATGGCGTGCGCCAGATCGGGCTCGGATTCGGCCTTGTCGACGGCCGTATAGGCGGCGGGGTTGACGATCAGATCCGGCGCGATGGCGGCCACGCTGCGGCGGATGCTTGCCGTGTCGGCGAGATCGAGCACGCTGCGATCCGCCGCGACCACCTCGCCCAGCGGCGCCAAGGTACGCAGCAACTCCCATCCCACTTGGCCGTTGACGCCAGTGAGGAGGATTTTCACGCGAACACCTCGCACTCGGCCAACGGCAGAGCAGCCTGGTCCTTGGCGGACAGCAGGGCCGCCCCCTCCAGCGGCCAGGCGATCGCGAGCGCCGGGTCGTTCCACAGCAGGCTGCGCTCGAACTGCGGCGCGTAGTAGTCGGTAGTCTTGTAGAGAAATTCGGCGTATTCGGACAGCACCAGAAAGCCGTGTGCAAAGCCGGGCGGAATCCACGCCATCTCGTGCGTCTCGGCCGACAGGCGAAAGGTGGCAACGCGGCCGAAATGCGGCGAGCTGCGGCGAAGATCCACCGCCACGTCGAACACCTCGCCCGCTGCTACGCGCACCAGTTTGCCCTGCGGCTGCTGAATCTGATAGTGCAGCCCGCGCAGCACACCCTTGGCGGAGCGCGAATGGTTGTCCTGCACGAACTCGGCGCCAATGCCGAGCTCGGTGAAGGCCTTGCGGTTGTAGCTCTCGAAAAAATAGCCGCGCGCGTCGCCGAATACCTTGGGGCGCAGCAGCAGCACGTCGGGATGCTGGGTGGCGATGACCTCCATCAGAACACCCTGTCGTTCAGTACGTCCATCAAGTACTGGCCATAGCCATTCTTCATCAGCGGCTGCGCCAGCAGTTGCAATTGCGCGGCATTGATGAAGCCCTGCCGGTAGGCGATTTCCTCGGGACAGGCGATCTTCAGACCCTGGCGCTTCTCGATGGTCTGGATGTAGAGCGCCGCCTCGATCAGCGAATCGTGGGTACCGGTATCGAGCCAGGCCTGGCCGCGCCCCATCACCTGCACGTCGAGGTCACCCCACTCCAGGTACTGGCGGTTGACGTCGGTAATTTCAAGCTCGCCACGCGGCGAGGGCTTCAGCGCTCGCGCGACGTCGATCACGCGGTTGTCGTAGAAATACAGGCCGGTGACGGCGTAGCGTGATTTCGGCTGGGCGGGCTTTTCCTCCAGGCTGACCGCATGGCCGGCAGCGTCGAACTCGACCACCCCGTAGCGCTCAGGATCCTGTACCGGATACGCGAAAACCGTGGCTCCCGTTGCCTTTGCGCTAGCGACTGTGAGGTCGCTACCGAGATCGTGGCCGTAGAAAATGTTGTCGCCCAGTACCAGCGCGCTCGGATCATTGCCGATGAAATCGCTGCCAATCAGGAAGGCCTGCGCCAACCCCTCGGGCGCGGCCTGAACCGCGTACTGGATATTGAGCCCCCACTGTGCGCCGTCGCCCAGCAACTGCTCGAAGCGCGGCGTGTCCTGCGGGGTGGAAATCAGCAGGATGTCGCGGATCCCCGCCAGCATCAGCGTGGTCAGCGGGTAATACACCATGGGCTTGTCGTACACCGGCAGCAACTGCTTGGAGACGGCCTGCGTGATCGGATAAAGACGGGTGCCGGAACCGCCGGCGAGGATGATGCCCTTGCGTGTGCTCATGCGGGAGTGTCGGCGTAGTTTTTGGATACCCAGTGGCGGTATTCGCCGCTGGTCACGTGGTTCACCCAGTCCTGGTTGTCCAGATACCAGGCCACCGTCTTGCGGATCCCGCTCTCGAAGGTTTCGCTGGGTGTCCAGCCGAGCTCGTGCTCGATTTTGCGGGCATCGATCGCGTACCGCTGGTCGTGGCCCAGGCGATCCTTAACGAACGTGATGAGACTGGCGTGCGGCATCACCGGAGAGTCGGGATGAAGCTCGTCGAGGATGGCGCACAGCGTCTTCACCACCTCGAGGTTGGTCTTTTCGTTGCAGCCGCCGATATTGTAGGTCTCCCCCACCCGCCCGGCTTCGAGCACCCGGCGGATCGCGCTGCAATGATCGCTGACGTACAGCCAGTCGCGGACATTGCTGCCGTCACCGTAGATCGGCAACGGCTTGCCCGCCAGCGCGTTGTGGATGACCAGCGGAATGAGCTTCTCGGGAAACTGCAACGGCCCGTAGTTGTTCGAGCAATTGGTAGTCAGCACCGGCAGGCCGTAGGTGTGGTGGTAGGCGCGCACCAGATGGTCCGAAGCGGCCTTCGACGCCGAATACGGGCTGTTCGGCGCAAACGGCGTAGTTTCTGAAAACGCCGGATCGGAGGGGCCGAGCGAGCCGTACACCTCGTCGGTCGACACGTGCAGGAAGCGGAACGCCGCCTGCTCGCCCACCGGCAGCGTCGACCAATGCGCACGCACCGACTCCAGCAGGTTGAAAGTGCCCACCACGTTGGTCTCGATGAATTCGGCGGGGCCGTGGATGGAGCGGTCGACGTGGCTTTCGGCCGCGAAATTGATCACCGCACGCGGACGGTACTTTTGCAGCAAGGCATCGACTGTTGCACGGTCACCGATATCACCCTGCACGAACACATGCCGCGCGTCGCCGCGCAGGGACTTCAGGTTCTCGAGATTGCCTGCGTAAGTCAGCTTGTCGAGGTTGACGACGGCTTCATCGCTTGCCGCCAGCCAGTCCAGAATGAAATTGGCGCCGATGAACCCGGCGCCTCCAGTTACCAGGATCATAGAAGCACTCAGTTGGCGGGTTTTTCGTCGGCTTTTACGCTGTCTGCATTCTCGCGATCAGCTTTTTCTTCGACGGCTTGCGTCTCGACAGCCGGGGCGTAACCGCTGGCGTATTCGATCTTGACCGTTTCGCGCAGCTTCTTCAGGTCCGCTTCCATCAGTTCCTTGCGCTTCTGTACGATAAGGGCACGCTCGATGGCGCTATGTGACTGCTCCAGCGAAACCGGCTGCATCTGGCTTTCCAACAGTTGCTGGATTACCACATGGCCCGGGCGCCCTGGCAAAAGCGCAACCTGGCCGTCCTTCATCTGGCTCAGACGGCCCAGCAAGGCAGCCGGAATCTGCTCGGCCGGCTTCACGGCCACCGCAGACTTGCCCTCAATGCCCTGTTCCTTGACCCAGTTGACGAAGTCGCCAATGGAATGGCTGCTCTTGAGCTTGGCCTCGACTTCAGCAAGACGCGATGCATCAACCGTCAGATCAAGTTCCTGAATTCGGTAAATCCGGCGCGCGGAGAACAGCTCGGGATGCTGGTTGAAATATTCGGCAATTTCAGTATCCGTAGGTTTGGCAACATCCTTGAAGTTGCGCTCAGCATAGGCTTCCGCCAGCACTTGACGGCCTGCATGCGCCATCGCGATCTCCACCGCGGGCTCCTTGTCCAGTCCGGCCTTTTTGGCAGCCTCAGCAACCAGACGCTGGTCGATCAGAGCCTGCAGCAACTTGCTTTTTGCTTCGGCGGACTGCGCCTCGCTCAGTTCGCCCAGACGGGAAACGGCCAGGTTCAATTCAGCTTCGCTGATCTTGTCGCCGGCAACGGTCGCCACGGTTTCGCTTTTGGCTGAACTGGCGGGTTTTTCACAGCCCGACAGCAGCACGGCGAGTGTGGTCAGGGCAATAAGCGTTGTGTGGTGGTATTTCATGGACACTCCAGTTATCGGGACGCGGCACGTATGGTGAGGGATTAGGCCGCATTCAGCAAGTTTGGACACGCCCAAACTGGAAAACTCCGATGGGAGAACGGTCAATCGCGTGGCCTTAATGGACCGGAATTAACCGGCCGGAAAGGACTCTCAAGCGGAGGCGGGAGTCCGAGTTGGTCGCCGCTCAGGACATGGAGACCGGGCACGCGCATCGTGAATGCTCGTGCCAAGCCCCGAGGCGTCAGCTTTGACTCTAACGATTGTGGCGGGAGGGCGGAATGTGTTGCCTTGTAGCCTGTCACCCTCGGCGGACAACGGCGTCCAACCCGCAGAAGGACCATGACGCCGCGATTACACAAGGCATTCGACCCGCACCAGCCAAGGATCCCACGGGTTGCCAGACTCCTTACCCCATTGGCGCCCTACCCTGAGTGTTTGCCATTCTGTCGGCACCCATCAGGCGCGGCGCAGTGCCTTACAACCAGGGCTTGCGAGGCATCAATCGGCCATCGCTCTCGGGCCACTCAATTGGCGTGCCTCTGCCAGCGCCCTGGCTGCCCGCTCTTTCGGGCTTTCCCGGGTGGGATCGCCAGCCATTGCGCTTGGGCCAGTCGATTTGCGGGCCTCCGCCAGCGCCTTGGCCGCCCGCTCCCGAGCAGCCCTCTCTTCCTTAACACGCTGCTCCGCCAAGGCAATTTGACGTTCACGTTCTGCCTTTTCAGCCTTCAGGGTGGCCTCCTTGCGGGCTTGCGCCTGCGCAGCTTCCAGCGCCTGCTGTCGCTTGGCTTCCTGGATCGCGGCTTTCTCGGCTGCTTCCTTGTCCGCTTGCTGCCGTTCCTGCTCGGCTTTACGCTTGTTCTCTGCTTCCTCCCGCGCCTTTTGTGCCTCAAAGCGGGCACGCGCCTCCTTGAGGTCGGCGCGAATCTGGTCGCCGGTCTGACGAATGCGCTCGCCGACAAGGGCCAAATCTTCGCCTTTCATCTGCTCGTCCGCTGCGTATGTATTCAAAGGCAGCAGGCTGGCCAACGCAACTGCCGCGATACTCAATGCATAGTGGGTATTCATGGTTGTTCTCCCGTCTAGACGATTGGTCCACAGGCCTTGGCATACCCGGCATTTCGGGTTCATCTGGGATGAAACCCGAAACACCAAGCAAAACAAAGAATTGACCTGTGCCTAGAACGGTTTACGGCGTTGTATCCGAAATCTTGATGAACCAAATGGACCATCCACCAGATTTTCAGATGACAACCAATCACGCCGGCACGGCTTCCTCGAACTCCAGGCAGACCTTCCCGCTGGCATCGATATCGATGGTGACCCGCCCGCCGTGCGCCAGTTTGCCGAACAGCAGTTCGTCGGCCAGCGCCTTGCGGATGGTGTCCTGGATCAGGCGCGCCATCGGGCGGGCGCCCATCAGCGGGTCGAAACCATTCTTCGCGAGATAAGCCTTGAGCGCATCGGTAAACACCGCCTCGACCTTCTTCTCGTGCAGTTGCTCTTCCAGTTGCATCAGGAACTTGTCCACCACCTGCAGGATGACCGATTCGGTCAGCGCCGCGAATGGGATGATCGCGTCGAGGCGATTCCTGAATTCCGGCGTGAACATGCGCTTGATCTCGCCCATTTCGTCGCCGCTTTCGCGCGAATTGGAGAAGCCGATGCTCGCCTTGTTAAGCATTTCCGCGCCTGCGTTGGTGGTCATGATCAGCACCACATTGCGGAAATCTGCCTTGCGTCCGTTGGTGTCGGTCAGCGTGCCGTGGTCCATGACCTGCAGCAGCACGTTGAAAATGTCCGGGTGCGCCTTCTCCACTTCGTCAAGCAAAACAACCGAGTATGGCTGTTTGCTGACAGCCTCCGTTAACAGTCCTCCCTGGTCGAATCCCACGTAGCCGGGTGGCGCGCCGATCAAACGCGACACCGCATGGCGCTCCATGTATTCCGACATGTCGAAGCGGATGAGTTCCACCCCCAGCACATAAGCCAGCTGGCGAGCGACCTCGGTCTTGCCGACCCCGGTCGGGCCGGAGAACAGGAAGTTGCCGATTGGTTTCTGCGGGTTGCCGAGGCCGCTACGCGACATCTTGATTGCCGTGGTCAGCGCATCGATGGCGGCATCCTGCCCAAAAACCACCGCTTTCAGGTCGCGGTCCAGCGTTTTAAGCGAGCTCCTGTCGTCGGAAGACACCGTCTTGGGCGGAATCCGCGCGATCTTGGCGATGATGTCCTCAATCTCCCGCGGGGTAATCGTCCGTTTCTGCTTGGACTTCGGCAGGATGCGCTGCGCCGCGCCCGCCTCGTCGATCACGTCGATTGCCTTGTCCGGCAGGTGACGGTCGTTGATATAGCGCGCCGACAGCTGCGCTGCCGTGGTCAGGGCGGCCGACGTGTATTTGACGCCATGATGATCCTCGAAACGCGACTTCAGGCCGCGCAGGATTGCCACGGTCTCGTTGACCGAGGGCTCCGGCACGTCGATTTTCTGAAAACGCCGCGACAATGCGTGATCTTTCTCGAAAATGCCGCGATATTCGGTGTACGTGGTCGCGCCGATGCAACGCAGATTGCCTGACGACAGCGCCGGCTTCAGCAGGTTGGAGGCGTCGAGCGTGCCGCCCGACGCCGCCCCGGCGCCGATCAGCGTGTGGATTTCGTCGATGAAGAGGATCGCCTTCGAGTTGTCGGCGAGCTGTTTCAGCACACCCTTCAGACGCTGCTCGAAGTCGCCGCGGTACTTGGTGCCGGCGAGCAGCGCCCCCATGTCCAGCGCATAGACCGTGCTTTGCGCAAGGATATCGGGCACCCCGCCTTCAATGATGCGACGCGCCAGACCTTCGGCAATGGCGGTCTTGCCCACGCCGGCCTCCCCCACCAGCAGCGGGTTGTTCTTGCGCCGGCGGCACAGGGTCTGGATCACGCGTTCCAGTTCCTGGTCGCGCCCGATCAACGGGTCGATCTTGCCGGCCAGTGCCTGCGAGTTCAGGTTTTGCGCAAAACTGTCGAGCGGCGAAGCAGCAGGCGCATCGCCGCCGGCTTCGGCGGGCTCATCCGAACGCGGTGCGGGTTCGCCTTGCGGGGTCTTGGTGATGCCGTGGGAGATGAAGTTGACGATGTCGAGCCGGGTCACGCCCTGCTGGGTGAGGAAATACACCGCATGCGAATCCTTCTCGCCGAACACCGCCACCAGCACGTTGGCGCCGGTCACTTCTTTCTTGCCGGACGACTGCACGTGCAGGATGGCACGCTGGATCACGCGCTGAAAGCCGAGCGTCGGCTGGGTGTCGACCTCGCCCTCGCCTTCCACCTTGGGCGTGTGCTCCTCGATGAAGTTGCCCAACTGTTCGCGCATGGCCTCGATGTTGGCGCCGCAGGCGCGCAGCACTTCGACCGCGGACGGATTGTCCAGCATTGCCAGCAGCAGATGCTCCACCGAAATGAATTCGTGGCGCTTCTGCCGCGCATCCATGAAGGCCATGTGCAGCGTGACTTCGAGTTCCTGGGCAATCATCTAACTTTCCTCCATCGTACATTGCAGCGGATGCTGATGCTGCCGCGCGAAATCCACAACCTGCTCGACCTTGGTATGCGCGATATCCTTCGGATAAACGCCGCATACACCCACACCCTCAGTATGCACTTTGAGCATGATT
The DNA here is from genome assembly GCA_011391285.1 of Thiobacillus sp. The sequence continues at coordinate 43,436 of JAABQU010000033.1, forward strand.
TGCGTCGCCCGTTCTTGGTCGATGCCAAAAAACTTTTTCAGCACAAGCACCACGAACTCCATTGGAGTGTAGTCGTCGTTCAGGAGCAGCACCTTGTACAGGGGCGGCGGCTTCACTTTGGCCGCAATCGGTTCCAGTAGGGTGCTGCCTTCTCGCTTGGTTGCCATAGCCTGAATAAGCCTGAGTGTCTGGCTTTATTTTGAATTGATGGGAGGAATTTTCAAGCCCGCTGAAAGTAGGGCCAAAACCTCGGCGGACGCGAGGCGGGTAGGAATGGCGGAGAGGGTGGGATTCGAACCCACGGTAGGCTTGCACCTACGCCTGATTTCGAGTCAGGTACATTCGACCACTCTGCCACCTCTCCGACGGCGGGCATTGTAACCGAGTCGCGCGGTTTGCTGGACGAAAATTTCGCGCTCGGTCAGACTGTGTCCATGCCGACCACAAAAATAAAGGCTGATTTCTGGAGGGGGACTGTGTTGACACTGAGCCTGCTCGTGGGGGCCTGCAGCCAGCCGGTACCGCCGCCCGAGACCAGTGCCGAATTGCACGTGGGAACGCGCAACAGCCCCACTTCCTATTACATCGCTCACAATGGCGAGCCCGCGGGATTCGAGCACGATCTGCTCCAGGCATTCGCCCAGTCACAGAACTGGGCGCTTCACTGGACGGAAAAAAACCGCCCTGAATCCCTGTTCGAAATGCTCGACAGCCATCATATCCATCTGGCGGCAGCGGCTTTGCCGCGAGCGGTCGTCAAGGACCGTCACCTGATCGCCGGACCCGTGCTGTTCGAGACGCCGATCCACATCGTGTATCGCACCAGCGACCGGAAACCCCGCAACCTGAACGACCTGTCGGGCAAGAAGCTGGCGCTGATCATCGGCTCCGGGCACTCCCCCATCCTGATGCGGCAGAAACGCAAGCATCCCAAGCTGTCCTGGGCGGCGCTGGAAAATGTCTGGCCGGAGGAACTGCTGGCGCAGCTGCAGGCCGGAAAATACGACGCGGTCATCATCAATGGCATGGATTTCGACCCGATGCGCAACGTCTACCCCGAACTGGCGGTGGCGTTCGACATCGGTGAAACGCAAAAAATCGTGTGGGCGCTTTCTCCCCGCAGTCCGCAAACGCTGCGCAATGCGCTGGCGCGTTTCGTCGAGCAGGCGCACAAGGACGGCACGATCAAACGCACCTACGAGCGCTATTTCGGCCATGTCAAAAGGCTGGACAGCTCGGACATACTCGGCATCCTCCAGCGCCGGCCGCAGAGGCTGCCCGGACTGCGGCAGCACTTTCACGAGGCGCAGACGCTCACCGGAATCGACTGGCGGCTGCTGGCTGCGATCGGTTATCAGGAATCGCAATGGAACCCGCTGGCCACGTCACCCACCGGAGTGCGCGGCGTGATGATGCTGACCGGGCAAACGGCCGACCGCATGGGTGTCACCGACCGCCTCAATCCACGCCAGAGCATCCTCGGCGGCGCCCGTTATCTGGCGCTCATGAAAGACGCCCTGCCCGCCCGCATTCCCGAGCCGGACCGCACCTGGCTGGCGCTGGCCGCCTACAACCAGGGACAGGGGCACATGGAAGACGCGCGCCGCATTGCACAGGCGCGCGGCGGCAACCCGGACAGTTGGGCTGACGTCAAGGAGGCGCTGCCCTATCTGAGCCGCGGCACCTATTCAAATGTCATGAGATACGGCTACGCGCGCGGCGGCGAAGCGCTGCATTTCGCCGAGAACATTCGCAGCTACTACGACATCCTGTTGCGGCTGGAACCCGAGTACAACCCGCTGATCAATCTGGGGCTCGACGAAGCCCGCCCGAAAATCCAAGGCTGACCAGCGCAGCATTCAGGTGTGCCGCGCCCGAACTTCAAGCCGACTGCAGCCGCTCCAGCCCGCCCATCCAAGGACGCAGCGCGTCCGGCACGGTCACGCTGCCGTCGGCGTTCTGGTAGTTCTCCAGAATCGCCACCAGCGTGCGGCCCACTGCCAGCCCCGAACCGTTCAGCGTGTGCAGCAGTTCCGGCTTGCCCTGCCCCACTTTGAAACGCGCCTGCATGCGACGCGCCTGGAAGGCCTCGAAATTGGAGCAGGATGAGATCTCGCGGTAGGTGTTCTGCGCCGGCAGCCACACCTCCAGATCGTAGGTCTTGGCGGACGAAAAGCCCATGTCGCCACTGCACAGGGCCATCTTGCGGTACGGCAGGCCCAGCTTCTGCAGGATCGTCTCGGCATGTGAAGTCAGGCTTTCAAGCGCGGCGTAGGAATCCTCCGGGCGCACCATCTGCACCAACTCCACCTTGTCGAACTGATGCTGGCGGATCATGCCGCGGGTGTCGCGGCCGTAGGAGCCGGCCTCCGAACGGAAGCACGGCGTGTGGGCGACGAACTTCAGCGGCAGCGACTCAGCGGCGACGATCTCGTCGCGCAGCAGATTGGTCACCGGCACTTCGGCCGTGGGGATGAGATAAAGCTTGTCGGCATCGGAGCGCGGGACGTGGAACAGGTCCTCCTCGAACTTCGGCAACTGCCCGGTGCCGCGCATCGAGTCGGCGTTTACCAGGTACGGCACATAGACCTCCGTGTAGCCGTGGTCGCTGGTGTGCACATCGAGCATGAACTGGGCAAGCGCGCGGTGCAGCCGCGCCAGCGGCCCCTTCATCACGGAAAAGCGGCTGCCGGTGATTTTCACCGCAGCGGCGAAGTCGAGCTGGCCCAGCCCTTCGCCGATGTCGACATGGTCGCGCACGGCGAAATCGAAGTTCTTGGGCGTACCCCAGCGGCTCACTTCCACGTTGGCCGTCTCGTCCTTGCCCACCGCCACCGATTCGTGCGGCAGGTTCGGCACCCCCATCAGGAAATCGTTGATTTCCGTCTGCAGGGCCGCCAGCCGCGTTTCCATCTGCTTCAACTCGTCGCCCAGTCCCGCCACCTCCGCCATCACCGCCGTGGTGTCCTCGCCCTTGCCCTTCAGCATGCCAATCTGCTTCGACAGGGTGTTGCGGCGGTTTTGCGCGTCCTGGGTGCGGGTCTGGATCGTCTTGCGCTCGGCTTCCAGCGCGTCGAAGCGCTCGGCGTCGAACACAAAACCGCGCGCCGCAAGGCGCTCGGCTACGAGGGCTGCGTCTTTGCGCAGCAGTTGGATATCAAGCATGGGAGTGAAGGAATCGCGCCAAAAGCGCTATTTTCCACGATAGCCGTCGCTCGCGGCTAGGGGCGGCGCGAATTTAGGCCGCTTCGACCATCCCCACCGCCTCTTCCACGTCCACCGCGACGATGCGCGACACGCCCGGTTCCTGCATGGTGACGCCGGCGAGGTGCTGGGCCATTTCCATGGTGACGCGGTTGTGGGTGATGAAGAGGAACTGGGTATGGTCGGACATCGCCTTTACCAGGTTGCAGTAGCGCTCGGTGTTGGCGTCGTCGAGCGGCGCGTCGACCTCGTCGAGCAGACAGAACGGCGCCGGGTTGAGCTTGAACATGGCGAACACCAGCGACAACGCGGTGAGCGTTTTCTCGCCACCGGACAGCAGGTGGATCGAGGCGTTCTTCTTGCCGGGCGGCTGCGCGAACACCTGCACCCCGGCGTCGAGCAGTTCGTCGCCGGTGAGGATGAGCCGGGCCTGGCCGCCGCCGAACAGCTTCGGGAACAGCTCGCCCATGTGCTGGTTGACGGTATCGAAGGTTTCCTTGAGCCGCGTACGCGATTCCTGGTCGATGCGGCGGATCGCGTCTTCCAGCGTGGTGACGGCTTCCAGCAGGTCGGCGCACTGCGCGGCGAGGTATTCGGCGCGCTCCTGCGCCTGGGTCAGTTCGTCCAGCGCGGCAAGATTGACCGCGCCAAGCGCGGCGATCTCGTTCTGCAGGCGGCTGATCTGCGCCTGCAACTGCGCAGGCTTGGGGCTGTCGGCCAGGCCGGATTCGAGGCTGGCCTCGTCGGCCGCCGCCTCGCGCAGTTGCAGTTCGAACTGCGACTGCATCAGCATGGCTTCCTGATCCTTGAGCTTCAACTGCTCGATGGTGCGACGCAGCGGATCGAGCCCTTGCTCGCACGCCATGCGCGCCTCGTCCTGGCTTCTCAATTGCGCGGTCAGGCCTTCCAGCGCGTCGCGCGCGGCGGCCAGCGCAGTCTCGGCTTCGGTGCGCGCGGTCAGGGCGAGTTGCAGTTCGGCGTCCAGCGCGTCGGCCGGCAGGCGGGCCAGTTCATCACGCGCCTGAGTCAGGCGGGTCTCGTCGTCGGCGATTTCCTGGTCGATGCGGGCCAGGCTTTCACCGAGTTCCTTGATCTTGTTGGTGCAGGTGGTCAGCGCGAAGCCGGCCTCCTGATGACGCCGCTCGGCCGCGCGCTGCAGTTCGCGCGCCTCGAACACGGCGCGGTCGGCCTGGTCACGCGTCTGGCGCGCGGCGTACAGCGCCTCGCGGGCCTCGTCTTCCTGCGCGCGGTACTCCTTCAGGCGTGATTCAAGCGTGTCGAGCGTGGCGCGCTCGCTGGTTTGCTGACGGGTGACCTCGTCCAGTTCCTGGGCGATTTGCGTGATGCGGCTCTGCACCCGTTCCACCGCCTGCTGCAGGCGCAGCAGTTCCATCTGCGCGGTGTGGTGGCGGCTCTGCGTCTGGCCGGTCTGCGCGCGCAGCGCCTGGATCTCGCGCTGGCGCTCCAGGTAGCGCTGCTGCGTCTCGGCGTAGGCGGCCTCCAGCCCTGTCACTTCCTCGCGCAGGCGCACGGCATCGCTGGCCAGCCGTTCGAGTTC
>JAABQU010000034.1:0-5916 GCA_011391285.1 Thiobacillus sp.
TCTGAGGCCCGGCAGGTAGAACGGGTCGTCCAGCGCATGGTGACGGACATGCACGCGCAGCGTGCCCATGTGGCGCTGCGGATGGTAGTACTCGCTGGCGACAAAGCCGTAGTCGATCATCAGGATCAGGCCGCGATCCAGGCATTCGGCGAGCGACGCGATCAGCGCATCGGCAGCGAGATTGATTTCGGAGACATAGCCCGGCGCCAGATTCAGTGCCGCGGTGCGAGCGCGCAGCACGGGGTCGGCGATGGGACGATCCTGCCAGCCGAAATGGTCGCCTTCCACAACCACGCCGCGTGCCAGCGGCCCCTCTGCCGTCCAGTGCACCAGTTCCACCGGCAGCGCGTCGAGTACTTCGTTGCCGAGGATCACGCCATTGAAATGTTCCGGCAGCGCGTCCAGCCACTGCACACGTTCAGCGAGTAGCGGCACGTCGCGTGCAAGTGTCGCCTGCTGGCGCGCACGCAGGTCGGCGCTCACTTCCAGTATCAGGTAACGCGTGGGCAGCGCGTCCAGCCGCGCCAGCTCGCCGAGCATATCCGCCGCCAGCCGCCCGCTGCCGGCGCCCAGTTCAAGCACCTCGCCGCGGGTTTCAGCCAGCACCGGGGCAATGGCGTGCGCCAGGGTGCGGCCGAACAGCGGCGTCATTTCCGGCGCGGTGACGAAATCGCCCGCCGCGCCGAATTTCATCGCCCCGGCAGCGTAATAGCCCAGCCCGGGTGCGTAGAGTGCCGCTTCCATATAGCGCGAGAACGGAATCCAGCCGCCTGCGGCGTCGATCAGCGACCGCAGGTGAGCCGTCACGCGCTGGCTGTGCGCAAGGGCGTCAGGGGAGGGGGGAGGCAGCATGCGAGGGGTTAATGGATAATGCGGAATGGCTGGATAATCCAGGATCCAGTGACTATAAGGGCGAACCCCGATGCAAGGCAAAGTGGCGTTGATTACCGGCGGGGCCAAACGTGTGGGTGCGGCGACCGGCCGCCTGCTGCACGCCAGCGGCGCCAATCTGATGATCCATTACCGCAGTTCGGTCGACGAGGCGCGCGCGCTGCAGGATGAACTGAACGCCATCCGCCCCGATTCGGTTGCCCTGATCCAGGCCGATCTGCTCGACGTCAGCGGCCTGCCCAGCCTCATCAACCAGACCGTCGCCACCTTCGGCGGGCTCGACGTGCTGGTCAACAATGCGTCGAGCTTTTATCCCACCCCGATCGGCACCATCACCATGAAGGACTGGGACAACCTGATGGGCAGCAACCTGATCGCGCCGCTGTTTCTGTCGCAGGCCGCCGCGCCTGAACTGAAGAAGCGCCGCGGCTGCATCGTCAACATCGCAGACATTCACGCCGAGCGGCCGATGAAAAGCTATGTCGTCTACAGCGTCGCCAAGGCCGGCGTGGTCGGCCTCACCAAGTCTCTCGCCCGCGAACTGGGGCCGCTGGTGCGCGTCAATGCCGTCGCCCCTGGCCCCATCATGTGGCCGGAAGACGACCCCAACTTCGACGAAGTCTCGCGCCAGCGCATCGTCTCGCACACTATCCTCAAAACCGCCGGCGGGCCGGACGACATCGCCCGCGCCGTGCGCTTCTTCGCCATTGATGCACCCTATGTGACAGGGCAGGTGCTGGCAGTGGACGGCGGGCGCAACGCCAAGTTGTAAGCGTCGGGGGGCGGGTGATCGCCCTGCGCCTGATTCATCAGATCGGCGCGCTCATGGCGGGCCAGTAGGGCATGGCCTGGGGTGCCGTGTCCGCGCTTGTGGCGGCTGGCGTGACGCTGTCGTGTATCGACGACAGCGTCACGCCCCAGGGGGTTGATCAACCCTGACGCCGCTGGCTGCGGGCAAACACCGAGGTGGAATGATCTTCCGTGTCCTTGGTTTTCTCTTCGGTCGCTTCGGTCGTCACGGGTTGCGTCGAAGCATCCGCGACCTTGACCAGGCTGGGGCTGTCCGAATGGGTCGCCATGTTTCCGGTAATCGTGCCGCCTTCCTCGACCATCAGCGCGCCATAGCGGATCGTGCCGTTGACCCGGCCGGTGGCGTACACCACCAGACGCTTGCGCGCGGTCAGTTCGCCCTCGAAGGTGCCGCGTATCTCCGCCACGTCGATTTCGGCCTTGCCTGAAAACACGCCGCCCTCCGCGATGCGAATGTCGCGGCTGTTCATCGAGGCTTCCACGCGGCCTTCCACCACCAGAATCTCGCAATCGGTGATTTCGGAGCCCTTCAGCTTGATGTTCGGTCCGACGATCAGCTTGTTGCCTTCGTCGTTGCGTGCGGATTGCGCGGCCGCCGGAGCGGCTTCCTCCCTGGCGGACTCGGCCGTTCTGGCGGATGTGTACGCAGAAGAAGCGCCGGTCCTGGCCGAATCGGATCTCGCGTTGCTGGAATTGCCGGGTTGCATGAAGGTCTTGAGCATGGGGGGTCTCTCTCGGTTCTGGTTGTAAAACGCTCTGGTGTGGTTGCGCCCGGAACTGGGCGCAAGGGCTTAACAGCATCAGGCGTGCCAGTATTGAAAACCTTTTGATAAACAGTCAGATACGGAATTGGCTGGGGTTGCCCAAAGCAAAAAACATGGCCAAATGTCGCTTGATGGCGACGCCGTAATCAGTGGGACAGAAGAATGATTCTTTAAATCAAAAAGATAGCGTGAACTGTGCGTGTCGCCAGGCAGCGACACGCACAGTTCATTGTTGCTTGGAACTCAATCGTGGCCAGCCGTTTCGAGGAATCGGGACAAGTCATCGCACACCTGTCCCGAATTCATGATGAAGGTGTGAAGCGCCGGCACCTGGATCGCCCGCACGGTGAAGTCGCCAGTGGCTTCGGACAGGCTGAGAATGCCGTCGTTGGCCTCCATGCCGAAGGGCAGCCAGGATGCGCGCGGGCCGGTAACGCCCGCATAGATCCGGGTGGGCACTGCGGGCATCGGCAGCCCTTGCATGAACGCGTCCTGTGCCAGCAATTGCCCCATTTCGCCCATCAGCCATTGGTATGGCCAGAACCGTGAAAAGAATTTGGCGGCCTTGCAGGCCCGCATCGGCGGCGCCAGAAAAATGCAGGCGGCTGGCGGCCGGTTTTCCAGCTGGCCGAGCGCCGTGCGGATGATCGCCGTCCCGAGGGAATGGCCTATCAGCGCGTAGTGCGTCGTGTCGACCCGCCGCTCGATCCGCTTCACCAGCCGCTCGGTCGCCCCCTGCAGGGTTTCGAACGTGGGCGAATAGCCGAAGAGGATCGGGTGGTGGCCGGCCCGCCGCAGGCGCCGGCGTAGCCGCAGCATCGAGAGCGGGGTTCGTCCCATGCCATGAACCAGGACCAGATCCATCGTTCGTCTGTTGCCGCGGTCAGTCCGCCGCTTCGGCCAGCAGTGCCTGGTAGACCGCGAGATCGGTCGCAGAATGGCAGCAGAAGATCACTTCTCGGATGGCCGGAAACGCCTGCACCACGGTGCGTGCCGTTGCCACGGCAATCCGGGCCGCGCGTGCGATCGGGTAACCGTAGACGCCGGTGCTGATGCCGGGGAACGCCAGGGTGTGGAGGCCGTTCTGCGCTGCCACCTCGATCGCGCGCCGGTAGCACGAGGCCAGCAACGCCGCTTCCCCCTGTTCGCCCCCGTGCCACACCGGCCCCACGGTGTGGATGACGAAGCGGGCAGGCAGGCGGTAACCCTGTGTGAGCTTCGCATCGCCCGTCTGGCAGCCGCTCAGTTGGCGGCATGCGTCCAGCAGTTGCGGCCCGGCCGCGCGATGGATTGCACCGTCCACCCCGCCACCGCCGAGCAGCGACGGGTTGGCGGCATTGACGATGGCATCAACCGCGAGCGTGGTGATGTCGGCCTGGATGGCGTGCAGGGTGGCGGGCATGATTCATTGTAAAGGGAGGGCAACAGGCAAGATCTGATCGTGCATGTATATGCGCCGTTGGTGTTGGATTTGACGATAGCAGGGAGCCGGTGATGCACCGTGCACGTTTTCCCGCTGCCCCATTTGTTTAGGCAAGAATTCGAAATCCGTGCCGCGGCACACAGCCCGAAAGGCAACGAAGCCCGACGAGCAATGGTGCCTAGGTGGTCTCGGCCACGCGCCCCCGGCTGACGCTTTCCCCGTCCCCGGGGCGCAGCGACCAGAACGACAGCGAGGATAGCATCGTCAGGCCGCCTAGCGTCAGGAAGGCGTGGTGCAGCGCGGTCGTCACCGCCACGTGGTCGGTTTGCGGCTGGTCGCCCAGGTACCAGCCGGCAACCAGTGAGCCGCAGGCGAGCCCGAAGCTCATCGACATCTGCTGCAGCGAACTGGTGATGGTGCTGGCCATGCTCGAATCGGGCGTATCGATGTCGGCGAAGGCCATCGAATTCATGCTGGTGTATTGCAGCGAATTGAAGAAGCCCATCGCAAGGGCCAGCAGCACGATCAGCGCGATCGGCGTGGCCGGGCTCACCCGCGAGAAGAGGCAGATGATGATCCCGATCATGACCGTATTCACGATCAGGATGCGGCGGTAGCCGAAGCGCGCCAGCAGTCGCGCGGAAATGAACTTCATGCCGATGGCAGCCGCGGCGGTCGGCATCATCAGCAGGCCCGACTGCCACGCCGGCATGCCGAGTCCGAGCTGGTAGAGCAGCGGCAGCAGAAACGGCATCCCGCCCATGCCCAGACGCGTGACGAAGCCTCCCATCACCGAGACGCGAAACGTGCGTATCCGGAACAGCGTCAGGCGTAGCAGCGGATGCGGCGTCTCGCGTGCATGCAGAAAATAAGCCGCCAACAGACCGAGGCTGAGTAACAGCAGGGCCACCGCCGAGGCCGCATCGATCTGATGCTCGCCGAATATTTCCAGCAGCCAGGACAGTAGCGCCGCGCCGCTGCCGAACAGGATCAGGCCGACGACATCCAGAGGGCGCCGTGCGTCCCCGTGATAGTCCGGCATGTGGCGATGCGCCAGCCACAGCGCCATCAGTCCCACCGGCACATTGATGAAGAAGATGTAGTGCCACGAGAACCAGTGAACGATCAGGCCGCCGACCGTGGGGCCAAGCAGGGGCCCGATCAGCGCCGGGATGATGACGAAGTTCATCGCCCGCAACAGTTCCGATTTGGGAAAGGTGCGGATGATCGCCAGCCGGCCCACCGGCATCATCATCGCCGCGCCTGCACCCTGCAGGATGCGTCCCGCCACCAGCATCGGCACGCTCTGCGCGAAGCCACACAGAATCGAGGAAAGGGTGAAGATCGCGACCGCGATGCTGAAGACGTGGCGTATGCCGAAGCGGTCCGCCATCCAGCCGCTCACCGGAATGCACACGGCCAGGCTCAGGATGTAGCTGGTCACCGCCGCCTTCAGGCTCAAGGGCGCTACCTGCAGGCCCTCCGCGATCGCCGGCACCGCCGTGTTGACGATGGTGGTGTCGAGGCCCTCCATGAACAGCGCCACTGCGACGACCCAGGGCAGGTAGGTTTTGACGGTGGAAGGGTTCATCTGTGAGTGTGGAATGGTCGTTTCTGAGCGGCTCAATTTACGTTAGCAACAGTGCTGTAAGTCACCAGGGAGATCGCTTGACACTACTAACGCGAGACGTTAGTGTTGTGGCATGATCAAGCGATTCAAATGTCGCGAAACACAAGCGTTGTTTGAGGGAAAACGTTCCCCGCGGTTTGCCAATATCGCAAGCGTGGCGATCCGCAAATTGCAGATGCTACACGCCGTCGAGCGCCTGGAGTCCTTGCGCATTCCGCCGCAAAACCGGCTCGAAGCGCTCAAGGGCGACCGCAAAGGCCAATGGAGCATCCGCGTCAACGACCAGTGGCGCGTGTGTTTTATCTGGAAGGGCGGCGCGGCATGGGACGTGGAAATCGTCGATTATCACTAGGAGGCATCATGGCAAAACGTCAAATCCCGCTCGCGCCCCCCGGCGA
>JAABQU010000034.1:5926-6192 GCA_011391285.1 Thiobacillus sp.
CGAAATCCTGCTGGAGGAATTCCTCAAGCCCCTGGGCGTGACCCAATACCGGCTGGCCAAGGAAATCGGCGTACCGCAGCGCCGCATCGGGGAAATCGTCGCCGGCAAGCGCAGCATCACCGCCGATACCGCCGCCCGCCTGGGTGTCTTCTTCGGCATGGAAGCCGAGTTCTGGCTGAACCTGCAGGGGCACTACGACTTGGCGCTCACGCGCGAGGCGTTGGCCGAGAATCTGGCGGCGATCAACCCGCTGGCGGCGGCAGCGT
>JAABQU010000035.1 GCA_011391285.1 Thiobacillus sp.
GTGCTGTCCGGCCTCCTGCTCAACGTCGCGCTGTATGCGGTGATGCGCTCCAAGGTGCTGGTCGACGGCGCGCTCGGCAACGAGATGGCGGGCAACCTGATGATGGGTTTCGGCCTCTTCTCGGTGGTGCTGGCCGCCTTCCTGATCAAGCGCCAGACCGACGTCAAGCGCATGTTCGCCTACTCGTCGATCGAGCACATGGGCCTCATCACTTTTGCCTTCGGCATGGGCGGCGCGGTGGCGAACTTCGCGGCGCTGCTGCACATGACCATGCACTCGCTCACCAAGTCCGCCATCTTCTTCGCCGTCGGCCACGCCACGCAGAAGGCCGGCACCCAGCTGATGGACGGCATCCGTGGGCTGATCAAGACCAATCCCACCATCGGCTGGGGGCTGATGCTGGGCACCGTCGCCATCCTCGGCGTGCCGCCGTTCGGCGTGTTCGCCAGCGAGTTCCTCATCATCACCACCGCCATGCACGAGCATCCCTGGGCCACGCCTTTCCTGCTGCTGGCGCTCGGCGTGGCCTTTGCCTCCATCTTCGGCAAGGTGCAGCCGATGGTGTTCGGCGAAACCGAATCGACGAAGCTGCCCTACCAGCCCGCCCTGGCCCCGGTTTTTATGCATCTGGGGCTGGTGCTGATGCTGGGGCTGTTCATTCCGCCCTATCTCGCTGACTGGTACAAGCAGGCGGCGCAACTTCTGGGAGGCTGAAATGAAAATCGGTGAACACGACTGGCATCTCGACCCCCTCGGCAAGCATATCTGGCGCGGCAGGATGGAAACGGGCCAGTTGCTCGCGCTGGCACGCGCGGTCAAGGAAGAAGGCGGACAGCTCGTTGCCCTGTGGGGTACGGACGACCGCCATCTGGGCGGTGGCTTCGGCATCCATGTGGTCTTCCTCACCGGCGACGGACTCGCCTGGGTAAGCTGTGCCCTGCCAGCGGAAGCGCCGGCCTACCCTGACCTTGCCCACATATTCCTGCAGGCCGACCGCATGCAGCGTGCGAGCTTCGACCTGCTCGGAATCACGGCCACCGACGCGGTGGACGACCGCAAATGGCTGCGCCACGGCGCCTGGCCGGCGGATGTCTTTCCGCTGCGCAAGGATTTCGATTCCACACGACCCGCCACCCACGACACCGATGCCTACCCGTTCATTCGCGTCGAGGGCGATGGCGTGCACGAAATCGCGGTCGGGCCGATCCACGCCGGGACCATCGAGCCGGGACACTTCCGCTTTTCCGTCATCGGCGAGCGCATCCTCCGGCTGGAACAGCGCCTGGGCTACACCCACAAGGGCACGGAAAAGCGCTTCGAGGGCATGAACCTCGCCACCGGCGCCAAGCTTGCCGGGCGCGTTTCCGGCGACGCCCACATCGCCTACGCCTGGGCCTACTGCATGGCGGTGGAAACCGCCAGCAGCAGCACAGTGCCCGAGCGTGCCGTCTGGCTGCGCGCGCTGTTCCTGGAAATCGAGCGCATCGCCAACCATCTGGGCGACCTCGGCTACCTCGGCAACGACGTCGCGCTGGGCTTCGGCTTCATGCAGTTCTGGCGACTGAAGGAGGACTGGCTGCGGCTCAGCGCCAGGCTGTTCGGCCATCGCTACCTGTTCGACTGCATCGTGCCGGGCGGTGTGGCGAAGGACATCGCGGACAGCGGCCGCGCGGAACTCGCCGCCGAGACCGACCGGCTCGAGGCGGAAGTACGCTCGCTCAAGGCCATCTACGACGACCACGCCACGCTGCAGGACCGTTTCGCCAATACCGGCATCTGCAAGCCCGACCTGGCGGCACGCCTCGGCCTCACCGGCCTGGCCGGGCGCGCCAGCGCGCAGGCCTGGGACGCCCGCGCCCAGTTTCCGCAGGCGCCCTATGACCAGCTCGACGTCAGCATGGCCACCCAGCGCCGCGGCGACGTGCTGGCGCGCGCCGAAGTGCGCTTTGCCGAAGTGTATGAATCGCTGCGCCTGATCCGCGACATCCTCAGGCGCCTGCCGGATGGCGCCATCCATGCGCCGCTCGCCGCGATATCGACAGTGAGCGAAGGCCTCGGCTGGGTGGAAAGCTGGCGCGGCGAAGTGGTGGTGGCCGTGCGCATTGGCGCCGACGGCACGCTCGACCGGGTGCATCCACATGATCCGTCGTGGCAGAACTGGCCGCTGCTGGAAATCGGTGTGCTGGGCAACATCGTTCCCGACTTCCCGCTCATCAACAAATCGTTCAACCTTTCCTACAGCGGACCGGATTTATGAGTCTGACCTGCAGGCTGCGCCGGGCGCGCCCATATCTGATTGCCTCGTGCGCATGGCGCACCCTACGAGACTCGTGAGAACCGCATCATGGCTACACACCTGATCCTGCAGAAAATCTTCAAGACCGGCATCGTTTCCGAGCCGGCGCCGCAGGCCGACCTGTCCCTGCGTACCCGCGAGCAGACACTACATGCGGAAATCCTCAAGGTATTCGGCCAATCGGTGGCGATCCGCCACCTCGATTCCGGTTCATGCAACGGCTGCGAACTGGAAATCCACGCGATCAACGGCCCGCACTACAACATCGAAGGGATGGGCGTGAAATTCGCCGCCAGCCCTCGCCACGTTGACGTGCTGCTGGTCACCGGCCCGGTCTCGCGCAACCTTGAGGTCGCGTTGAAGCGCACCTACGACGCCATCCCCGAACCCAAGTGGGTGGTCGCCATGGGTGACTGCGGCTGCACCGGCGGAATGTTCGGCGAGAGCTACGCCACATGCGGAAAGGTCTCCAACGTCATCCCGGTCGACGTCGAAGTGCCCGGCTGCCCGCCTACACCGATTGCCCTGCTGCAGGGGATACTTGCGGCAGTCAGCCAGGACAGGAAAAACACGGCGTCCTGAAAAAACCGTCCGCGAAGGGCGCGAAGAAACGCGAAGGATTCCTGGGACGTTGGTTTTTGTTTCTTCGCGTCTTTCGCGGATAACGCATTGATCAAGTCACCCCCGCACCTCCTGTCGGTCGAGCGCGACCGGCTCAGACGCCCTCGAGAAATTCCAGATTCCGGCTGCCCCAGTTCAGCACCGCTGTCCTGCGGTGCATTTTTTCGGCCAGTCGCGGAAACTCGCGGATGATGACCTCGGCGGCGAAGCCCGACAGGAAGCGCGACTTGAGCTCGGCGCGCGCGCGGTCGACGCCGATTTCGGCGTAGGGCACCGACGCCAGCAGCAGGAAGCCGTCGTCGGGAATCCGCCCGGCCGCCATGTTGCTCTGCAGGATGCCGGCGGCCTTGCGTACCGGGTCGGCCAGGTCGGGGCTGTAAGGGCCGATGATGAGCGCCTGGTTGGGCATGTGCAGCCAGTCGAAGCCGCGCCCCAGGCAGATCACCCATTCGCGGTGTTCGATGTCGAGTTCGCGGGCCGCCCGGCGCACCTCGGCGATATGCCGGATGTTGCCCTCGACCAGCGGCAGCAGATCGGCGCGCATTTGCTCGGGCATGTCGGGGAACAAGGCCTGCAGGCGCGCGGGCAGGGTTTCAGTCTCCGTCACGCTGGACGCATCGAGCATCTCGCCGTTTTGTCCGTGCAGGATCAGCGCGTCGTCATCCGTCTCGAACCCGCACACCAGCGGATAGACGGTTTGATGGCCGGCGCCGAACACCTGCTCGATCTGCCGACGGATGGCAAAGGTATGTGCGCACGCCGCCTCGGTATCGAAATCGAATCCGGCGCAGCCGCGCTGCGGATCGCCCCTGGAAAAATGATAGGTCGACACCATCAGCGCGCGCCGGCCCTCACGCACGACCGACATCACGTAATCCGACAACACCTCGCCCAGGTGCGGCCAGCCCAGGTCAAAGCGCCCGCCGAGGTTGCGGAACGGCTGGATGATGCCCACGGGAGTTTCCGTCGCCACGGGGATATTGATGCGACCGTCCATGCATTTGAGCACCCCGATCGCGGTGGGATGTTCGGCCAGATAGCGCTTGCGGGCCAGCCAGGTTTCCGGGCTGCCGAATGATTCGGCATGGTTTTTTGCATGGTCGAACAGCCAGTCAATGCGCGCCTCTATCGGCTGGGCATACAGATTCATGTGCAAAATCCTCTCAGCCTTGTTGGATGGGGCTACTCGTCCTCACCCAGTTCCGGATCCAAGCCCTTGCCCCGCGCCTGGACCAACGCCCTGGCGTAACTCTCGGCATGGCGTTCGCGCAGTTCCATCGGCAGGCGGCAGGGGAGATTGGTGTCCTTGTCCCATTCCGCCTGCACTTTCTCCATCCGCATCTGCATGCGGCCGAGATCCCGGCCCGCGAAGCTCTCGCTTTCGGGAATCAGGCCGAACAGCCCGCCATCCAGCACGATGCGTCCGAGTTGCGCCATGCCGTGTTTGTCCTGGTGAAGGCCTGTGTATGTGTTCATGGTTGAAACCTGGTTTTTCCACGAAGGACACGAAGAACCGCGAAGTAACATCAGGAAGAACCTCTTCGCGACCATCGTGTAGTTCTTCTGCCCGAAGATGCATGATACGTAATTGTCGGCACGCGGATTCACACTCATCTAAATGCTGATCGAAGTTCTTGAAGTGGGTTTACTCCACATCGTGGCGGCCGTCCGAACAGAAGCCATGGATCGCTGAAGGATCACCGATCTGGTTGATCCCGTCGGTGAGCAGCACAAACGTCTGGCGCTCCTCACGGTCATCAACTTCACACGATGGCTTCTTGCACAGCCGAGTCAGTTCCCGGGAAGGCGCAAGGCTGCCTTCTCCGACCGTTCCCGCTCGACGACCCCGGCGCGCGCCAGGGCATGCGAGGCCAACGGCAGCGTCATCAGCAGGAACGTGACCAGCGTCAGCAGACGCCAGGTCCAGGCGCTCTCCCCCGCCACCAGCGCGAGTCCGACCGCGAACAGCGACACCGCGAGCGTGCCGGCCTTGGTTGCCGCATGCTGGCGCGCCAGCGCATCCGGCAGACGCAGGATCCCGACTGCGGCGATCAGCAGCACCAGCATCGCCAGGCTGCAGATGCTCCAGCCGAGCAGCGCTGTCACGACTGCGTCTCCCGCGTGCTGCCGGCCTGCCGCTGGATCAGCCGGGCCCAGGCCAGCGTCGCGACGAACCCTGCCAGGGCGAGTCCGATGGCGACGTCGAGGTAGGCCGTGCGCCCGCTGGTCCAGGCCGCGAGCAGGCTCAGCACGATGGCGACGAAGAACAGGATGTCGAGGCCTACGACACGATCGGTATGGGTGGGACCGGCGAGCAGCCGATAGAACCCCATCAGTGCACTGGCCCCCGCCAGCAGCACGAACAGCATCAGCAGAATCATGGCCTGCCTCCGGACAGGGTGTGGATGGGCTCAAGGAAATCGCGCCGGATCGAGGCCAGTGTCTGCTCCGCGTGCGTCATGTCGAGCAGGTGCAGCAGCAGTTCACGGCGCTCGGGGTCGATATCGACAGTAGTGGTACCGGGCGTCAGGCTGACCAGCGCGCCGAGAAAATCAGCCGCCGTCTCGCCGAGGTCACCGTAGGACATGCGCACGAAGCCCGGCTGCAGGCTCTTGCCGCCACGCAGGATAATCAGGGCGGTGACGCCGCCGGAGACGATGGCTTCCTTCATGAAATTGAAACCCAGCCGGATCAGCGCGGAGAATCGATTCATTTCAGGACTCCGCTCCAGAAGCCCGCCGTGGCGTGCTCGACATGACGGATGACCGGCTCGGGGAAAAGCCCCATGGCCAGGATGATCAGCGACAGCAGCACCACAGCGGCATAAGCGGCGGCCGGGCACGCGGCAGGCGTCGACCCAGCCGCCATTTCATGCTGCTGCGGCTTCCAGAAGCCTTCCAGCCAGATCTTGCTCATCGAGTACAGCGTCAGCAGGCCGACCGCCAGGGCCGTTCCCCCCCACAGGTAGCGGCCCTGCTCGAAGGCCTCGCGCAGCAGCATGAACTTGCCCCAGAAACCGGTGGTGGGCGGCACCCCCACCAGGGAGAACGCGCTCAGCAGGAACAGCAGCGCCAGCAGCGGCCGCGCCGGATACAGACCACCGATGCGGCGCAGGTCGTAATGTCCGGCGGCGGCGAACATCAGGCCGGCGATGAGGAACAGGTTGGCCTTGACCAGGATGTTGTGGAGCAGGAAATAAACCGTCGCCGCGGCTGCTGCCGGCGTCGCCAGTGCGATGCCGAGCAGCAGGTAGCC
>JAABQU010000036.1:0-1462 GCA_011391285.1 Thiobacillus sp.
CGGAATCGGTAGACGCAGCGGATTCAAAATCCGCCGCTGGTAACAGTGTGGGGGTTCGAGTCCCCCTCCCGGCACCATTAAACACGCGGGTTTCATGGCGTGCCCAGCGCCTTTTCGAGAATCGAGAAGGGGCATTTGCTGCATTGTTGCAGCATTCACATTGTTTAATGTCTGCGTCTACCTGCAACCCAATTCAATGCCTGTCTGCTTTGTTGTTGCGCAAAACCCGCCAAACACTGTCATATGCAGGTTTCGCTCGGCCCTCCGCATCGAACAACAGCGCGTCGCCCTGGCCGGGGAAGAACGCCGGGATCCACGAATAGCGGTCGCTTGCACCCCAGGTGGAGAAGCTGCGGCATTGCGGCACCGCCAAGCAGGCCTGCAGCATGTCGCGGTACAGCCCAGCCTGTGCCCGAAGCTCCGCGCGGCTTGCCGGCAGCGACAGCATCACGTCCATTTCGGTGATGTGGGTCTGCAGGCGGAGCGCTGCCAGGCGCTTCATGTTGATGCGCACGTCGCCGGGGCGCGGTGCGTCTTTCAGGCTGGCGTGCATTTGCAGGCCGACGCCATGCACCGGCACTCCCTTGCGACGTAATACGATCATGAGATCGTAGATGCCATCCGACTTGGCGCCGCCACCCTCGCCGCCGTAGTCGTTGTAGCGCAAGTGCGCCTGCGGGTCGGCCTCGTGCGCCCAACGGAACGCCAGGGCCAGATAGTCCGGGCCGATGCCGCGCGACCAAAAGGTTTCGCGCAGGCGGCCATTCTCATCGACGGCTTCGGCCGCGACGTCCCAGGATGCTACCCGGCCGCGATAGCGCGTCACCAGGGTCTGGATGTGTTCGCGCAGGATGGCTTTCAGTTCGTCGGAATCGAAATTGCCCTGCGTCAGCCAGTCCGGAAGCTGCTGGTGCCATACCAGCACATGCCCGTTCACCTGCATGTCGTTCGCTTCGGCAAATTCGACCAGGGCGTCCGCCTGCGTGAAATCGTAACGGCCGCGCTCGGGATGGACGACGGCGAATTTCATCGCGTTCTCCGGCGTGAGCAGATTGAACTCTCGCGCCAGCAACCTTGCATAGGCCGCATCTGCCTTCAACGCATCGACATCCACAGCTGCGCCGATGCGAATGCCAGCTGAAGGGGCAAGGCCGCGCAGGGTGTCGGTGGCTGTTGCGGGCATGGTGGCTACAAGTGCGGCAGAAAAGGCAACCGCTGTGGCCAGGATGCGCAGTTGCATCTCAGTAGCCCCGGTATGCGGCCTGCCCGGCCCACCGCGTCACGAAATCCGGCACCTCGGGTTGCTGCGACGGCCGCAGACCGGCCTGTCGTGACCAGTTCTCGAGCCAGGATTCGCCTTCGAACCCGCTCAACCCCAAGGGCGACGCGTAGGCGCTGTCCCTGAGCGCGTCGTCCAGGCTGATGAAGTGGTAGCCGCGCTGCTTCAGCATGGCGGCGAGCG
>JAABQU010000036.1:1472-6169 GCA_011391285.1 Thiobacillus sp.
CGAATTGGCGTGCAGCACCACAACATGGGGAATGGTTCGGCCGAACAGGTCGAGGGCCAGTTGCTCGACACGTGCGAATGACGCCTGCATGTAGGGCACATAGGCTGCGCCGATTTGCCGTACCGCATCCTGGTCGCCTTGCGCCTGCGCCCGCGAATACGCCACGGCAAACACCCATTCCGAGTTGTTGACGGTCACCGGCGCGGCAATATAGCCATGCACGGCGAGAAAATCCTGGAATGCGGTGCGCACCTCGGGCGTGGTTCCCAGGTGCAGGAAGGGATGACGAAACCAGCGCAGGGTGCGGCCTTCGCTTTGCATCAGCGGGCGCGTGACGGCTTCACCCTGCAGCAGATCAGCCTCGAAGGCGTCGAGCGGTACCCGGTTGAGCGAAGGATGGGAGGCGGTATGGTTCCCCAGTTCGAAACCGGCGCGCAGCCAGCTGCGCAGCAGCTCGACCCGTGCCGGATCGAGGCTGCCTTCGCGGTAAAGCTTGGCTTCGTTGACGAAGCCCACTGCGGGCACCTGTTCGGTTTGCAGATGCTGCAGCAGCCGGGAGGTCATGCGGCCAAGACTGGGGTTGTCATCCGCCGGCACGGAAGCAAAGGGCAGGTCGTCGAAGGTGACGGCGACCGCGCGTCCGGCAGGCGGCTGTGCCGCAGCCGCTAAAGGGGCAAGCAGAAGCAGGACTAGCAGCCAGGTTTTCATGCTTCCAGTTTGGCAGGCCTGGTGTGGCGTCAGAAGCGTCGGGTCAGGTTGATTTCGAACATCTGCGAATCGTAGCCCGCGGTGGCGGCGCCGCCGTAGTGGGACACCCCACCCTTCACATTTAGGTACCAGTCGCGATAGATGCCGAAGAAGCCTTCGACCACGACATCGCCGCCAGCCCGGAAGCCGGACATGAAGTTGTCCTTGTAGGGACCGTAGCTGAAGGCCACGCTCACGCCGTCGTCGTCGCTGATTTTCCAGTAGGTGAAAGCGGTCAGCGCGTAGCGCTGATAGAGCGAGGGTGCGTAGTAGCCGTTGCCCGGGTCGTCGTCGAAGCCGTACCAGCGCCCGCTTATGCCCAGATCCAGGTTCAGCAGCTGGTTGCGCAGAAAGGCGCGGCGCGGGGCGATTTCCGCTTCCCAGCGGTCGTTGCCGTCGGAGAACGTGTCGTAGCCCAGATCACCGGTCACGGTGTAGCGCAGGTCCGGGGTCCAGGTTGCGTAGAGGGCGTTGGCGCGGCGTTCGATGCCGAGTTCGGCCGCCAGCGGCGACACGGCATACATATCCTGCCGATGCGACAGGCGCATGGCCAGTTCGTCGGCTGGCTGCAGGTCGGCCCCCACTTCGTAGACGAAGTTGCGGTCGCCTTCTGTGTCGCCGCCGCCTACTTGAGCGTCGAAGGATAGTTTTGGCGAGATGCGATGCTGGATACCGAGCCAGGCGCGGTTATAGTCGATGGCGTTGCCGCCATCCGTCATCTCGTAGCCGCTGCCGTCCTTGGTTTTAATTCGCTGCAGGTCGGTGCCGCCGAACAGGCGCGTCTCGGGGGTGATTACATGGATGCCGAGCAGGCCGGCCTGGTGGATGGTGACATCGTCGGAGCCAGTGAAGTAGCCAAAGCCGACCGTCGCACTGGAGCGCAGCGGGGTGCGGATGAAGCGGGTCAGATCGAGGGTTTCCTTGCTGTCCGGACGCAGGCGGGTGACCCCGGCGAGGCTGTCCAGCGCGTCGCTCGGGCGGTGCGCGTAGTGCAGGGCAACGGTCTTGGTGTAGCCCAGTTCATAATCGTCGGGCAGCGTGGGCTCGAGTTCGGCGACAAGCCCGAGCGCGGGCGTCGGTCGTTCCGCCCAGGCAAGCACGCGTGCCTTCTGCTTGCGATAGGCGACGTTGTCATCAAATTTCACGCGATAGTCTTCCAGCAGTTCCATCGCCTGCGCGTAGTCGCCCATTTCGGTGACGACCACGATGTATTCCATCCAGGGTGCGGCGACGCCGGGCTGCAGGGCCAGATACTCGCGATAGGCGCTCGCCGAATCGTCCAGTTCGCTGCGCCAGTAGTTCACGCGTGCGATCCCCAGGCGGGCCCCGGCATCGTCCGGCGCGATGGCGAGGATCCGCTGATGGCTGTCCAGCGCCATGGCGTAGTCACCGCGCCAGGCAGCGAGGTCGGCGCGGGTGCGCAGATATTCCAGATTTTTCGGGTCGAGTTCCACCGCGCGTTCGATGGCAGTCGCTGCGGCTGTGGCTTCCTTTTCGCTCTGATAGCTCTGCGCCAGACGATAGAGCAGGGCATGGTCCTGCGGCGCGAGACGGCTTGCTTCCTTCAGGGCTGCAGACGAAGCGGCGGCGTTGTTGCCCAGCGCGTAGATGTCGGCCATGCGCAGCCAGTATTCCTTGCTCTCGCCGAAGCGCTGGCGGTAAAGCGAGTCGTATTCCTGCACCGTCTGCGTATTGCCGCGCTCGGCTTCCAGTTCCATGTATTCCAGCATCGCGTCCTTGTCTTGCGGATGCTGGTCCAGATAGGCGCGGTAGCGGGGGACGGCGGCATCCTTCTTGCCACTGCGTGAACTGGCGCGAGCCGCGCCAAGCATGGCATCCGCATCCCGGGGTGCAGTGGCGAGGACGCGCTCGTAGCTGGCCAGCGCCAGGGCGTAGTCACCGGTCCAGGTGGCCAGTTCACCGCGGGCGCGCAAATAGCTCGCATTCCCCGGTTCGAGTTCGACGGCGCGATTGATGGCGGCGAGGGCGGCCGGCCCTTGCTGCGCTGCTGCCAGGGCCTGGGCAAGCTTGTAATGCAACCGGGCATCGGCCGGCGCGTACTTCACTGCTTCGCGCAGGGCCTCCGCTGCACGGGCGGGGTCCTTCAGCTGGGTGGCACGGATGTCGGCGATGCGTTCCCACAGACTCGCCTGGGCCGGATTGGCCTTGAGCACCTGTTTGTAGATTTCCACCGCATCTGCCCACTTGCCCTGCATCTCGGCGCGCAGGCCGGCGTCGGGAACGGGCTGCGCTGCCAGCGCCACATTCGAGCACAGAGCCCATGCGAGTACCCAATGAAGCTTCATTTGCGCCACCGCCGGTTACGGAAGATCCACAGATCGGCGGCAAAGCGACCGATCGTGATGAGGTCGAACAACAGGGCGGCATAGCGCAACGGCGTCACCAGCAATCCCTTGAAGAAGTATTCCAGTCGATGTCCCTTGGTCAGGGCGACCAGGATGCCGGTGGCGATTGCCGTTTCCGCGATCAGCGTGATCGCCAGTGGCTCCCACATCTGCAGCAGGATCATGATCAGCAGCGCGGTCGGAAACGCCACTTTTTCGAACGCCGACATGAACAGCACCCAGCCGATGGGTCGGCCGTATTTGAGCGTGGTGTCGATGCCGAAGGGCTGGCGGTATTGCTCGTGGTGCACACGTTTGTCCGCGAGCCCCGCTGCCAGTTCGGCCTGTTCTTCCTTCTGCCGGCGGTAGCGCTTGAGCGCCTTGAACGGGCTTCGCATCAGCTCATCGAAGTAATAGCAGCTTTGCAGGAAGGACGAGGACCACAGGTAGAGTTGTCCCGGCACGCGGCTCACTTCCGGTTCCTGCGAGCGGGCATAAATGTCGGTGAGCTGGATGTTGCGGTAGCCGTTGTCGTTGACGGCGAAGCCGATGAAGATGTCTTCCGAGTTGGTGAGATCGTCACCCAGGATCGGCTCGTAGCGGTCGAACACGATGGTTTTGATCACGCTGCGGCGATAGGCCACGGCGCAGCCCACCGGATTGAGGATGCTGCCGAAGAACGCCATCTGGCCGTGATAGACGAATTTCTGCAGGAAGAAATACAGCACATCCCGGTACAGGTCGGTGATGCCGCGCTGCAGATGGTGAAACCAGCCCACCTTTGGATAGATGGTGGCCTCGGGGTGCGCACCGAGGAATTTCTGCAGTGCCTCGGTTTCGAGCATGGCACGACGGTCGCGGTCGCGCAGCGGCAGCACCGTGCCGCAGGCGCTGGCGATGCCGGCACCCTTGTAGAGTTCCTCCACGACGCGGTCGATGTAGTTCTCCGATTCCAGCACGGTGTCGCCGTCGAGAATGAACTCCACATCGGAGTCCGACTCGCGTGACTGGCGCTTGAGCGTCGGGGTCTTGCCGATGGAGCGCTCACGGTGAATCGTGGTCAACTCCATGCCGTTGAGTTCGCAGAACGTCTTTGCGTACTCGAGCGTGCGGTCCCGGCTGCCGTCGTCGATCAGGATGATGCGCGTGGGCTTGCGCGTCTGGCGCGCCAGCGAGGCCAGGCACAGCGGAATGTTGCTTTCCTCGTTGAAGGCGGGGATCACCACGTCGACCGTGGCGGTGCGCCAGTCGTCTGCGGGATGGGGGACGGTCTTGTCCGGTCCGTGGATCAGTCCGATGATGCTCAGCACCGTGTTCGGGCTGAGGATGAAGTAGGGGGTGGTCGCCATGGCGCGCTATTCTAAGCGACGCGCCTGATTTTTCCGCACGCCCTTTGAATCAGGTCGTCCAGCGTTTCGTTGAGTGTCCATTCCGGCGTGAAGCCGGTCAGCGCGCGCAGCTTGTTGAGCACCGGACGCCGGTGCGTGACGTCCTCGAATTCCTCGCCGTAGGCATCCTTGTAGGAGATGAAATGCAGGGGTGAACTGCTGTTGGCGCGTTGCACGACGATTTGGGCCAGATCGCGAATGGAAATTTCCTCGTCAT
>JAABQU010000037.1 GCA_011391285.1 Thiobacillus sp.
GCGGTGTGCCAGGCGCCCGAGGCCGCCCCCAAGCTGCTGGCTGCCGGCGCCGACAAGGTGGTGGATCCCTACGAGATCAGCGGCGCCCGGGTGCACGAACTGATCCAGCGTCCGGAAGTGGTGGATCTGCTGGAGCAGACCGTGTTCGGCCTGCAGGACCTCAACGTGGCCGAAATCACCATCCCGCGCCACTCCTGGCTGCACGGCGTGCACCTCTCGGGTCTCAAAAAGGTGATGACGCAGAACCTCCTCCTGCTCGGGGTGGTGGATCTGGAACGCGGCAAGGATCTCATCTTCAGCACTCGCGGTATCGACCACAGGCTGGATTTCGATGACGTGCTGGTGGTGATCGGCGCCCGCAGCGAGATCGGTGCCTTCCGCGCATTGATCGAGCAGGCGACACCGCCGCCGAGCGCTTAAAACAAAGCCTTATCCGGACCTTGTGTTGGGCGAGAGCGATCGTCATTTGTTGGCACGCATTCAAATTTTCAACCAGCAAGCCGTTAATGTCTTGGCTGACACCCTTGGTCTTTGGTAATGCCGGGCAATGCCTCAGCAGGCCGAATGACTGGATTGGCAATAAAGGTCATATCAACGCATCTATCCGTAGGGGATTTCTGGCCATGGAACAAGGCTATCTGCTGATCATCGCCAGCTCGCTCGCCATCGGGCTCACTGCGGGTTTTGTCATGCATCGCGCGGATTTCTGCGTAACGGCTTCGTTCCGTGACATGTTCCTGTTCCGCGATTTTTTCCTGATTCGCCAGATGGTCCTGCTGGTCGTCATCAGCATGGCGCTGTTCGAAATTGGCCGGCAGGCCAACGTCATCACGCTCTATCCCTTCCCCCTGCTCGGTGCGCCGTCGCTGGCCAACGCTGCTGGCGGCTTCATCTTCGGCATTGGCATGGTGCTGGCCGGCGGCTGCGTCGTCGGCAGCCTGTACAAGATGGGCGGCGGCAGCACCGCCAGCGCGCTGGCCTTCGCCGGCATGCTCGCCGGTTCGGCGGCTTACGCCGAAATCCATCCGCAGTGGAGCGCCTTCACCAAGTCCACCGTGCTGCTCAAGGATGCGATCACCGTGCCGCAATGGCTGGGGGTATCGCCGGCAGCCCTGCTGCTGCCGCTCGCGGCGGGCGGCGGCATCTGGCTTGTTCGTGAATTCCGCGCCGGCCGCATGAGTCGCCCCGGGTTCGCCAAGGGCCATCTGGCGCCTTGGCGTGCGGCCGTCATCCTCGCGCTGCTGGGCTTTTCCTCGTATGTCGTGATCGGCATGCCGATGGGCATCACCACCAGCTATTCCAAGTTCGGCGCGGTCATCGAGTCGCTGTTCGCACCCGCGCACGTCGAGCACCTGGCTTATTTCTCGCTGCAGCCGCTCAACTACACGCCGCCCTTTTCCGACCATGCAATTCAGGGCGGGCCGGGGCCCAGGCTGGACGCCATCGCCGCAATCCAGTACCCATTGATTTTCGGCATCATCGGTGGCGCCATGGTCTCGGCGCTGCGGCTGGGCGAGTGGCGGCTGCAGTGGCGCCTGCCGCGCCGTCAGTTGCTGTCCGCGCTCAGTGGCGGGCTGTTGCTCGGGCTGGCTGCGCGCATGGCGCCATCGTGCAACGTCTGGCACCTGTGGGGCGGGGTGCCGATTCTCGCGCTGCAGAGCCTGCTGTTCGTGGCCGGCCTGTTGCCCGGCACCTGGGTCGGCGCCTGCCTGCTCACGCGATTCGTGGTACGGTGACGCTTCATGACGCAGACCATCGACATCGATATCCGGGGCCAGATCTGCCCGTCCTGCCTGCTGCTGGCATTGAAGGAACTCAACCATCACGGTGCGGCGGTACGCGCCGGCAGCGCTGAAATTGTGGTGACGACCGATGACCGCCAGGCCACGGCCACCATTCCCGCCACGGCGGATCGCATGGGCTTTCGCACCGAGGTCACCCGTCTGGATGGCAGCTACCGCATCCGGATCTTCGGCGTCACCTGAACGCCTGCACTGGCCCAGCCATCCAGCATGTCAAACAAAGACGCCATTCCCTATATCCGCGCCAAGCTCGACCAGCTGCTGGCGGTGATGGGCACCCTGCCGCTGCGGCCCGAGGAGCTCGACGACGCCACGCTGCTTGAGCTGGACCCCATCGGCATCGTCGCCGAATCGTTCGCGCAGATGATTACCCATCTCAACGAGACCAACCATCGCCTTAACCTCGCTACTGACGAGATCCGCGCGATCTTTGATACCCTGGGCGCCGCCGTGGTCGTGCTCGACCTCGACGACCGGGTCGAAGACTGCAATCGTCGCGCCCTCGACTGGTTTTTCGGTGGCAGCGAGCGGGCGCAGATTATCGGGCGCCCGGCGAACGCGGTGTGCAACTGTACCGACGCGCTGGTCAATGTTCGCGAGGTCGCCGATGGCACCTGCCACGTCGTCAACCTGCATGGCCAGGACGTGCAGGTGGTCGCCTCCAGGATTTTCGATGAGTCCGGCCAGCATGCCAAGACCGTCATGCTGTTTACCGACATCACCCGGCAGATGGAAAACGAACGCCATCTGCAACTCTATGCCAAGGTCTTCAGCCATGTCGGCGAGGGTATTCTGATTACCGATGTCAACAACCGCGTGATCGAAGTCAACGCAGCGGTTTCGCGCATCACTGGTTACGACCGCGAAGAGTTGATTGGCGCGACGCCGAGCATCCTCAAGTCGGACCTGCATGAGCCGGATTTCTTTGAAGAATTGTGGTGCACGCTGCGTGATAAAGGGCTTTGGCACGGCGAGATGCTCGACCGGGCGCGTGATGGCCGCATTTTGCCCTTGCTGCAAACCATCAGTGAAGTGCGTGACGCCCAGGGCACCCTGACGCACCACATCTCGGTCATGACCGACATCTCGTCGCTCAAGGAAACCCAGACCCGGCTGGATTTCCTGGCGCATCACGATGCGCTGACCGAACTGCCCAACCGCCTGTTGCTGAGCGACCGGCTGCACCATGACATCGAACGCGCCCAGCGCGACGGCCAGATCATTGCCCTGCTCTTCATCGACCTCGATCATTTCAAGAACATCAATGACAGTCTTGGCCACCAGATCGGCGACCTGTTGCTGATCGAAGCCGCGCGCCGGCTCAGGAGCCTGGTGCGCCAGGTCGATACCGTCGCCCGGCTGGGCGGCGACGAGTTTGTGGTGTTGATGGAGGGCAATGCGACGCACACTGCTGCGGTGAGCCTGGCCGACAAGATAGTGGCTGCCTTCAAGCAGCCATTCGCGGTCAATGGCATCGATCTGTATGTGGGCTGCAGCATCGGCGTCACGCTCTATCCCGAAGACGGCACCGATGCCGTCACCCTGCTGAAGAACGCCGATACGGCGATGTACCGCGCCAAGGATGCCGGCCGTGACGGCCATGTGCGCTACAGCGCTGAATTGTCCGAGGCGATGCGCAGCAAAGTCGAGCTCGACAATGCGTTGCGCACCGCCGTGCGGGACGGCGGCTTCGAGCTGCACTATCAACCCATCGTGGACATTACCCGCGGCAAAGTCATCGCCTGCGAGGCGTTGATCCGCTGGCCCAACGGACCGGCCGACGCACGCACGCCGGACTGTTTCATCCCGGTGGCCGAAAAAACGCGCCTGATCGTGCCGCTCGGCGAATGGATTTTGCGCGAGTCGCTGGCGCGCATGGTTGCCTGGCAAGCAGATGGTCTCGAGCTCGACTACATCTCGGTCAACATCTCGGCCGTGCAACTGGCGCAGCCGGATTTTCCCGATCGCATCATCGCGCTGCTGCAGGAAAGTGGCGTTCCCGGCCGGCAACTGCAGATCGAGTTGACCGAGAACATGCTGATGCGCGACATCGAGTTGTGTTCCCGGGTGCTGGCGCATTTGCGCGAGTACGGCATCCGCGTCGCCATCGACGATTTTGGTACCGGATATTCTTCGCTGTCCTATCTGAAGCAGTTGCCGATCGACAACCTCAAGATCGACCGCTCGTTTGTGCAGGACATTCCGGGTGACGCCAACGATTGCGCCATTGCGGCGGCCGTCATCGGGCTTGCCAAGACGCTTGGGCTGGACGCCATTGCCGAAGGCATCGAAACCCGCGAGCAGCTGGACTACCTGGTGCGGATCGGCTGCGACAAGGTGCAGGGCTTTCTGCATTCGAAGCCGGTATCGGCGGACAACTTCGCTGCTTTTGTGGTCGACTTCCAGCCGTCCTGACAAAACGTCTCCGACCACGCGCCCTTTTGTATTGGGTGGCTTTTCGGTAGGCTTCGCGCTAATCCTGCGAAAATCGATCCCATGCATTTCACCCCTGAGTCCTTCCGCGCCTGGCCGACCAAGCGTGTCACCCTGTTGGGTATGTCCGGTGTTGGCAAAACGCACATCTCCTCCATGCTGCGTGGCCACGACTGGTTCCATTTTTCCGGCGACTACCGCATTGGCACGCGCTATCTCGACGAACCGATTCTGGACATCATCAAGCAGCAGGCGATGCAGGTGCCGTTTCTGCGCGATCTGCTGCGCAATGACTGGATCGACATCAAGAACAACATCAAAATTCACGACCTCGGCCCAGTGCTCACCTTCGTCGGCAAGCTGGGCGGACCGGAGTGGGGTGGCTTGTCGCTCGACGAGTTCTCGCGCCGCCAGGCGGCGTACCGCGACGCCGAAATCGCCGCCATGCGCGACGTCCCAGAGTTCATCCGCAAGGGCCAGGAAATCTACGGCTACCCGCACTTCGTCAACGACGTCGGCGGCAGCCTGTGCGAGCTGGACGAGCCCGGCGTGGTCGAGCTGCTGGCCGGGCACACGCTGATTCTCTATATCCAGACCACCACGCGCGAGGAAGAAGATACGCTGATCAAGCGCGCACAGTCCGACCCCAAGCCGCTGTATTTCCGCCCGGCCTTCCTCGCCGAGCAGCTTCCGGTTTACCTCAAGGAAAAAGGCCTGGATTACGTGGCGCAGATCGAACCCAACGATTTTGCGCGCTGGGTGTTCCCGCGACTGTTCCATTCGCGCATTCCGCGCTACGAAGCAATTGCCAGGCCGCACGGCTACACCGTGACTTCGCAGGAAGTGGCGCAGGTGCGTGATGAGCACGATTTCCTGGCACTGCTGGAAACCGCCATCGCGCGCAAGGGAAGCTGACATGCCGCTGGTTGCGCATAACGCCCTGCCCACGTTCGACCGCCTGCGCCGCGATGGCATCACGGTGCTGTCGACCGAGCGTGCGGCGAATCAGGAAATCCGCGAGCTGCATGTCGGCCTGCTGAACATGATGCCGGACGCCGCGCTGGAAGCGACCGAGCGACAGTTCTACCGGCTGGTCGGCGAGTCCAATCCGATCGCCCAGTTCTACATGCATCCGTTTACCCTGCCTGCGCTGCCGCGCGGCGCGGCGGCGCAGGCACACATCGCGCAGTTCTACGAATCCTTCGAGACCATTCGCGCCGCCGGGCTGGACGCGCTCATCATCACCGGCGCCAACGTCAGCCACCCCAATCTGGCCGACGAGGCGTTCTGGCAGCCGCTGATCGAGGTGATCGACTGGGCATGGGACAACGTCACCTCGACGCTGTGCTCCTGCCTCGCCACCCACGCAGTGATGCAGTTCCGCCATGGCCAGACGCGGGTGAAGCAGCCGCACAAGATCTGGGGCGTGTTCGAGCATCGCGTCACCGATGCGCGGCATCCGCTGGTGGCCGACATCAATACCCGTTTCGATGTGCCGCATTCGCGCTGGAACGACGTGTCGCGCGCGCAGTTCGAGGCGGCTGGCGTCAAGGTGCTGGCTGAAAGCACAGAGGCGGGCGTGCATCTGGCGGTGAGCGGAGATGGCCTGCGCACGGTGTTTTTCCAGGGGCATCCCGAATACGACACGGTGTCGCTGCTGAAGGAGTACAAGCGCGACCTGCTGCTGGCAGCGGCGGGCAAGCTGCCTGAATTCCCGCCGTTCCCGCAGCGGTATTTCAACCGTCAGGCGCAGGCGCTGTTGCTGGAATACCGCAGCCGCACGCAGGCGGGTGAGACGCTCGATTTTCCGGAGACGCTGTTGCTGCCGCAGCTCGACAACACCTGG
>JAABQU010000038.1 GCA_011391285.1 Thiobacillus sp.
AGGTAGGTCTTGACGAAGGTAGGCAGCACCAGCTGGGCGTCTTCGGCCAGCAGCGCCGTGGTCATGATGGGGTCGACCAGGGTCGCGGAATAGGTGAGATAGATCGGCACCGCGGCGAAGAGGAAGTACAGGGTGCCGCCGATGACCGTGCCCCACACTGCGATCCGCTCGTTGCGGGATGCGTTGGCGCGCTGGAACACGTCCTGCTGCGGAATCGAGCCGAAGCCCATGGTCAGCAAGCCCGCGATGAAGGTGACGATCGCCGCCCATTCCATGGCCGGCCAGAATTCGAACTTGCCCGCGGCGGCGGCGTGCTCGATCACCGGGGCGACGCCGCCCACTTCGGGCATGTCGCCCACCAGCACGGATATCCACAGCAGGCCGGAGACGATAAGGGTCATCTGCACCAGGGTGGTGAGCGCTACCGACCACATGCCACCGAACAGCGTGTAGAGCGAGACCACGGCAGCGCCGATCAGGATGCCCTGCGAAGTCGGGATGACGCCGTCGGAGAGCACGTTGAATACCAGCCCCAGTGCCATCACCTGTGCCGACACCCAGCCGAGGTAGGAGGCGGCGATGGCCAGGGACATGACGATTTCCACCGGACGGTTGTAGCGCTGGCGGTAGAAGTCGCCCAGGGTGATGAGCTTCATGCGGTAAAGTGGCCGCGCGAAAAACAGGCCGAACAGGACCAGCGCCAGCGAGGCACCGAAGGGGTCGGAAATCGTGCCGCCGAGGTTCTCGTCGAGGAAGGTGGCGGGGATGCCGAGCACGGTCTCGGCGCCGAACCAGGTGGCGAACACCATGGCGATCACCACGACCATCGGCAGCGAGCGACCGGCGGTGATGTAGTCGCTGGCGTTGTGGACCTTGGTGGCGGCGTAGATGCCGATGCCGATGGAGAGGACCAGATACAGAACGACAAAGCCAATCAGCATGGCGGTGCCCTTATCGCAGGTTGAAATAGAGGGTGGCAACTGCCAGCACGGCGAGCAGGCCGGCGATGACGCCGAGCCAGCGGTTGCGCGCCTGCTGCTGGTGCAACATGAGGGTGACGCCGGCCTCCAACTGGACCAGCCGGTTTTCGTTCAGGGCATGGTGGGCCAGGCGCGGCAATTGCGGCAGCAGCGTCGCCCATTTGGGCGCTTCGGTCTGCAGGTTTTTCACCAGCGCACGCCAGCCGATCTGCTCGTTCATCCAGCGCTCAAGGAAGGGTTTGGCGGTTTTCCACAGATCGAGCTCGGGGTCGAGCTGGCGGCCGAGGCCTTCGATGTTGAGCAGGGTCTTCTGCAGCAGCACCAGCTGCGGCTGGATCTCGACGTTGAAGCGGCGCGAGGCCTGGAACAGCTGCAGCAGCACGCGGCCGAAGGAGATCTCCTTCAGCGGGCGGTCGAACACCGGCTCGCATACCGCACGCACAGCGGCTTCGAGTTCGTCGATGCGGGTGTCGGCCGGCACCCAGCCGGACTCCAGATGCGCCAGCGCCACCCCCTTGTAGTCGCGGCGGAAGAAGGCCAGGAAGTTGCGCGCGAGGTATTGCTTGTCGACCTCGGTGAGCGTGCCCATGATGCCGAAGTCGAGGGCGACGTACTGGCCATCCGGCCTGACGAGGATGTTGCCGGGGTGCATGTCGGCGTGGAAGAAGCCGTCGCGGAATACCTGGGTGAAGAAGATTTCCACCCCGGCGGCGGCGAGCCTCGGGATGTCGACGCCAGCCTCGCGCAGACGGTCGATCTGGCTTACCGGGATGCCGTCCATGCGGTCCATCACCATGACATTCCTGTCGCAGTAGTCCCAGTAGACGCCGGGCACCGCGAGCAGCGGCGAATCCTTGAAGTTGCGCCGCAGCTGCGAGCAGTTGGCGGCCTCGCGCATCAGGTCGAGCTCGTCCTCCAGGTGCTTCTCGAACTCGGCGACGACCTCGCGTGGCCGCAGCCGCCGGCCGTCGGCGAACAGCTTTTCCACCAGCCCGGCAGCGGCGTAGAGCAGCGACACGTCGTGCGCGATCACCGGCGCGATGCCGGGGCGCAGCACCTTCACCGCGACGGCGGTGCCGTCGTGCAGGCGCGCGAAATGCACCTGCGCCACCGAAGCCGAGGCGATGGGGGTGGCGTCGAATTCGGCGAAGACCTCGGCAAGCGGCTTTTTATAGGCGGCTTCCAGCGTGGCGATGGCCTCAACTGACGGGAAGGGCGGCACCCTGTCCTGCAATTGGGCCAGTTCGTCGGCGAGGTCGAGCGGCACCAGGTCGCGGCGGGTTGACAGCATCTGTCCGAACTTGACGAAGATCGGTCCCAGTGCCTCCAGCGCGCGGCGCAGCCTCACCCCGCGTGGCTCGGAAAGCGGCCGCCAGAACAGGGCGAAGCGCACCAGCCAGCGCAGCGGACGCACCCGTTCGTGACCGAGGAAGAACTCCTCCAGCCCGAAGCGCAGGCCGATGGTGAGGATGCGGGCGAGGCGCAGCAGTTTCATCGGGTACGCGGCGTTTCCAGCCCACGCAGGCGGGCATCCAGCCGCGCCACATCATCGGCCAGCACGTCGACTTCATGGTTGAAACGGGCGACATCGACGCCGCGGGCCATGAGTTCGGCTTCCTCGACCAGGTATTCGCCGGCGTTGTGTCCCACGCTGGAGAACGCATGGGCAAGGCCAGCCAGTGCGTTGCGGCCGAATGCATGGAGGCGGTGCGCCGCGATGTCGCCGACGATCGGCGCAAGGTCGGCTTCAACATCCCACTCCAGTTGCTTGAACACGCGATCGAGCGTTGCGAGCAGCGCCGGGTCACCGCTGTAGTCGGCGAAACGCCATGCTTCGCGGCCAAAAAACAGCAGGCGTGCGACGAGCGCGGGAGTGGGGCGGATGATGGCGTCGGGGGCGTCGACGGCGGCCTCGGAAAAACAGCCGTCGTCGGCGATGCGGAAATCGAACTGCGCCAGCGTCAGGTCGAAGCGTACGCTGCGCCCGGCGTGGCGGCGTAGCGTGCCGGTCGCCCCCGGCGACTGCTGCAGCAGATGATTGAGGCCGTGTTCGATGTGGCCCGCCGTGATCAGGCCCAGCGGGATCAAATCTTGAAGCCCTTGTGCAGGGCCACCACGCCGGCCGTCAGGTTGTGGTAGCTGACTTTGGCGAAGCCTGCGTTTTCCATCATGGTCTTCAATTCTTCCTGGCCGGGATGCATGCGGATCGATTCGGCCAGATACTGGTAGCTGTCCGCATCGTTGGCGACCAGCTTGCCCATCAGCGGCAGCAGCTTGAAGGAATAGAGGTCGTAGGCCGGTTCCAGCGGCTTCCACACCCTGGAAAACTCCAGCACCAGCAGGCGTCCGCCGGGCTTCAGCACGCGGTGCATCTCGGCCAGCGCCTGATCCTTGTGCGTCATGTTGCGCAGGCCGAAGGCCACCGACACGCAGTCGAAATAATTGTCGGGGAACGGCAGCCGCTCGCCATCGCACTGCACGGTGGGCGGCGTTTTGCCCTCGTTCAGCATGCGGTCGCGCCCTTCGCGCAGCATGGAGAAGTTGATGTCGGTGAGCAGCACGGTGCCGGTCTCGCCGACTTCCTTCAGGAACAGCCGGGTGAGGTCGGCGGTGCCGCCGGCGACGTCGAGCACACGCATCCCGGACCGCAGACCCGCCTGCGCCACGGCAAAACGCTTCCACAACCGGTGCAGGCCGGCCGACATGAGGTCGTTCATGATGTCGTACTGCGCGGCGACGGAATGAAAAACCTCGGCGACCTTGGCGGCCTTCTCGGACTCGGCGACCTGCTGGTAGCCGAAATGGGTGGTTTTATCCATGGCAGAGGGGAAAAGGGGAAACCCGCGAATTCTACCAGCGTGCGGCGTGCAAGGGCTCCCGGGTAGCCGTTCATGAACCTGTCGGGTGTCACAAATCGGTCATACTGCTGTCATAGTATGGATAGCATCCAAATAAGGCTGGAGTCACCATGGCTGCCAATATATTGCTGGTCGAAGACGAACCCGGGATTCAGGAGCTGCTGAAATTCAACCTGGCGCAGGCGGGTCATCAGGTTACCGCCGCTGGCGATGCCGAGCACGCGCTGAAATTCCTCAGGAGCACCCTGCCCGACGTCATCCTGCTCGACTGGATGCTGCCCGGCATGTCGGGCATCGACCTGTGCAAGCGGCTGCGTAGCGACGAACGCTACCAGCCGATTCCCATCATCATGCTGACCGCACGCGGCGAGGAACGCGACAAGGTGCTGGGGCTGGACACCGGTGCCGACGACTACATCACCAAGCCGTTCTCGCCGCGCGAACTGGTGTCGCGCATCAAGGCCGTGCTGCGCCGCCGCGCGCCGCAGATGACCGACGAACCGGTGGAAATCAGTGGTCTCAGGCTCGATCCCACCAGCCATCGCGTGCAGGGCCGCGGCCAAGCGCTGGACCTCGGCCCCACCGAATTCCGCCTGCTGCATTTCTTCATGACACATCCCGAACGGGTCTATTCGCGCACCCAGCTGCTCGACCAGGTGTGGGGCGACGACGTGTTCGTCGAGGAGCGCACCGTCGATGTCCACATCCGCCGCCTGCGTCTGGCGCTGGAGCCTTCCGGCCATGCCGACCTGATCCAGACCGTCCGCGGCTCGGGTTATCGCTTTTCGACTGACGTGGGATAATCCGCCCACCTTGGTTTCATCGAACACATAAACATGGGTTTCTGGTGGCGTCCGCTTGGTGTGCTGGCCAGCGTCCTGCTGGGTGCGCTGTTTTTGTGGGCGGGCTGGGGCTGGGTCGCTGCGCTCGGTTTTCTGGCGGGCATCCAGGCCTTCGTGATGCTGCGCCGCCTGTGGCAGGAATTCCGCCTGTCGCGCTGGCTGGAAAACCCCGACGAAGTGGAGCCGCCCGACGCCACCGGCACTTGGGGCGACATCTTCTATCGGCTGCAGAAACTGCAGCGCCGCCAGAAAGCCAGCCGTGGCCAGCTCACCTCCGCGCTCGAACAGTTCGAGCACGCCGCGATGGCCGTGCCCGACGGCATGGTCATTCTCAATGGCAACGATCAGATCGATTGGTGCAACCCCGCTTCGCGCACCTACCTGGGGCTGGACTGCGAGCGTGACCGCGGCCAGTTCGTGCGTTATCTGCTGCGGCAGGCGCATTTTCTGGATTTTCTCGATGCCGCAGATTTTTCGCGCCGCCTGGTGTGCAAATCACCGATCAATCGCGAGGCGACCTTGTCGCTACAGCTGGTGCCGTTCG
The DNA here is from genome assembly GCA_011391285.1 of Thiobacillus sp. Next base: position 5,225 of record JAABQU010000038.1, read on the forward strand.
GCGAGGGCAAGAAACTGCTGGTTGCGCGCGACATCACCGAACTCGAACGGGTCGACGCCATGCGGCGCGACTTCATCGCCAACGTCTCGCATGAGCTGCGCACGCCGCTGACCGTGGTCGGCGGCTTCGTCGAAACCCTGGCCGATGCTCCCGAACTGCCGGCCAGCGAATCGCACCGCTACTTCGACCTGATGCTGGACCACACGCGGCGCATGCAGCGCCTGCTGGACGATTTGCTGACCCTGTCACGCCTGGAAAGCGCCGACCACACGCTGAAGGACGAACCGATCAATGTCCAGGAGCTCGCGCATGCATTGAAAGCCGAAGCGGAGTCGCTGAGTCGCGGCCGGCATCAGGTCAGCCTGCAACTCGACAGCGGTGCCTGGCTGAAAGGCAATCTGCAGGAAGTCCGTAGTGCGCTCGGCAACCTGGTGTCGAACGCCGTGCGCTACACCCCGGAAGGCGGCGAGATCAGGCTCGTCTGGCGCGAGCGCGGCGGGGAAGGGGTGTTTTCCGTCATCGACACTGGCGAGGGCATCGCAGCGGAACATATCCCCCGCCTGACCGAGCGCTTCTACCGGGTCGATCGCAGCCGCTCACGGGAAACCGGGGGAACCGGACTTGGCCTCGCCATCGTCAAGCATGTGCTCACCCGTCACGGCGCAAGGCTGGAAGTACAGTCGATTCCGGGCAAGGGCAGCACTTTCTCGGCCATTTTCCCTGCCCAGCGTATTCAGCCGCCCGGTGTGCCCGAAAGCGGCAAAGTCATCCCGTTTCCGGAACGCGAGCAAGCCGCCGGGTGA
>JAABQU010000039.1 GCA_011391285.1 Thiobacillus sp.
GAGCCGCCGATGGCGCCGGTGTCGGCGCGCACGGCACGGAAGGTGAGGCCGAGCCGCTCGAAGATCCGGGTGTAGGCGGCGTACATCGCCTGGTAGCTCTTCTCGGCGGCGGCCTCGTCGCGGTCGAAGGAATAGGCATCCTTCATGGTGAATTCTCGCCCGCGCATCACGCCGAAGCGCGGGCGGCGCTCGTCGCGGAACTTGGTCTGGATATGGTAGAAATTCTTCGGCAGCTGGCGGTAGCTGTGGATTTCGCCGCGCGCGATGTCGGTGACCACTTCCTCGGAGGTCGGCTGGATGATGAAGTCGCGGTCGTGACGGTCCTTGACCCGCAACATTTCCGGGCCCATCTTGTCCCAGCGGCCGGTCTCCTGCCACAGCTCGGCCGGCTGCACCAGCGGCATCAGCAGCTCGATGCCACCGGCGCGGTTCATTTCCTCGCGAACGATGGCCTCGATCTTGCGGATCACCCGCAGACCCATCGGCATGTAGCTGTAGATGCCGCCGGCCAGTTTGCGGATCATGCCGGCGCGGGTCATCAGCTTGTGCGACACGACCTCGGCGTCGGTGGGGGCTTCCTTGAGGGTGGCGATGAAGAATTGGCTGGCGCGCATGGCGTGTTCCGCGGAGAAAACCGCAAATTCTACCGTCCGCCGTCCTTTCCACGCGGCGGCGATTGTGGAAAAATGGATGCCAATCAATCTTTCTAAGGTTCAACCATGCTCGACCGTGAAGGCTATCGCCCGAACGTCGGCATCATTCTGACCAACAACCACAACGAGGTTTTCTGGGGCAAGCGCATCCGCGAGCATTCCTGGCAGTTTCCGCAAGGCGGCATCAAGCGCGGGGAGACGCCGGAGCAGGCGATGTATCGGGAGCTTCAGGAAGAAGTCGGTCTGTTGCCGGAACATGTCCGCGTACTCGGGCGCACGCGCGAGTGGCTGCGCTACGAGGTGCCAAAGCAGTGGATCCGGCGCGAGTGGCGCACCACTTACAAGGGACAGAAGCAGATCTGGTTCCTGTTGCGGCTGGTCGGGCGTGATTCCGATGTTTGCCTGCGTTCGTCGGAACACCCCGAATTCGATGCTTGGCGCTGGAACGACTACTGGGTGCCGCTCGATGCGGTGATCGAATTCAAGCGCGCTGTGTACGAGCAGGCGCTGACGGAACTGGCTCGCCATCTTTTCCACCATCCGGCCGAGCGCAAGCCGCGCTGGCCTCACTTGAGCGAGGCGGGAGCTTGATGTCCATCGCCAGACGACTCGCGGCGCTTGCCCTGGCGTTGGTGGTAACGAGCGCCTGCGCCAACACCGAAGTCGCTGACGAGAGGCCATGGGAGGAGGGTGAAGCCGCCATCCCGGCATTCCCACAGGATTCGGACCTGTTGCCGTTCGACGTCAGTGCCGCAACGAGCAATCGCTTTTTCATCGACGCCAAATCGCTCAGCGCCGGCAGCGACGGCGTGGTGCGTTACGTCCTGGTCATAAAGACTTCCGGCGGGGCGACGAACGTCAGCTTTGAAGGCATACGCTGCAACGCCCGGGAGTACAAGCTCTACGCCACGGGGCGCTACGACCGTACCTGGGGCCCGCTGCTCGCCGGGCAATGGCGACCGATCCAGTACAAGGACAGAAATCGCCATCACTCCGAGCTGTCGCGCAATTTTTTCTGTCCGAACGGAATGCCGATTCGCTCGGCTGACGAGGGGCGCGATGCCTTGCGTCGCGGCAAGCATCCGGAGTCTCAGCGCGAACTGTGGGAAGGTGCGGCCGGCGGGGACTGAGCCGGCGAGCGCCTATACTGTTTTCATCCTCTTAACAGGACGATTTCGTCATGATCGACCAGTTCATCCTCGAGTTTGACAAGGCCCTGCGCACGGTATTCGCTCCGGCGCCGACGCGTCGCCCCATGCCCGGCGCCGATCTGCCCGAAACCGAATTGAACGACGCCGAGCGTCGGCACGCGGCGGCACTGATGCGCATCAACCATTGTGGCGAGGTGTGCGCCCAAGCGCTCTACCAGGGGCAGGCGTTGACGTCGCGCGATCCCGCGGTGAAGCAGGCGATGGAAGAGGCCGCCTGGGAGGAAACCGAGCACCTCAACTGGACAGAACGGCGCATCGCCGAACTGGGCGGGCGCAAGAGCCTGCTTAATCCCCTGTGGTATGCGGGCTCGCTGGCCATCGGCATCGCCGCCGGGAAACTGGGCGACGCCTGGAACCTGGGCTTCCTCGCCGAGACGGAGCGTCAGGTCGAGGCGCATCTGGACAGCCATCTGGCGACCCTGCCTGCCGGCGATCGCCGCTCCTGGGCGGTGCTCGACCAGATGAAGACCGACGAGGTCCGTCACGCCGAAACGGCGGTGCGCATGGGGGCGCACGACTTGCCGCTGCCGGTCAAGGCGGTGATGCGATTGTCGTCGAAGGTGATGACGACGCTGTCCTACCGCGTCTGATCAGGCTTCGATCACTTCCCAGCTGTGACTCATCTCGGCGGTTTTGCCGAGCATGATCGAGGCCGAGCAGTACTTTTCCGCAGACAGCTTGACAGCGCGCTCGACCGCCTCCGGCTTGAGGCTGCGGCCACTGACGACGAAGTGCATGTTGATGCGGGTGAACACTTTCGGGTCCTCGGCGGCGCGTTCGGCGCTCAGCTTGACTTCGCATCCGGTCACTTCCTGACGGCCCTTCTTCAGGATCATCACGATGTCGAAGGAAGTGCAGCCGCCGGTGCCAGCCAGCAGCAGTTCCATCGGGCGCGGCGCCAGGTTGCGGCCACCGGCTTCCGGGGCGCCGTCCATCGTCACCATGTGACCACTCCCCGTTTCGGCGATGAAGCTCATTCCGTCGTGCCAGCGTACCGTGCATTCCATCTCGTGTCTCCCGTGTTCGGCCTGAAGAATGCTGGTGATTTTAGCCGGTCGTGCCGCGCGGGTCGCTGCGGGATGGTGCGATGCAATGCGCTGGATGGGGAGGGTGTTCGAGGCTATCTCGTAACATTATGAAACAAAATGAATTATCGCTCACGGCAGCTTGTTAAATGAAATCTTGCACTGCAGCAAATTTTCTGGCATAGTGCAATCATTCGAAGCAAACGTCGGGTGCTGCGCTGCTTGTGAGCCCGATCACCGCTTCCCCCGGTGTCTCCTCCACCCTCCTCCTTTGGTGTGGATTCAGCGCAACCCCTCGGGGTTGCGCTTTTTTTGTTTCACATTCCGCTGCGGTCAAACAGGGTTTGACAAGCTCCGGATTCGCCTATTAGAATTGAAAGCTTTCCGCAATTAGTTGCCGCCCGAGCTTCGGGCGCATAGAGGATCACCGATGAAAACCTTTTCCGCCAAGCCGCACGAAGTCAAGCGCGACTGGTTCGTCGTAGATGCGACGGACAAGGTGCTCGGCCGCATGGCCTCCGAGATCGCCCGTCGCCTGCGCGGCAAGCACAAGACCGAATATACCCCCCACGTGGATACCGGCGACTATATCGTCGTCGTCAATGTGGAAAAGCTGCGCGTTACCGGCAACAAGGCCGAGGACAAGAAGTACTTCCGTCACTCCGGCTTCCCCGGCGGCATCTACGAAACCAACTTCAAGAAGATGCAGCAGCGCTTCCCCGGCCGCATTCTCGAGAAGGCGGTTAAGGGCATGTTGCCCAAGGGTCCGCTCGGCTACGCGATGTTGAAAAAGATGAAGTGCTACGCCGGCGCTGCGCATCCGCACACCGCCCAGCAGCCCAAGGCTCTGGAAGTCTGAGCCCCCCGGATACTAGAAGGAAACCAATTCATGGCCGCCAACTACTACTACGGCACGGGCCGCCGCAAGACTGCGGTGGCGCGCGTGTTCCTGAAATCCGGCTCCGGCAAGTTCGTCGTGAACGACAAGCCGGTCGACGAGTTCTTCTCGCGCGAAACCGGCCGCATGATCGTGCGCCAGCCGCTCGAACTGACCCAGCACGCCACGACGTTCGACATCATGGTCAACGTTACCGGTGGTGGCGAGTCGGGACAGGCCGGTGCCGTCCGCCACGGCATCACCCGTGCCCTGATCGAATACGATGCCGCGCTCAAGCCTGCCCTCTCGGGCGCCGGCTTCGTGACCCGCGATGCGCGTGAGGTGGAGCGCAAGAAGGTCGGCTTCCACAAGGCGCGTCGTCGCAAGCAGTTCTCGAAGCGTTAATTCGCGTTCTGCACTCGAAGAGGCCGCCCCAGGGAAACCAAGGGCGGCTTTTTCGTCTGGGTGCGGTCTTTTCTGCGCTAGGATTCGGCGAGTTCTTTGGAAAGGAGTCCAGGCATGATCAAGGTGGGGATCGTCGGTGGCACCGGCTATACCGGTGTCGAATTGCTGCGCTTGTTGGTTCAGCATCCCGAGGTCGAGCTGACCGCGATCACCTCGCGTGGCGAGGCGGGTACCGCGGTGGCGGAGATGTTTCCCAGCCTGCGCGGCCGGGTGTCGCTCCAGTTCAGCGACCCCAAGGATGCGCCGCTCGACCGTTGCGACGTTGTCTTCTTCGCCACGCCCAATGGCGTAGCGATGCAGCAAACCCGCGCCCTGCTCGACGCCGGCGTGCGCGTGATTGATCTTGCCGCCGACTTCCGCATTAAGGACATCAGGGTTTGGGAGAAGTGGTACGGCATGAGCCACGCCGCGTCGGATCTCGTCGCCGAGGCCGTGTATGGCTTGCCGGAAGTGAATCGCGAAGCGATTCGCAAGGCACGGCTCGTCGCCAACCCGGGCTGTTATCCGACGGCGACGCAGTTGGGTTTCCTGCCGCTGGTGGAGGCCGGTTGCGTCGACGTCGGCTACCTTGTGGCCGATGTCAAGTCCGGGGTGTCCGGAGCTGGGCGCAAGGCGGAGACGCAGATCCTTTTTTCCGAGGCATCGGATAACTTCAAGGCTTATGGCGTGGCCGGCCATCGCCACCTGCCCGAGATCCGCCAGGGATTGGCGATTGCCGCCGGACGCGAGGTCGGACTAACCTTTGTGCCGCATCTGACGCCGATGATTCGCGGCATCCATGCGACCTTGTATGCCCGGGTCACGCGAGAGGAAGATTTCCAGGCATTGTTCGAGCGGCGCTACGCCGCCGAGCCTTTCGTGGACGTGCTCCCACCCAAGTCACACCCGGATACCCGTTCGGTGCGGGCGGCCAACACCTGCCGCATAGCGATCCATCGTCCCCAGGGTGGCGAGATGCTGGTCATCCTCTCGGTCATCGACAATCTCGTCAAGGGTGCGGCGGGTCAGGCGGTGCAGAACATGAACCTCATGCTTGGACTCGAAGAATGCACTGGTCTGGGGCAGGTTCCCGTATTGCCGTAGCGTTGAGGCGGCTGCGCGGGCGCTTCGGCATCGCTGCGCCGCGCGTCGCCGTAAGGACGCACATTCCGTGGTACTGGCGCGGCCTGGCGATCATCGTCATGTCGGCCGCTGCTCTGGCGCTGGCTGGCTGGATATACGATATGGGCCGGCGTTTCGCCGGCTTCGATAGCTCTGTTTCTGCCCAGGAAGTCGCGACGCTGCGTTCCCGCGTGCAGGAATTGGAAACGGAGCGCGTGCGCTTGCGTGGCACGGCGGATGCCAGCGAGAGCAAGATCCAGATCGAGCAGGCGACCCTGCGCCAATTGACCACGCAGGTTGGTGCGCTGGAACAGGAAAACGTCCGTCTAAGGGAGGATCTCGCGGCGTTCGAGAATCTGGTACAGGGCGAGGGTAAAGGCGGCGGCCTCGTTTTGAGCCGCTTCCGGGTGGAGGCGACGACGACACCCGGTCAATACCGATTCCATCTCGTCGCGGCATTAAATAGTGCGAATAAACCTATTGAATTCATGGGGATGTTGAGGATCGTCGCGACTGTGCAAGAGGGGGGGCGTGATGTTAGTATTCAAATTCCAGGACCAAATGATCCTGCCGCCGCCCAGTATCAAGTCACGATCAAGCATCTCCGCAAGCTTGAGGGCGTTTTCTCCATTCCACCCGGAGCTCGCCTCAAGAGTGTCGAGGCTC
>JAABQU010000040.1 GCA_011391285.1 Thiobacillus sp.
TGGCGCTGGCCGACATCACCGATCCCGAACACCCCCGTTTCGCCGCCGTTAATCCGGACAACATGGTCTATGCAGCGAGCCTGCCCAAGATCGCCATTCTCTTCGGTGCCTTCTCCCGCATCGAAGCCGGCGACATGCAGCTCGACACAGCCACCCGCGACACCCTCACCCGCATGATCCGCGTCTCCTCCAACAGCGCCGCCAGCGAGATGCTGGAGCGGGTGGGGATGCGCTACCTTGCCGAACAACTGCAGTCACCGCGCTACCGCCTCTACGATCCCGAGCACAACGGCGGCCTCTGGGTCGGCCGGCCCTACGGCAAGGGCGGCGAGACCTTGCGCGATCCGCTGCACAACCTGTCGCACGGCGCCACCGCCCTGCAGGTCGCCCGCTTCTACTACCTGCTGGAAACCGGGCGGCTCGTTGCCCCTGCCCTCGCCACCGAGATGAAGTCCATCCTGGGTGAACCCGGCATCCATCACAAATTCGTCAAGGGCCTGGAAACCGAACGCCCCACGTCACTCGTCTACCGCAAATCCGGCAGCTGGCGCAACTGGCATGCCGACAGCGCCATCGTCGAGCGCGACGGGCGCCGCTACATCGCCGTGGCCCTGGCCGAGGATCCCCGGGGCGGCGAGTGGATGTCCAACCTGATCGTCAGGATGGACGAGGCCGTGTTCGACACCGCTCCCCGCCGCACGGTGGCGCTTCTCAAGTAATCGCTGCAGGCGGGTGCCCAGGGTCTGGTGGGCAAGCGCCGCGTTCTTTTTCAGCACATTCGAGGTGATCACCACCAGGTAATGCATCCGGCGCGCACCCGCCGGCTGTTCCACGATCGCCACCGAGTTCAGCAGGTTCATCGCGTTGCCCTGGTATTTTTCGCAGACGAAGTCCGGCTCCGGCTGGCAGCGGTAAAGCGAGCCTGACTTGAAATACACCGCCGCATCGGCGAGGGCGTGCGAAGACGCATAGCGAATGCGCATCTGCGTGATGTAGAGCAGACGCTTGATCTCCCGGCTCGACCAGACATCCACGATCCGCCCTTCCTCCAGCGCAAGCAGCCAGCGCATCAGTTCCCGCGGGGTGGCCCAGCTGGAACTGCCCGGGACCCTGGCCTTGCCCCCGCGGGTGAAAAAGCTCCCCTGCTGCAAGGCCTTCGGGTCGAGGCCGTTGCGTTCCAGGCCGGCCCGCATCACCCCCCCCAACAGCGCCGACAGTTTCGACTTCGGAGTCGTGCGAAAGAAGGCGTCGCCCTGCTTCTGGTCCACCGGATACCGCTTGCCGAAATGCGCCAGCAGCAGCATCTCGCGCATGACCATGGAACCGGCGGCGTTGGAACTTGCCGACAACATCCAGTCGAGGTAGGTCCACAGGTTGGCCGCATCCCCCTGGCGCAAGGGCCGGTGGGACAGGCGCTTGCCGTCCCAGAAGGGCACGTCGTGGCTGTCGTACACAATGAAACCGTCGGCCACCACCCGCGTGTCGCGCAGCACCCGTTCGCGTGCGGCGATATCGTCGGGATACAGATCGGCGAGCAACTGGAACAGCGCCGTCGCCACCAGTACCTTGCCGACGCTGCCGGGGTTGAAGCGGGCGTCGGCCTGGTGTTCGGCGTAGACCGGCTGCGCCGGATTGCTGATGTCGAGCACCGCGACCGAGTAGTACACGTCATCCGTGCCCATCAGGTCGGCCACCTGCTGGCTGAAATCCGGGTCGGGGGGCGGGATCACCCGCCTTGCGCCGGCAAGCCGCAGGTCCACCTGGTCGAGCATCAGCTTTCCGCCGGGCGGTTGCTGCCTGCCGCTGACCTTGCCTTCCTGTGCCAGCCGGTAGCCTTCGAGCCGGGCGATGCCGGTGTAGGGCTCGCCATCCAGCGGATAGGCTGCGGCGAGGCCCGGCAGCAGCAACAGCATCGGCAGCAGGCTTCGCATCAGTTCTCCTTCCACGGCTGGATCACGCGGCCCGACTGTGCGCGCAGCGGCGCGTCCAGCTCCAGCAGAAAGCGGTCCCGGCGCGCCGCCTTGCTTTGCAGATAGGGGCGAATCTGGAACAGCGCGAGACGCCCCGCCACGAAGCCGAATTCCACGTCCGCCGGAACGACCTGCCCCGCCTCGTCGTGCTGGGGAAAGCGCTCCGGCAGCTGCCGCCCGAGTTGCCGCAACTGCGCGATCTCGGCCGGCGCAAGGACCGGCTGCCCTGACACCGGCCGCGCTTCCAGCCCGCCGCCCTCGCCCAGCACGCGCCGCATGGCCGCGCTGGCCTCGGCCAGCAGCTGCACCTTTCCGGTTCCGGCATCGATCAGCAACTCCTCCGCCGCCTGACCGGAAACCGCGCCGCCCACGCCCTCGTTCGCCGCCACCGTATACGCACCCGTACTGCCGCTTGCCAGATCCTGCGTCACCATCACGCCCGACTTTTCGACCGGCACCGCACGCTGCAACAGAACCGACACGTACACGTGCTCGGGGGCATCCATGCGCATCTGTCGCCAGGCGAAGGCGCGCTCGTCGAAAGGCGAAGCCCACACCTGCATGACGGCCTCCACCACCCGGTCGAGGCCCACCACATTGGGCACGGTGAGGTTGAGCCCGGCGCCGCTGAATCCCGGCAGGTCTTCCACGTTGGTGTCGCTGCGCACATAAACGGCCACGCTGCCGTCCGCGCCGAATCGTGCCTGCATCGCGCGCTCCAGAGCCGCACGGAACGCTGCCCCCGGATCGGTCGTCGCGATCCAGGCCCGCATCCGTTCGCGCAGTTTCCTGGCTTCGCCCTCGCGCTGCTTGGCTGGCAAGCGGCCGATGCGGTGGTACTCGCTGCGCATCCACGCATACGCACTCTTGCCCGTTCCCGGCATGGGCTTGTCCAGAAACGCACGGAAAACGCCGAAAGGAATCACCAGCCCGTCGGCCACTTCATCCGGGTAGTGATGCTTCAACTCGCCCAGGTTGGACGCCTTGGGGCCGGCGATGCGTCCGGCGTCGCTCGATCGCAACTCGCCGAGCGGAACGAGATCGCGGTGCGCGAGATCCAGCTTGGCGAGGTTCGGGTGAAAGCGGGCCGGCGCCTTGGCCTGCTTGCCGAGCACGTCATCCCAGCGCGCCCCGTCCTCGGCGATCAGTACACGGCCGCCCGGGCTCACGGCCATCACCACCGGCCGCCCCGCCATCGCCTTCAGGCGCGGCAGCAGCGCGGCATCCACCACCACGTTGGGAATGCCGAGGTTGCTGGCGAGAAGCTGCACATGCGACAGGATATTGCCCGCCTGCAGCGTGAGGATGCCGGCCACGGGCGGCAGGTTCGCCGTGGTTTCGGGCAGCAGGTAAATGCCATCCGCTTTGGGATTGGACGCGTCCAGCCGCAGGATGCCGCGGGCCAGGCCCGGGTTGAGCGCGCGCAGTCCTGCCCCCACTTTCTCGCCAAAGACTTCGTGCTCGATTCCGGCCAGATGGTTGGCTTCGCGCAGCAAGCCGTCCAGCAGGGTCGAGTAGATCAACAGCGGGCTGGCCCGCAGACGATCGGGGACGAATTCATGCGCCAACGGCTCGATGCGGCCGAGCCCCGCCACCGTCCCGCCGAAGTGGAAAGCCAGCTCGCGACCGGCCCAGGCCGGCACCCGCGCCAGGTAGCCGAGGTCCGCGCGATAGCTTTCCAGCGGCAGACTTTGCGCCGTCAGGCGTCCGAGTGCCTGCTGCGCCGATTGATGCTCGCGGGGGGTCAGCAGGCCCACGCCATACAGGGCATCCGCCGCATGACCCAGCACGGCCAGTTGCTCGGCGGGGCTCCCCCGCGGCGCGTCGAGCAGTTTCAGGCCCGCAGCAAAGGCCATGGCCTCCACCTCCAGGCTGAGTTTCAGCGCCTGTACCCGCAGCGCGGGCGACAGGTCCGGCATCGCATCCCGCAACTGCGCCAGCAGCGCCGCACTCCCGGCAAAGCGCTGCGCCGGCGTCGGGGAACGGGCCTGCGCCCAATCGAAGCGCCACAACGCGCCGGAGAAGGGATAGCTGCCAAGCTTTTCTGCCAGCGCGCGCACCTGTTCGCCCGGATCACGCGGGGCGAACAGCGCGTCGAGCGCCTGCGCGAGCATTTCGTACTCGGGCTCGATGCGTCCCTTGCTGCGCGCGTAGTCGCGCACCCGCTCGGCATCGGCCGCATCGGGCTGGTTGTGGAGCTTGTTGCGCAGCGGCACAAAATCCACATCCAGCGTGGCGAGACTGGAGGACAGCTCGTGTACCCGCGTCACCGTCACCCCGTTGCGCAGCTGCGGCAGCAACAGTGCCGCCTGCCGCAGCAGCAGGTAATCCCGTGGCTGCTGCGGGCGAGCGGCCAGCGCAGCGAGGATGGCGTCCGCAGCGGCGATCTCGTCCTCCACCTGGAAGGCGCCGCGGTAGTAGCGTGCCCGCCTCAGGATCCAGCCGTTGTCTTCCGCCACGAGGTAGCGTTCAAGCAGGATGGCTTTCAACTCCGGTTGCCCGACTGCCGCGACCAGCGCGTCGGGATCGGTGGCGGCCAGCACATTGCCCACCAGAAAACCGGCTTCCCGCAGCGCGCGGGCGCGTTCGCCGAGCCGGCCGTGCTGGACGCCGCCTCCACGGGTGGTGCAGGCATACGGCACGGGCGGCAGCACCTCGCCGTCCTTGCAGACCCAGACAATGGCGTCGAAAGGCCCCCGCGGATCCGCCTTCATCTGCGTGATCCAGGAGGCCATTTCCGCGCGGGTGGACGCAGCCGAAACGGCCAGCGACAGGACGGCGAGCGGCAACACCGCCAGCAGCAATCCGAGCTTGGCAAGACTTGTGACTGAGAATGTTCCGGCGCGTCGTTCGGGCTTCATGACTGCTTCAACAAGGGGTTGGCCGACGCCTCGGCCCGGATCTGAAAACAATTTCGTGGTGGGCGGGTTACACACTTCGTGTGGCAAACGACATTGACGGGGGTTCCCCCAGCCGGGGCCCATGACAGGCACACGGCGCGATAAAAACGGCGCGTCGCCAGCCGGCCACCTCATCCCGGTTGCCGGCAAGGCGACACGACCGGGCTATTTTTTGCGCGGTTTTTCCGAGCAGCGGATGATCGCTGCGTTCGTCTGCTGATCCAGGCAATGACGAAGGTCACCGCTCGGCAAGCGCTTCCCCGCGTGCCCTGCCATCCGGTCCTGGGCGGGTTGCGTGGCGACTGCCGCTTCCGTCTGACCGGCAGCCTTGCCCTCCCCCATGTCATCCGCCAGCGCAACGCCGACTGCACACACAAGCGGCAGCGCAATGAATCCGATTCTTTTCATGAGTCCTCCTTGATTGTTGGTGATATCGCGCGCCCCGCTGCGTCTCGAGCTTGGGACAGCCGGTTCAATGATAGTCCCGTCACCAAGCCTGAGCCAACTCGCAGCGCACGGCCTCGCCCGCCAGCCGGCCCCCTTCCAAAACACCCCCACTGGCGCATACACTTTGGACTTGCCGTAACCCGGCAACGGCTCGCGTTCACGCGCGCCATCCATACTAAAAACAATCGACCCTGCGGAGCGCGACCCAACAGCGCCACAGCATTGCTCAACCAATAAGGGGAGGAATGCATGGAAACGAACACGCCCGGAGAAGCCTTTTCCGACGTATTGCGCGCGGAACTGACACGCTTGCGGCCAGCCATGGATGCGCCGCAGCAGTGTCCAGAAGACTGCGCCGACCAGGCGCAGTTGATGGGGCTGGCGCTGTCCGGCGGCGGCATCCGCAGCGCGACCTTCTCGCTCGGCATCATCCAGGCGCTCGCCAAACTGAAAATCCTCCGCGGCTTCGACTACCTGTCCACCGTATCCGGCGGCGGCTACATCGGCGCCTGGCTGTCGGCGCTGATCTACCGCACGCGCCAACCGGGCGAACGCGCCGTCGACGGCGTGGCGGCAGTCGAACGCGCACTCGGCGGCGAGCAGCGGCCGTGGTGCGCAGCCGGCACGCACGCGTCCGAATGCCCGCCCGAGCATCCCGCGGT
>JAABQU010000041.1 GCA_011391285.1 Thiobacillus sp.
GAACGCGGCGGCCCGTATCAGGGTATGCGGCTGGCCACCCGCATCGAGATACGCCGCCAGCAGATGCTCGCCGTCGAGCAGGGCCATCTGCCCTTCCCGTCGCGCACGGGCGGACTCGGACAACTTTTTCAGCCGCTTGAACAGGGGATTGTCGCGCGAAGAAATGGGCGTTTCGGTCATGCCCGGATTATCCTGAAAACCGCAGTTGACCGCTCATCATTTCGACAGGCGCCCCATGAATACTGATATTCGAACCCACGTTGGGATTCACCTGCTGGATGAGAACGCTACGCACTCACTGGCACGTCCGGTCGAGCGCCTGACTTTGTCGCGCCTCCTTGCAGGCCCCGGCCTGCGGCGTCGTTGCTTCGCGTCAGACACCCGCCCAAACGCACCATCGAGTGCGTCCAACTGCGGTTTCTAGGATTGTCCGCGTTTCGCTATCGAGGCTACACTCTTACGATGCGTATCGCCCTCATCACCCCCTATGGCCGCGAACATCGCAACGGCAACTGGCACACCGCCGCGCGCTGGGCGCGCTTCCTGCGCGAGGGCGGGCACACGGTGCGGACACAGGTGGAATGGGATGGACGCAGCACCGACCTGATGCTGGCGCTGCACGCGCGGCGCAGCTTTGCCTCGATTCGCGCCTTTGCCGAGCGCTTCCCGACCCGCCCGCTGTTGCTGGCGCTGACCGGCACCGACCTGTATCGCGACATTCACCAGGACGCCGACGCCCAGCAGGCACTGGAACTCGCCCACCGGCTGATCGTGCTGCAGGCACGCGGTGTCGACGAACTGCCGGTGCATCTGGCCGCCAGGACGCGGGTGGTCTACCAGTCGTCGCCCGACATCGCTCGCCTGCCCCCGCCCGCCCACACCTTCGAGGTGCTGGTGATCGGCAACCTGCGTGAAGAAAAGGATCCCTTCCGCGCGGCACTGGCGACGGCCTACCTGCCCGAGCACTCGCACATCCAGGTAACACATCTGGGCGGCGCCCTCTCCGAGGAGATGGCCGAAACGGCGGAGATGGCGCAAAACAAGCTGCCGCGCTGGCACTGGGCCGGGGAAGTGCCGCACCGGACGGTACTGAAGCGGCTGGCACGCGCACACCTGATGGTCATCAGCTCGGTGATGGAAGGCGGCGCCAACGTCATCTGCGAAGCGCTGGCAGCCGACGTACCGGTGCTGGCCTCGCACATGCCCGGCAATATCGGCATGCTGGGCGAGGACTATCCCGGCTATTTTCCGGTGGGTGACGAACGCCAGCTGGCGAGGCTCCTGTCGAAGGCCGAAACCGACCCCGATTTTTATGCCGAGCTGCGCAGCCACGCCCGCCAGCGTCGCGGCCTGATGCGCCCGGAGCAGGAAGCAAGCCGGCTGCGGCAGGTCGTGGCGGAATTCGAACAGACCTCGGGCTGAAGGGCGGACCCGTGTCACTCACGCCATGCGTCCGGCATCCCTTGACGCATCGGGTATGCTGTCGCCTCACCTCCTCCAGCCCTGCACCATGAACACCACTGAACACTTCATCCCCGGCAAGGACGCCTCGCTCGAAGCCTCGATCGCCACCCTGCAATCCAAACTCGAAGACATCGGCTTCCACATCGAGGAACGCTCCTGGCTCAACCCGGTGGAAGGCGTCTGGTCGGTGCATATCCGCGATCGTGATTGCCCGCTGCTGTTCACCAACGGCAAGGGCGCCTCGCAACTGGCCGCGCGGGCAAGCGCGCTGGGCGAGTACTTTGAACGGCTGTCGACCAACTATTTCTGGACCCATTTTTTTCTGGGCGAGACGATCGCCCACCGCAGCTACGTCCACCATCCCGACGAGCGCTGGTTTGCCCTCGATGGTGGCGACGACGCCTGGCCGCAAGGCCTGCTCACGCCCGAACTGCATGGTCTCTACAACCCGGGCGACGGCGTGCGCGCCGATCAGTTGATCGACCTCAACTCCGGCAACACCGAACGCGGCATCTGTACGATTCCCTACCAGCGGCTCGCCGACGGCAAGACCGTGTACTTCCCGGTGAACCTCATCGGCAACCTCTACGTCAGCAACGGCATGTCGGCAGGCAACACACTGATGGAAGCGCGCACCCAGGCGATGTCGGAAATCTTCGAGCGCCACATCAAGTTCCGCATCATCGCGGAGGGCCTGTGCCTGCCCGACGTACCCGAAGCGGTGATCGAGCGCTATCCGCACATCGCCGCCGGCATCCGCGGCCTGCGCGAAGCAGGCTTCGGCATCCTGGTGAAGGACGCCTCGCTCGGCGGCCGCTATCCGGTGATGAACGTCACCCTGCTGCACCCCGGCGACCAGGGATGCTTCGCCAGCTTCGGTGCGCACCCGCGCTTCGAGGTCGCGCTGGAGCGCGCGTTAACTGAGCTATTGCAGGGCCGCGCGCTCGATGCGCTGGCGGGCTTCCCTGCGCCCGGCTTCGACGAAGCCGAAATTGCCGACCCGCAGAACCTGGAAATCCACTTCGTCGATTCCAGCGGCGTGATTTCCTGGCAGTTCCTGCGCGACACCCCCGACTTCGAATTCGTCGACTGGAACTTCGGCACCACCACCGAAGAGGATTACGCGTGGTCGTGCGACGCGCTGCACGCCGAAGGGCATGATATCTATATCGCTGACTTCACCCACCTCGGCGTCTATGCCTGCCGCATCCTGGTGCCGGGGGTGTCCGAGATCTACCCGTTCGAAGAACTCGAATTCGAGAACAACAGCGTCGGCAATTTGATCCGCCCGGCGCTCGCGCGCCTGCCCGAACTCACCGACGAGGAATGTGCCGCGCTGCTCGATCTGATCGTCGAACTGGAACTCGCCGATGACCGCCTGGTGTCGGTGCTGATCGGCCTCGCCCCCGATCCCGATTCGCCGTGGACCGATCTGCGCGTCGGCGAGTTGAAATTATTGCTCGCCCTCGCCCTCGGCGACGACGAGGCCATTCTGGAAGGCTGCACCTGGATCGCCCAGTATGGCCAGCGCAGCGAAGCGCGGCTGAAGGTCTACCGCTGCATCGCCGACATCGTCCAGCTCGAAGACGCCGGCCCCTTCGAAGCCGCCCTGGCCCTGATGTACGGCCGCGACACGCTGGCGCAGGCGTTCGCGCTGTTCAACCAGGACGAGCGGTTTTTCGGGCTGACCCGACTAGGCAGCAATTTCGAGGGCAGCACGATCCATCAGCGCCTGCTGGAAGCCTATCGCAAGGTGCGTGGATAGGGTTGGGACATCAACCCATCATCAGCACGGCAGGAGACCTTCCGGGCAGGCCCTCCTGCCAGCAAAGACCTGGGGGCATCCCTGTTGGCGAAAGCCTGCCTCCTTCGCGAATAGAAGGGCTACACCTGCGGATGCGCCCGCTCCCGCTTGCTGTGCAGCTTGTTCAGCGCATGCAGGTAAGCCTTGGCTGACGCCACCACGATGTCGGTGTCGGCGCCCTGCCCGTTGACCACGCGACCGTCCAGTGCAAGCCGCACGGTGACTTCGCCCTGCGCATCGGTGCCGCTGGTGATGTTGTTGACCGAATACAGCAGCAGGTTGGCACCGCTGTTGACCACCGATTCGAGTGCCTTGAAGGTGGCGTCGACCGGACCGGAGCCATCACCCTCGGCCTGCTGCTCGGCGCCGTCGTCGCTGAACACCAGCCGCGCATGCGGCACTTCACCAGTTTCCGAGCAGACCTTCATCGACATCAGCTTGTAGCGCTCGTGCTCGGCCGCGTAGCCTTCGTCGGAAACCAGCGCCTGCAGATCCTCGTCGAAGATCTCGCGCTTCTTGTCGGCCAGACTCTTGAAGCGGGCAAAGGCAGCGTTGAGCGCCTCCTCGCTGTCGAGCACGATGCCGAGTTCGGCGAGCTTGGTCTTGAACGCATTGCGCCCCGAGAGCTTGCCCAGCGTCAGCCGGTTGGCGTTCCAGCCTACGTCTTCCGCACGCATGATTTCGTAGGTCTCGCGATGTTTCAGCACGCCATCCTGATGAATGCCGGACTCGTGGGCGAAGGCGTTCGCCCCGACGATCGCCTTGTTCGGCTGCACCGGGTAGCCGGTGATGGTGGAGACGAGTTTGGATGCCGGCACGATCTGCGTAGCATCGATGCGGGTGTCGCAGTTGAACACGTCACGCCGAGTGCGCACCGCCATCACGATTTCTTCCAACGAGGCGTTGCCGGCGCGCTCGCCGAGGCCGTTGATGGTGCACTCGACCTGGCGTGCGCCATTCATCACCGCGGCGAGCGAATTGGCGACCGCCATGCCGAGGTCATTGTGGCAGTGGGTCGACCAGACCACCTTGTTGGAATTCGGCACGCGCTCGATCAACTGCTTCATGCGCTCGCCCCACAGCGCCGGAATGCTGTAACCAACGGTGTCAGGGACGTTGATGGTTTTGGCACCGGCCTTGATCACCTCGTCGAAGATGCGCACCAGGAAATCCATTTCCGAGCGCACCGCGTCCTCGGCCGAGAACTCGACGTCGTCGGTGTATTCGAGCGCGAGCTTGACCGCCTTGACCGCGGCCTCGACCACCTGGTCCGGCTGCATGCGCAGCTTCTTTTCCATGTGGATCGGACTGGTGGCGATGAAGGTGTGAATACGTCCCGACCTGGCCGGCTTGATCGCGCCGCCCGCCGCGTGAATGTCGCGCTCGTTGGCGCGGGCCAGCGAACAGATGGTCGAATTCTGGATGGTTTCGGCAATGGTGCGGATGGCATCGGCGTCGCCGGGGCTCGCCGCAGCGAAGCCCGCCTCGATGACGTCAACACCGAGCTTTTCCAGCTGGCGCGCGATGCGGAGTTTCTCTTCCCGGGTCATCGATGCGCCGGGGCTTTGTTCGCCGTCGCGCAAGGTGGTGTCGAAAATAAACAAACGGTCGTTCATGGCTGGCTCCATGGAAGGTCGGCGTCAAACCGACGCATTATATAGGGGTTGCCGCGTGTGGCTGGCGGCACGGGGTACTGCAGGGAAGGGGAAATTAATGTGTGCGCGGGACGCGCAGCAGCAGGCTGCCGAACAGAACGTTCGATAGGCAGAGAAGGCAGGGCGGGTGCGACTGATTGGACATGGTCCAAATTGTATCTATTTTTTGTTGTCCGGCAAGGGGGAAACCTCAGCGGGCGGCTTCTTGCGGCGAACCCGCCGCAGCAGCGCATCGGCATAGCCCGACAGGCCGTACAGTACGAACACACCGAACAGCACCTCGGGCGGGCTGGTCGACACCAGGATGAAGGCCAGCACCACCAGCAGGATGACGAAGAACGGCACGCTCTTCCTGAGGTTGATTTCCTTGCCGCTGTAGAAACGGAAGTTGCTGACCATGGACAGGCCGCCGAACAGCGCGATCACCGCCGCCAGCCAGCGCACGTCCTGCCCCGCCACGCCGTATTCGACCATCACCCAGACGAAGCCGGCAATCAGCGCCGCCGCCGACGGGCTGGGCATTCCCTGGAAGAAACGCTTGTCGGTGACGGTGTCGAGTTGGGTGTTGAAGCGCGCCAGCCTCAGGGCCGCGCCGGCGCAATAGACGAAGGCTGCAATCCAGCCGAGCTTGCCCAGGCCCTGCAGTGCGAATTCGTAGATCACCAGCGCCGGGGCGACGCCGAACGACACCATGTCGGACAGGCTGTCGTACTCGGCACCGAAGGCACTTTGCGTGTGCGTCATGCGGGCGACCCGGCCATCGAGGCCGTCGAGCACCATGGCGATGAAAATGGCCACCGCGGCATGTTCGAAGCGGCCGTTCATCGCCTGCACCACAGCGTAGAAGCCGGCGAACAACGCACCGGTGGTGAACAGGTTCGGCAGCAGGTAGATGCCGCGGTCGCGCATCCGCCGTCGTGTCATGTCGGTCTTGCGGTGATCAAATTCGAGCATGGCGAAACCGGGTTACCAGCGAGCCAGTATGGTACGCCCGCCGGTCACCTTCTGGCCAATCG
>JAABQU010000042.1 GCA_011391285.1 Thiobacillus sp.
GTTCGGCATGGCGAAGCCGCCCGCCGGCAAGCTCGATACCCGGCACACCGTGTTCGAGGCAGCGTATCGGACCGCCTCAGGCCTGCGGCTCCACTATCCGCCGTTTGCCGCGCATCGGGATGCCATCAGCCATCCCGCGGATTACCGTGCCAGCCAGGCACTCGGCGCGAAGATGCGGGCGGCCGGGATCGAGGCGTTCGAATTCGTTTCCGCGCGCGACCCGGATGGCGGTCTCAACCTGGCCCTGTTCACCCCCAGGGCTTTCGCCAGGAAAGCGCCTGTCACGCAGGAGGCGTGGCTGTGCGAGCTCACCGGCGAGCATGTCCGCTTTCTTCAGGCACGCGGCCGCGATTTCCATGCGTTTCCGCTCGGCCTGTTCCAGGTGGCAGGCAGGCTGCCGTGGCCGGCGTAGCCAATCAGGGCCTTGCTCGCCGGGCAGATTCAGCGGCAATGTGCCGCCAGCCACATTTCGAATTCGTCCTTCGGCATGGGCTTTGCGAAGTGATAGCCCTGCAGGGTGTCCACCCCCAGCGCACGCAGCTTGTCCGCGCTGGCCTCGTTCTCGACACCCTCGGCGATGGTCCTGAGGCCCAGGGTATGGGCCAGGCTGATGATCGCCTGCACCATGCTCAGGCCGCGCGGATCGTCGAGGCGACGCACGAAGGAGATGTCGATCTTGAGCTCGTCCACCGGCATTTCGTGGAGCTGCGACAGCGAGGAATAGCCGGTCCCAAAATCGTCGATGGCCAGACGGAAACCTGCGCGCTTGAGCTCCGGCAGGCGCTCGACCGCGTTTTCCACATCGAGCAGCGCCAGGCTTTCGGTCACTTCGAGGATGATGCTGTCCGGGGTCATGCCGTAGCGCTCGAGATCGTCCAGCAGCCGGCGGGTGAAGCCGTCATGGAACAGCTGGCGCTTCGAGATGTTCACCGACAGCAGCAGGTTGTAGCCCTTGTGTCGCCACGCCGAGACGGCTTCGAGCGCGGCCTGCCACACCTGGCCGCCGAGCTGGTGGATCAGTCCCAGGCTTTCGGCCATCGGGATGAAGGTGTCCGGGGCGACCCAGCCCATCGTCGGGTCGTGCCAGCGGGCGAGCACCTCGACCGCGATGCAGCGGCGGCTGCCGGCGCTGACCAGGGGCTGG
Source organism: Thiobacillus sp. (assembly GCA_011391285.1). The sequence continues at coordinate 1,145 of JAABQU010000042.1, forward strand.
AACCAGGCCTCGATGGCTTTTTCCTGGATCGCCACCGCGAGATGGTTCTGGATGTAGAGATCCTTGCGACCGTTCCCCTTGTGGGCGATGTCGCCGAAGTAGGCGGTCTGGTTGCGACCCTGTGCCTTGGCAAAGAACATGGCGCGGTCGGCTTCCGACAGCAGGTCGTCGATGTTTCGCGCGTCGGTTGGGTAGAGGGCGACGCCCATGCTGTAGGTGATGACGTAGGCGGTGTCTTCCAGCGGGAAGGGCGCCTGCATCGTTTCGGCGATCTTGCGCACCACCTCGCGCACGTCGGCCTCGTCGGCAACGTCGGGCAGCAGCAGCACGAATTCGTCACCGCCCCAGCGCGCCAGGGTGTCGCCGGCGCGAAGCTGCGCACGCAGGCGTTCTGAGAAGGCCACCAGCAACTTGTCGCCAGCCTTGTGGCCGAGCGCATCGTTGACGTTCTTGAAATGATCGAGGTCGATGAAGCAGATCCCGACCTGATGGCCGGTGCGCGACGCCAGCCGAAGCGCGACCTTGAGACGGTCCTCCACCAGCACGCGGTTGGGCAGCTCGGTCAGGGCGTCGTGCATCGCCATGTGCGAGATCTGCTTCTCGTGCAGATAGGACTGGGTGACATCGCGCAGCACGCCGCGCAGGCCGGTGATCGTGCCATCCGTATCCTGCTGGCGGATCAGGCGGCATTCGATCCAGCGCACCTCGTCCGGTTTCGCGCAGCGCAGCCGCAGGCGCAGCGAGGCCTGCTGTTTTTCGCCGCGCTTGATCGCCTTGCACTGCAGCTGCATGGCGTCCGCATCTTCTTCGTCGAGGTAGCGCACGATCGAGGTGCCGATGGTGTTTTCGCTGCGCGCCAGCTTGGCCCAGCCCGGGCTGGCGCGCAGAATCCGGCACTCGGAATCGAGTTCCAGCACCGCTTCCTCCAGCAGCGACAGCGTGTCCAGATAGATTTTCTGCTCCTGCTGGCGCAGTTCCACCGCGTGCATCATGTCGTTCATCGCCGCCGCGACGTCGCGCACCTCGTCCTGCTCGGGGGTACCCGGGGCGAGGTGGCGCCCTGCCTCGGTGGCGCTCGATCCTGCGGCAAAGGCGTGGCTGGCCTGCTTGAGCGCGACGATCCGCTTGACGGTATGGCCCAGCCAGCGGCCCAGCCCCAGCCACACCAGCAGCAGCAGCGTCGACACGCCGATCAGCGGCAGCAGCAGGAAGTTGCGCCACGGGAACACTCCCCGCAGCGGGGTGCTGGCGCGCAGCACGACCTTCGGCTCGCCGGCATCCGACCAGGGCAGGTCGACGCTGACGATCGTGGCCGGGCCCGGATCGAGTTTCCTGCCGGTGGCACTCGATCCCGGGGCGGAACGGGCGACCGGCTGCCCTTCGCGCAGCAGCACGAGTTCGTTGTCTGGTGCGCTGATATGGGCCAGTTCGGCGGAGGTGACCGTTTTCATCATGATCAGGGAACCCTGGCCATCGCCGCCCAACCACAGCGGCAGGCGGAACACCCGGTGCAGCTCACGCCCGTTTGGATCGTAGAACCAGTCCTGGTCGTCGAGGCTCTCGGCGTCCTCGAGATTGTGCGCAATCGTGCCGTAGCGAAACAGGGTCTGGCCCGAGGGCGAGGTGACGAACAGGTTGGAGAAGCGGGAGAATTCCCACTGCGCGTTGAGATAGGCGTTCAGCTTGGGCCAGCGGATCGCTTCGGCTTCCTCCAGGATGCGGGTGAACTCGATGCGCGCGCGGGTCTGCTCGGCGTCGTCCTTCCACTGGCTGTCGACATGCCCCATGTGCAGCCGGTAGAAGTCTTCCAGTGCCTCGCGGCTGTGGGCGAACTCGCGTGTGTGCAGGGACCGGTAGGCGAGGCTGGCAAGCGTGCCGATGAGCAGCGCCGTCGCCAGCATGACCAGCACCAGCCTGATCGTGGCCTGCCGCCGCAGGCCACGTATCGAAGTGCTGTGAGTCACGGCCGGCTGCCCGCCCAGGTATCGACAATCACCCGTTCCGGATCGAACGATTCTGCCGACGTGTCTCCACCGGCCCGCAGGAATGCGCGCGTCGCCTCGACCTGAGCGCGCGAAAAGCGGGTATCGGGCGGGAACATGCGGGGCAAGTTCTTCAGCGCGGCAATGCGGTCGCGACGGTCCTGCTCATCGGCGATGTCCAGCCGCCCGATGATCGCCTCGGGTTTCTGCTGGTGCATCCAGGCCAGCGCGCGCTGCAGGATCTGCACCATCAGCGCGACACGCTGCGGATCCTGCGTGACGAGTGCGCCACGGGTGGCGACCACGGCGCGCAGATGCCCCGCGCCCGGCACGCTCGACGCAAGCCTGGCGTTGCGCAGGTCGGCCAGCACGAAGCCGACATCTCGGCGCACCAGCGCCGAGGTGAAGGGCTCCTCGCAGAACACCGCATCGACCACTTCCCCAGCCAGCGCACCGAATAGCCCCTCGAAGTTCTGCCCGGTGCCCACCCAGCGTATCTGGTCGGCTTGCACGCCGCTACTGGCCAGCATCAGCTCGGCCATGCTCTGCATATAGGTCTTCGATTTCGCGCTGCCGATTGGCACACCGACGCTGCGCCCCTTGAGGTCGACGAGCGAGCGCACCTTGCCGCGCAGGGGCGCGCGCGCCACCACCGAAAACGGTAGCGTCGATCCACTCAGGGGTGCGATGGCGACCACGTCCTGTCCCCTAGCCTGCATTCTTGGCAGCACGACAAAGCCCAGACCGGCGAAGTCGGCATTGCCCGCCAGCATGTCCTCGATTCCCTGAACGCCGCTCGGAAAATAGCGGATCAGCAGCTCGACGCCCAGCGCCCGGTCGATGCCCAGTTTGTGCACGAGCTCGATCGGCGTGAATGGCATCGCGCCCGGCCCCGGGATGTTGATGCGGATCGGCCTGGGTGCCTCCGGTTGCGCCAGGCTGAGCCCGGAGAGGCTCGCCAGGGGCAGCGCCAGCAGGCTGCTTACGAAACGGCGTCTCGAATTCGGCATCGCTTTCTCCCGTAAAGCAGGTTCTTTGCCCGCATTTAATTCATAAGGTAGCGGATTTTTGACGCTTTACTTAAAAAGTCAGGATGGTGGCAGGCGCGTGTCGTGTCTGCGCAGCTGCCTGTTCCCGCCCTGGCATGGCAAGCAGCAAGCGTTGCGGGCTGGGCTGGTCGAGGGTGAAATCTCAAGATTCCGGTGTTTATGACGCAATAGGAAAGGATTAACCGGGGGATTGGGCATTGGGCGATGGAGGGTAAGGGAGCGGACAAGAGCAGCCGAGCCGCGGTGGTTTCGACGTGGTCGATCATGCTGGCGGTGTTCTGGACAGGCGCCGTTGTCGCGTCGCTGGTATGGAATATCGCCCAGGTGCGTGAGCTGGTGCTCGAACAGGCCGAGATCGAGTTGCGGGCGAATTTGCACAAGGACCTCGTCTTCCGCAACTGGGCGACCCGGCATGGCGGTGTATATGTGCCCGTCACCCCGCAGACCCAGCCAGATCCCTATGTGGCCAACATGCCGGAACGCGATGTGCTTACGCCATCGGGACGCCTGCTGACCCTCATCAATCCGGCACTGATGGTGCGCCAGTTCAATGAGCTGGCCACCGAAAGCTACGGCGCACGCGGGCATCTCAGCAGCCTCAACCCAATCAATCCCCTGAACCTGCCCGATGCCTGGGAAGCCGAGGCGCTGGTGAAGTTCAGCACGGGAATCAAGGAGGTCACCGGCGTTTCCGCGATTGAAGGCGAGCCCTATCTGCGCCTGATCCGGCCGATGATCATGGGGCAGCCGTGCCTGGCCTGCCATATCCAGCAGGGCTTTCAGGAAGGCGATCTGGCCGGCGGTGTCAGCGTGTCGGTGCCGCTCGCCCCGCTCAATGCAGCGGCAGACCGGCGCATCAACGGGCTGGCGCTCGGCCATGGCGGGCTCTGGCTATTGGGTGTGATCGGAGTTGGCGTGAGTGCACGTCAGGTGCGGCGGCGCATCGTCGAGCATGAAGCCGTCCATCATGCGCTGGTGGAGCACGAGGACCGCACGCGGGCGATCCTAGGCGCATCCCTCGACGGCATTATCGCGATCAACGCCGACGACGAGATCGTCGACTGGAACCACCAGGCCGAGCAGACGTTCGGCTGGCCGCGCGACGGGGCGATGGGACGCCTGCTGTCGGAAACCATCATCCCGCAACGTTTCCGTGCCCAGCATCTCGCCGGAGTGAAGCGCAGCCTGGAGCAAAGCCAGGAAAACAGCACGACCGTATTGATCGGCCGCCGTGTCGAGCTGGTCGGCCTGCACCGCGATGGTCACGAGTTTCCCATCGAGATCTCCATCGCCCGCATCATGGCCGCCGGGGTGCCCTGTTTCAGCGCCTATGTGCGCGACATCAGCGAACGCAAGGCAGCGGAGGACAAGATCAATCGGGACTATCACACGCAACGGGTTCTGGCGGAGCTGCTTGAAACCTCGATGCGCCCCGACCCATTCGCGCAGCGTTTGCAGGTTTCGCTGGAACTGATTCTCTCGACGCCCTGGCTGGCGCTGAAAGGCTCCGGCAGTATCTTCCTGGCCGATGCGGAATCCGGGGACCTGCACATGGCTGCCATGCATGGGCTGTCAGCGAAAATCGAGCAGGTCTGTGCCACGGTCAAGATGGGCTATTGCCTGTGCGGTCGGGCGGCGGAGACCCGTGAGCTGCTGTTCGTCGACTGCATCGATGACCGGCACGATGTCCGCGTCCCGGGCATGGCGCCGCATGGCCACTATTGCGCCCCCATCCTGTTCGACGACGC
>JAABQU010000043.1 GCA_011391285.1 Thiobacillus sp.
CACGGCCGCCAGATTATAATTGAGACTCATTCTCCACAAGCCGCCATCTACGCGACGATCATGCCCCTGCTCGAAGTCGACCGTGTCAGCCATGCCTACGGCAAGCAAGCCGTGGTGCGCGACCTGTCCTTCGACCTGGCGCAAGGTGAAATCGCCTGCCTGCTGGGATCTTCGGGCTGCGGCAAGACCACCATGCTGCGACTGATCGCCGGATTCGAGGCGCCGTCGACCGGCAGCATTCGCCTCAACGGCGTGACCATCGCCAACGAAAAGGCCGGGATGCCGGCAGAAGCGCGACGCATCGGCATGGTGTTCCAGGATTACGCACTGTTCCCGCACCTTTCGATTGCCGACAATATCGGCTTCGGCCTGCGCGAAAAGTCGGCGCCGGCGAGACGCCAACGCGTCGAAGAAATGCTGGAACTGATCGGGCTCGCCAATCGCGGCGAGCGCTATCCGCACGAACTTTCCGGCGGCCAGCAGCAGCGCGTGGCGCTGGCCCGCGCCCTGGCGCCGCAACCACACCTGCTGCTGCTCGACGAGCCTTTCTCCAACCTCGATGTCGAACTGCGCGAACGCCTGTCCCTGGAAGTGCGCGACATCCTCAAGCGCGCCGGCATGGCGGCGATACTGGTGACCCACGACCAGAACGAAGCGTTCGTCATGGCGGACATGGTCGGCATCATGCGCGAGGGAAGGATCGAGCAGTGGGACACGCCCTACAACCTCTATCACCGCCCAGCGACGCGCCACGTGGCTGATTTCATCGGTCAGGGGGTGTTCCTCCCCGGCGAAGTGCTGTCAAGCCAGGTGGTGGAAGTCGAACTCGGCCGGCTCGATTCCGAAGTACCGATGGATTGCGCTTCTAGTTGCTTCGAGTGCCAGCGCAGTTGTCGCCTCGACGTACTGCTGCGTCCCGACGACGTGATCCACGACGATGCCAGCGAGGTCAAGGCAGAAGTCGTGGCCAAGGCCTTTCGCGGGGCCGAGTTCCTTTACACGCTGCGTCTCGCCTCGGGCGCGCAAGTCTTGTCGCTGGTGCCTTCGCATCACAACCACGCCATCGGCGAGAAGATCGGCATCCGGCTCGACGTCGACCATGTCGTCACCTTCACCCAGGGCCCATGATTCCCTGGCTGCCGCAGGGCCTGGTCTTTCCACCGCTGGAATCGGCGCTTCGTGACCCCAACGGACTGCTCGCCGCGGGCGGCGACCTGAACCCGCAACGCATCCTCGCCGCCTACCGGTGCGGCATATTTCCCTGGTATTCCGCCGGCGAACCCATTCTGTGGTGGAGCCCCGATCCGCGCATGGTGCTGTTCCCTGCCGAATTGAAGATATCCGGCTCACTGGCAAAAACTTTGCGTAATGCCAACTACGAGGTGCAACTCGACACGGCCTTCGACGACGTGATCCATGCCTGCGCGGTCAAGCCGCGCGACGGTCAGCCCGGCACCTGGATCACCGTTGAAATGCAACAGGCCTACCGTGCATTACACCGGCTGGGCTACGCGCACAGCGTGGAAACCTGGATAGGCGGCAAGCTCGCCGGCGGCCTGTACGGCATCGCGCTGGGGCAGGCGTTTTACGGCGAATCAATGTTCAGCCATGTGCGCGACGCCTCGAAAATTGCACTTGCGCATTTGTGCGCTCACCTCAAGCGGCGTGGATTCGGCATAATCGACTGCCAGATGGAAACCGCTCACCTCGCCTCGCTCGGTGCAAGACCGATTCCCCGCCGCGACTTTACCGCGCGGCTGGACGAGCTTTGCCTGCGCGGCGACCCGCCCGGACACTGGGCGCCCAGCGCCATCGACGGCCACTTCAGGCGCCGCCCATGACGCACCTGCGCGACTTGCCGCCTTTCCCTCTGCTGCAGTTCTATGCGACTGCGCCCTATGGCTGTTCCTACCTGCCGGGGCGCATCGCGCGCTCGCAGGTCGCGACGCCGACCCATCTCATCGACAGCGCGACCTACAGCGAACTGGTGCGCGCCGGTTTTCGCCGCAGCGGCGTATTCACCTATCGTCCGTATTGCGATGCCTGCCGTGAATGCCAGCCGGTGCGGCTCGACGTGAAGGCCTTTGTGCCCAACCGCAGCCAGCGCCGGGCACTGGTCCAGCACGCCGCGCTCACCGTGCGCGAATGCAGCCTGAGCTTCCGCGAAGAGCACTATCAGCTCTACCAGCACTATCAGGCGGCGCGGCACTCGGGCGGGGGCATGGACCAGGACAGCCGCGACCAGTACGCCCACTTCCTGCTGCAAACCCATGTCGACAGCCGGCTCATCGAATTCCGTGAAAACGGCGTGCTGCGCGTGGTCAGCATCATCGACGTACTGGCCGACGGACTCTCGTCGGTCTATACGTTCTACGACCCGGACGTCACCAACGCCAGCTATGGCACCTTTGCCATACTCTGGCAGATCGCGCAGTGCCAGCATGTGGAACTGCCCTGGCTGTATCTCGGCTACTGGATTCGCGACAGCCGCAAGATGGCCTACAAGGCCAGGTTCCGTCCGCTGCAGGCGCTGCGCCACGGTGAGTGGCAGCCGGTCGAAGAATAAACGACTTTTCCCCCAACCCCTTCTCCGGGAGAAGGGGCGACCACGGCTCGCTGCGCTCGCAGGCTTTTGACGGGTCTGCCTTGGGACGGCCCGGCGGCAGACCATAAAAGTCGGCGCTGGCGACACGGCGACAATCGGCAGTCAGCGCGCCGTCGCCGTCTCCCGCCGCCGGTAACCGCTCCAGGCCGGCCAGATCGCCGCCCCGAGCACCAGTACAATCGCCAGCAGCGGCCACAGCACCGGGCGGTTCCACTCGCTGCGCCGCTGCTCGCGCAAGGCAGCATCGACGCGCTGATATTTGAGCGTGTTATGACCGACCTTGCTCGGTTTCCTGTTGGTCAGCCAGGCATGACGCAAGGTGTAGTCCTTGGGATGAAAACCCCAGACCCAGGGCGCATCGTGACGCAGAATGTCCGTCATGCGGTCGATCAGTTCCTGCCGCGGCGCGCCGTTCTCCATCGCCTTGACCTGCTCGAACAGGCGGTCGTACTCGGGGTTCCGGTAGTTCGCCGCGTTCTCGCCGGATTCCTTCACCTTGCCCTGCTTGCCATGCAGCAGGAAAAGGAAATTCTCCGGATCGGGATAGTCCGCATTCCAGCCGAAGTAGAAAAGCTGCACTGCACCCTTGCGCACCTTTTCCTGGAAACGGTTGTAGTCGGTGCTGCGCACCACCAGTTGCGCATCGATCTTCGCAAACTGCTTGTTGAGCCAGTCGATACGGGCCTTGGCGCCGACGCCGGTGGCCGTCGTGTCGAGATTGATCACCAGCGGTTCGCCGGTTTTCGCATTCCGCCCGTTGGGCCAGCCGGCCTCGGCCAGCAGGCGTTTGGCTTCGGCGATGGGCTTGCGCCGCGGATGCGCGTCGGCCCAGTCGTACATGTGAGGATTGATCCCCGTGGCGCCTTCGCGGTGACCGAAAATACCGGGAGGGATCGGACCCTGCGCCGCGACACCGCGACCGTTCTGGAATATCGAGATGAACTCTTCCTGATCGATGGCGATCGAGATCGCCTGGCGCAGCTTGCGCGCATTTTCCGCAGTCTTGGGATCGCTGCCACCGACCAGCGGATCGAGCCAGTTGAAACCCATGTACATGCTCGAAGTCGCCACCGAGGTGGTCAGCACGATGCCTTGCGCGCGCATGCTGTCGGACAGGGTAATCTCGCCCGCGCTGACCTGCACGGCCTGGTCGAAGGCGTCCGACGAGATTCCGGACGCATCGTAGTAGCCCTGCAAAAACTTGTTCCAGTAGGGAATCTGCTCTTTCTCGCGGGTGAACACCACCTTGTCGATGAAAGGCAGCATCCGGCCGCAATCCTTGAGCAGCCCCGCATCCTTGTCTTCCGCCTCGCCCTCGCAGGGATAACTTTCCTGGCGAAAATTCGGGTTCCGCTCCAGCACCATGCGTGCATTGGGATTGTTCTCGGTCAGCATGTAGGGCCCGGTGCCGATCGGATACCAGTCGAGCGTGAGGTTCTTCTCGGCCATGCCCGGCTGGCTATGGAACTTGTCCGCCTCCCAGGGCATCGGCGCAAAGAAGGGCATCGCCAGCCAGTACAAGAACTGCGGGTACTTGCCCTTGACGCGGATGCGGTAGCGATAGCGGTCGATGACTTCGGCCCCTTCCAGACGATGCTGGCGCAGGTCAATCCAGGGCTGATCTTTCTCCGCCTTCAGGCGCTTGGCAAAATCGCCGAGACCGAGCACGTAGTCGTCCATCAGACCGAAGATCGGCGAATGCAGTCGCGGGTGGGCAAGTCGTTTCAGACCATAGACGTAATCGTCTGCCGTCAACTCGCGAGTGTCGCGCAAGACGAAGTCGCTCAGAACATTGATGCCGGCCAGTTGTGCCGGCGCCAGCGCGTGATAGGCGAAATCTCCACCGGCAGTGCCGCGGGCGAAGGCCGGATGCGGCTGATAACGGATGCCCGGCTTGATGGTGATGACATAGTCGGTGAAGGCAATCCGCGCCGCATCGGCGGCGTCCGGCAGCGGGCGTCCCCGTGCATCTAGATAGCGTGGCTGAGGCACCGCCTCGGCGGTGGCGGCGACCAGCATGTAGGGTCGCTTGAGATAGTGGTATTGCAGCGGCGGCTCGTAGATCTGCGCCGTAAAGGTAATCTCGTCCTCGCTGTAGGACTGCACCGGGTCAAGGTGCTTGGGCCGCTCGGTGAAAGCACTGTAAAGGATGTTCCGACCCCGATCCGCCGCCGGATAGGGATCATTCCAGGCGCTGCCGCAAGCGGTCATCAGCAACACAAGCAGGCAGGGGAATACGCTATGCATGCCGGCGAGTTTAGCTGATCCGCTATAATCCGCCGCTGGATTCAACCAAGGAAAAAGCGATGGGATTTCTCGCTGGCAAACGCATTCTGATCACCGGTCTGATCTCGAACCGCTCAATCGCCTACGGTATCGCCAAGGCCTGCCACCGTGAGGGTGCCAGCCTCGCCTTCACCTACCAGAACGAACGTGTCCGCGATCGCATCGCCAAATTTGCCGATGAATTCGGCTCAACGGCGATATTCCCTTGCGATGTCGGCCAGGATGCCGAGATCGAGGCCGTCTTCATGGAACTTGGCAAGCACTGGGACGGGCTGGAGGGTCTGGTGCATTCCATCGCCTTTGCTCCCAACGATGCGATTGAAGGGGACTTTCTCGAAGGCCTCTCGCGCGAGTCCTTCCGCATCGCGCACGATGTGTCGTCCTACAGCTACCCCGCACTGGCCAAGGCCGCCCGCCCGCTGCTGCTGAAGGGCAACAACGCCTCCGTTCTGGCGCTGACCTATCTCGGCGCCGTGCGCACCATGCCCAACTACAACACCATGGGCCTGGCCAAGGCGAGCCTCGAAGCGGCGACGCGCTATCTGGCGTTCTGTCTCGGCCCGCAGGGCATCCGCGCCAATGCGCTGTCCGCCGGACCGATCAAGACGCTGGCCGCCTCGGGTATTGGCAACTTCGGCAAGCTGCTGGCCTACAACGCGCATCACGCTCCATTACGGCGCAACGTGACCATAGACGAAGTTGGCAATGCCGCGGCTTTCCTGCTGTCCGATCTCGCCAGCGGCATCACCGGCGAAATCCTCTACGTCGATGGCGGCACGCACACCACGGCCATGGGCAACGCCGATCCGCTGCCGGGCTGAAGAAGCAGTCGTCATCCCCCTGCAGCGTATAAAAAAGCCCCGCACTGCGGGGCTTTTTTATACGCTGCGGAGCCGGTCAACGCTCCTTGTTCTCCAACGCGGCCTTGTTGACCTTGACCGGATAATTTTCCCTAAGGCTCGCCATCCAGGCCGCAAACTCTTCCTCGGCCACGATGC
>JAABQU010000044.1 GCA_011391285.1 Thiobacillus sp.
ATCCAGGCGACCAAGCGCACCGCCGAACTGATCCCGCTGTGCCATCCGATCGCGCTGACGAAGGTGAGCGTGGAGTTCAGCCACGACGCGTCCGACTCGTCGATCGCCTGCAGGGTGACCGCGGAAACTGTCGGCAAGACCGGAGTGGAAATGGAGGCGCTGACCGGGGTCAGTGTGGCGCTCTTGACCATCTACGACATGTGCAAGGCGGTCGACCGTGGCATGGTCATGTCGGACATCCGGCTGCTGGAAAAGCAGGGCGGGCGCTCCGGACACTGGCGTTCGAACGCTTAGAAAAACACGTGACCGTAAGCGCGTCACGCTTGATGGTGCAGCCGCGGCAAGATAGGGAAACATGAACAGTTCGGTTGATCCCATGCGCGTGTTCAGATGGATGCTGTTGACTGTGTGGACGGCTTCGTTCTCAGTCCAGGCCGACGTGCCTGACCATCAGGTCTTTCCGGCCCAGGGCCACCAGCTGCTGTTGTGGGTGAGCGCCGAGCGCGGCCGCGCCGAGCCCGAGGTGCACGCCGCGCAGCAACTGGCCGTGCAGGGTGTGGAAACCTGGTCGCTCGATCTCGTGGCAGCCTATTTTCTGCCGCAGCTGTCGAGCAGCATGGATGCCGTGCCGCCGCAGGATCTGGTCGAGTGGCTGCGCACGGCGCAGGCGGGTGGCAAGCGGGTAATCGTCTATGCGGTGTCACGCGCCGCCGTGCCGGTGCTACGGGCTGCGGCCGCGCTCGAGCCGGCCGAGCGACAGAAGTTGTGCGTGATGCTGATGTATCCGAACCTATACAGCGTCGCCGAGCCGCTGGCCGAGCCGGACTTTCTGGTGGTGGGCAGCCTGGCCGGATTGCGGGTGCAGGTGCTGCAGCCTCGCCGCTCCGCCGCCACACCGTGGCTGCCCGGGTTGCTCGATCATCTGGCGAAACAGGGGGCGACAACCAGCCACGTGATCCTGGAAAACCTGCGCGAGGGCTACTGGATGCGTGAAACGCCGACCGAATTCGAAATTGCCGAGAGCCGCCGCATGGATGCCATGCTGCTGCGTGAATTGAACCAGTGGGGATGCAAATGAAAAGATGGCTGGGCGTGTGTGCAATGAGCCTGTTGCTGACGGGTGGCGCACAGGCCGCCGGATTCGAGGCACGTGCCGCGACGCCGGCGCCTGAATTGAAAGCGCAGGACCAGGCGGGGGCGACCAAAACCCTGGCCGACTATCGTGGCAAGGTGGTGCTGCTCAACTTCTGGGCGTCATGGTGCCCGCCCTGCCTGCGCGAAATGCCGTCGATGGAGCGGCTGCGGCAGAAGATGGATGGGCGGCCGCTGGCAATCGTCGCGCTCGACAGCGCCGAAACCGCAGACGAAGTGAATGGTTTTTTGTCCAGAATGAAGCTGGGTTTTCCGATTCTGCTCGATCCTGACGGCAGCAACACCAAGCGCTGGAAAGTCTTCGCCCTGCCCACCACCTTCCTGCTGGATGACAGCGGTCGCGTGCGTTACGTTTTGACCGGGCCGACGGAATGGGATGAAGGCGAAGCGCTGGAAATTATTGAATCGCTGCTGGCTGAATCATCGCCGGCCAAGGCAAATCCCCCCAAGGCGGACTTTAACCCCGCAATAAATAAGGAATAAGATCAGATTGCCTTATAGGCATATCAGCCGTTTTACTTGCCATGCGGGGGGCTCAAAGTGCAAAATAACGGAATATTCGGAAAGATTAATATTAAGCCGTCCCCGTAGCATCAAGCGCTGATGCGCTGGCGCTGCTTCAAGCAGTCACCTACTGTATATATCCGGGCAGGGAAAAGCGCGGTTTCGTTTCGAAGCTGCGGGGGACCATTTTGAACTTAGAGGCCGCATGAACGCCAAGATCAAACTCGAAAATCACGACGCACAGGAAATCAAGTACACCACCTGCTACATGTGCGCCTGCCGCTGCGGCATCAAGGTGACGATGGAGGACAACAAGGTCCGCTTCATCCAGGGCAACCGCAACCATCCCACCAACCAGGGCGTGCTGTGCGCCAAGGGTTCGGCCGGGATCATGAAGCAGTATTCCACCGCCAAGCTGACGCAACCCCTGATGAGGAAGCCGGGCACCGAGCGCGGCGAAGGCATCTACGAACCGATTTCCTGGGAACAGGCGCTCGATGTGCTGACCGACCGCCTGGAAGAGATCCGCGCGACCGATCCTTCCAAGCTGGGCTTCTTTACCGGCCGCGACCAGATGCAGGCGCTCACCGGCCTGTGGGCACAACAGTTCGGCACCCCCAACTGGTCCGCGCATGGCGGCTTCTGCTCGGTCAACATGGCGGCGGCCGGCCTCTATTCCATCGGCTTCTCTTTCTGGGAATTCGGCGCACCCGACTGGGATTACGCCAAGTACTTCCTGATGTGGGGGGTGGCGGAGGACCATTCGTCCAACCCGATCAAGATCGGTCTGGAAAAGCTCAAGCGCAAGGGTGGCAAGTTCGTCACCGTTAACCCGGTGCGCACCGGCTATTCGGCAATCGCCGACGAATGGCTACCGATCAAGCCCGGCATGGACGGCCTCCTGGCCATGTCGATGGTGCACGTGCTGCTGAAGCACGAGCAGTTCGACTACGAATTCCTGGTGCGCTACACCAACGCCTCCTGGCTGGTGGTGCAGACCCCGGGGCAGAAGGGCGACGGCCTGTTCCTGCGCGATGAAAACGATCATCCGCTGATCTGGGATATCGAAAAGGAAGCCTTCCGCAATGGCATCGACGGCGATATCGCCCCGGCGCTGTTCGGCGAATTCGTGGCGCCCGACGGCCGCCGCGTCAAGACCGTGATGTCGCTGATGGTCGAGCGCTATCTCGACGCGCGTTACGCGCCGGAAAACGTCGCGCTGGAATGCGGCCTGCCGGCCGAGACGATCGAGCGCATCGCGCTGGAAATGGCGCACGTCGCGTTCAAGGAAACGGTCGAACTGCCGATCGAATGGACCGATGTGTGGGGCCGCAAGCATGACAAGGTCGTGGGTCGTCCGGTGGCGATGTACGCGATGCGCGGCATTGCGGCGCACTCCAACGGCTTCCACTCCTGCCGCGCGATTCACATGATCCAGATGCTCCTGGGCGCGCTCGACGCGCCGGGCAACTTCCGCGCCCGCGCGCCGTACCCGAAGCCGATTCCGCCGCACCAGTTGCCGGAAAACAACATCGACATCATCAACGCGCCGAATACTCCGCTGTCGCGTCCGCCGCTCGGTTTCCCGACGCGTCCGGAAGACCTGGTGGTCGACGAATTCGGCAACCCGCTGCGCATCGACAAGGCCTATTCCTGGGAAGTGCCGATCGCCTCGCACGGCTTGATGCACATGGTCATCACCAACGCGACCAATCACGATCCCTACGCGCTCGACACGCTGATCCTGTTCATGGCCAACATGGCGTGGAACTCGACCATGAACACGTCGAACATCCAGGACATGCTGCGCTCGAAAGATCCGGAAGAGCCGGGCCAGTACAAGATCCCGTTCCTGGTGGTGATCGACGCCTTCCATTCGGAGATGACCAACTTCGCCGACCTGATCCTGCCGGACACGACCTACCTCGAACGCCATGACTGTATTTCGCTGCTCGACCGGCCGATTTCCGAACCGGACGCGGCGGCCGACGCGATCCGCTATCCGCTGGTCAAGCTCGAACGTGACGTCCGTCCGTGGCAGGAAGTCATGGTCGAGCTGGCGGGACGCCTGAAATTCCCGGCCTTCACCAATCCAGACGGCACACCGAAGTTCAAGGACTATCCCGACTTCATCGTCAACTACGAGCGTTCGCCGGGCGTGGGTTTCCTCGCCGGCTGGCGCGGCAAGGACGGGACGAAATCGCTCAAGGGCGAGCCGAATCCGAAGCAGTGGGAAAAGTACATCGAGAACCAGAGCTTCTTTGCTCACCACTGGCCCGACAACCAGAAGTACATGCGCTACGCCAACAAGGATTACCTCGAGGTGGCGGCAGACGTGGGCTTCGTCGGCAAGGTCGAGCCCATCATCATGCAGTTCTATTCCGAGCCGCTGCAGAAATTCCGCTTGGCGGGGCAGGGCTTGTACGACGGCCCGCAGCCCAATAACCAGATCGACCGCGAGCGTCTGGTGAAGTACTTCGACCCGCTGCCGATGTGGTACGAGCCGCTGGAGCAGCAGCGCGTCGACAAGGACGAGTACCCCTTCTACGCACTGACCCAGCGCCCCATGTTCATGTACCACTCGTGGGACTCGCAGAACGTGTGGCTGCGTCAGATCATGGCGCAGAACTACATGTACATGAACGCCCGCAAGGCGGCCGACATGGGCATCAAGGACTTCGACTGGATCTGGGTGGAGTCGCACAACGGCAAGATCCGCTGCCAGGTGAAGACCATGGAAGGCACCCAGGAAAACACCATCTGGACCTGGAACGCCATCGGCAAGCAGAAGGGCGCCTGGGGCCTGAAGGAAAACGCCTCCGAGGCGACCAAGGGCTTTCTGCTCAACCACCTGATTTCCGAGCTGCTGCCCGAAAAGGCCGGCGAGCGCCGCGTCACCAACTCCGATCCGGTGACCGGCCAGGCCGCGTGGTTCGACCTGCGCGTGAAGATATGGAAGGCGGCGCCGGGCGAAACCGGTTCGTGGCCGCAGTTCGACACGCTGAAAAAACTGCCGGGTGATGAATACGATCGGCCAGAGGTGCTGCGCTACGACGCGCGCAGCCATGAAAAGAACTAATCAGCAGAACTGAGCAGTCCTCAGAAAATAGAGCGAGCAGAATTATGAGACTTGGATTGGTCATCGACCTCGATGTGTGCGTCGGCTGTCATGCCTGCGCCATCGCCTGCAAGGAATGGAACGCCTCCGGCACCATCGGCCCGTTGTCCGACTACCAGCCTTACGGCGCCGAGCCGTCGGGCGTGTGGTTCAACCGGATTCGCCATTACGAAATGGACGCGTATCCGAACAACAAGACCGTCAACTTCCCGATGTCGTGCATGCACTGCGAGGATGCCGACTGCGTCACCGTGTGTCCCACCGGGGCTTCGTACAAGCGTCCCGAAGACGGCATCGTGCTCATCGACCAGGACAAGTGCATGGGCTGCAACTACTGCTCGTGGGCCTGCCCGTACGGCGCACGCGAACTCGACCGCTCGTCCGGCACCATGAAGAAGTGCACCCTGTGCGTCGACCGTATCTACGACCAGGAACTGCCGGTCGAGGAACGCCAGCCGGCCTGCGTGCTGACCTGTCCGGCGCACGCCCGCATGTTCGGCGACTTCGACGATCCCGATTCGGCGGTATCGCGCACCGTGCGCGAGCGCAGCGGCTTCCCGCTGATGCCCGAACTCAACTACAACCCGACAAACAAATACCTGCCGCCGCGCAGCAAGCCGGTGATTCCGGTCGACACCCAGCCCAAGGGCGGGTTGAAGGAAAGCATCAAGCAGTTCGCCAACAAACTGGTGCGCCGCTAAGCACCCCTATTTGCGCCAGGAGAATCCATGCATCCCGCTTTCTCAGTCATTTTCTTCACCGTGGCATCGGGCGCAGGCTTTGGCCTGTTCTCGCTGCTGTTCATTGCCGACTTCTTCAAGCTTGGCGGCGGCTTCAACCAGGACCAACTCGTTGCAGGGGGTCTGATGGCGATGGCGCTGGTCGTGTTCGGCCTGTTGTCGTCGACTTTCCACCTCGCCAACCCGAAAAATGCCTGGCGCGCGTTCAGCCGTTTCCGCACCTCGTGGCTATCGCGTGAAGGCGTGTTCGCCGTGGTATTCATGCCGCTGGCGCTGATCTACCTCGCCAGCATCATCTTCGACGCACCACAGTGGCTGCGTGTCAGCAGCGGTTTTCTGACCGCCGTAATGGCCTGGATCACGGTGTTCTCCACCGGCATGATCTACGCCTGCCTGAAAACCATCCGCCAGTGGAATACGCCGCTGGTTCCAGCCAACTACCTGGCGCTCGGTTACGCCAGCGGCAGCCTGCTGCTGCTCCTGGGCGCCGTCATTGCCGGCCTTGATACCACGCCCTACATTGCCATGGCGGCGCTGATCATGGCGATTGCCGCCGTGCTGAAGGCGATTTATTACTTCTGGATTCGCAGCCCGGGCCTGTCGCCGACGATCAACACCGCCACCGGTCTGACCCGTGCCCAGGTCAAGCTGCTCGATACCGGCCACACCCACGGCACCTTCCTCACCCAGGAATTCGGCTTTCAGATCGCCCGCCAGAAGGCCAGTGTGCTCAAGGTCGTGGTCTTCGTGCTGGGATTTGCCGTGCCCGGTCTGATGCTGATCTGGGTCTTCAATCAGCAGGGCGGACAGGCCGCAGCCATCATTGCGGTTGTCGCGGGTCTTCTTGGAGCTGCGGTCGAACGCTGGCTGTTCTTCGCAGAGGCCCGCCACGTGGTCAACCTGTATCACGGCGCCCAACGCTGCTGATCCCGGTGGGGGGGGGGCAGGCTTGGCGCGTCCCCGACTTTGCGGTATATTAGAAAAATCTAATTATTCCATCACGGGAGTGTAGGCCTATGTTTGGACTGTCAGGTTTCAAGGAAGTCGACCCCGGTTACGTCGCCGAAATCGCAGCCAAGGGCGCGCATCTGATCGATGTGCGTACCGAGGCCGAAGTCGCGCAAGGTGTGATCGATGGCGCCATCCATATACCCTTGCATTTATTGCCGCTGCGTGCGTCCGATATTCCCCAGGACAAGCCCGTGGTGATCTACTGCCGCTCCGGTGCGCGTTCGGCCCAGGCGTGTGCGTTCATGGCCTCCCAGGGCTTTGCCAACATGCACAATCTGGCGGGCGGCATCATCGCGTGGGCACGTTCCGGCAACGCGCTCAGCATGCCGCGCTAAGCGGCACACCTGTCCCGCCCGAAGTTTCCCCACCAAGCATCGATTTCGGTTGCAATGGGGGGGCTTCTGGTTTAAGGTACCGCAGCGTTTTTTACTACATACCGATTTAATTGATTTAGTGTAAGGAGAGCCCAATGAATTTCGACAAAGAACTCGACGCACGTGGCCTGAACTGCCCGTTGCCCATCCTGCGTGCCAAGAAAGCCCTGGCCGAAGTCACCAGCGGCCAAGTGCTGAAGATCCTCTCCACCGACCCGGGTTCGGTCAAGGATTTCGCGGCTTTCGCCAAGCAGACCGGCAACGAACTGCTGTCCACCGCCGAAGCGGGTGGCGAATTCACCTTCTTCATGAAGAAAAAGTAATCAAGAAACCAAAATAGCGCCGTCTGTTCTAAAGAACATTCGGCGCTATTTTTTTGAACGAAACAGGAGAGACATATGGATACCAAAAAAATGGCCATCATCGCCACCAAGGGCACGCTGGATTGGGCTTATCCCCCGTTCATCCTGGCCTCCACAGCGGCCGCGCTGGGTTATGAAACCCAGATTTTCTTCACCTTCTACGGCCTGCAACTGGTTCGCAAAGACCTGTCTGTCCTGAAAGTGAGCCCCCTGGGCAACCCCGGCATGCCGATGAAAATGCCCTTTGGCCCCAAGTGGTTCAAGAGCATCAACTGGAACATGCCCAACGCCATCCAGGCCATCATCCCAGGCTATGAAAACGTGGCAACGGCCCTGATGAAGCAGACCATCGCCAACAACGGCGTGGCCACCATCCCCGACCTGCGGGAGCTGTGCCAGGAAGCCGAAGTCAAGTTCATTGCCTGCCAGATGACCGTCGAACTGTTCGGTTTCGAGCATTCCGATTTCATCGACGGCCTCGAATACGGCGGCGCAGCCACCTTCTTCGAATTCGCCGGCGAAACCGATATCTGCCTGTTCATTTAAAAAACAGCAACTGAACGCGTTCCTGCCGCAGGATGAAAATGAGCCGAATGAATTCGGCTCATTTTTTTTGTGACTTTTGTACCACACTCCGCCGGAATTGTTGCCCAAGAGCAATGCCGTTGCTTGTCTGCGCGCTATAGGGCGCGTACGCTTCAGGGCAAGCTATTAAACGAGCTTATGTGTAGTAATTTTGCAATCAGGAGACAACATAATGAAGTTCACACGTGTATTCGCATTCATGGCACTGGCCGGTCTGGCTGGCAGCGCCTACGCTACCAACGGTTACTTTTCGCACGGCTACGGCATGAAGTCGAAGGGCATGGCTGGCGTGTCCACCACCAATACGGAAGACGCTTTCTTCGGTGCGAACAACCCGGCTGCAGCCGCCTTTGTCGGCAACCGCATCGACCTGGGACTGGATCTGTTCAGCCCGATTCGTGAGGCTACGGCCACTGGCATGACTTCTTTCGCCAGCGCCGAAAGCGACGAAAACTACCACCTGATCCCCGAATTCGGCTACAACCGGGTCGTTAACAACAACCTGGCGCTGGGTGTGACGGTGTATGGCAATGGTGGCATGAGCACGGACTACCCGGGTAACCCGACGTTTGGTGACACCAACATTCTTGGTGGTAGTGGCCATCTCGGCGTTAACCTCATGCAGTTGATTGTCGCCCCCACTGCTGCTTATAAAGTTAACCCCAATCATTCCATTGGCGTTTCGCCTCTCTTGGGCTACCAGCGTTTCACGGCATACGGTTTGCAGGCATTCGGCGGGATTTCCAGCGATGGCACTAACCTGACCAACAATGGCTATGACCATGCTTTTGGTTTCGGCGTGCGCGTGGGCTACTTGGGCAAGATCACCCCGACCATCACCGTCGGTGCGGCGTATTCGAGCAAGATGGATTTCGAGGAATTTGACCAGTACAGCGGCCTGTTTGCCGAGCAAGGCGACTTTGATATTCCCGAGAATTACAACCTCGGTGTGGCTTGGCAGGCGACCCCTCAGTTCAAGCTCGCACTGGATTATCAGCGCATCAATTACAGCGATATAGCTTCTGTGGCTAACCCTAGCATTGCTTGGGCCACGGGCGGCGCGATGGGTCTTGATAACGGTGCTGGGTTTGGCTGGGATGATGTGGACGTGTGGAAGCTGGGTATGGAATACAAATACAGCCCCAAGTTGACCCTGCGTGCTGGATATAGCATCAACGACAATCCGATCGATGGTGCCGATGCAGCAGAAGCCACTTTCAATATCTTGGCGCCTGCTGTGAATGAAAGCCATTTTACTTTGGGCTTCACCTACACCCTGGCATCTGGCAACGAGGTCACTATGGCCTATGCGCACGCGTTTGACAATGACGTAAGCGGCGCACGGCCTGTTCCTTTCGGCGGCGGTACGGACACGATCGAGATGTACCAGAACTCGCTGGGTATCCAGTACAGCTGGAAGATGTAATTTTCAGCGGCACTTGGGCTGATTGGAAACTGGGGTCTGATGACCCCGGTTTTTTTTGTGCGAGCTTGAATGGGGGTTGGCAGATCAGCCTGAGGGCAACAAAAAAGCGCGGCTGTTACCGCGCTTTTTTTGTTGCCGTTGCTATCGGGATCAACCCAGCCGCGCGTGCTGTGCCTCCAGCTTTTGCAGCATGGCGGCAAAGTCGACCAGCCGCGCCTGTTCCTGTTGCACCACGGCGGCAGGCGCTTTGTCGACGAAGCTGGGGTTGGCGAGCTTGGCCTGTGCCTTGGCTATTTCGCCCTGGATGCGGGCGATTTCCTTGGCGAGGCGGGCGCGCTCGGCGTCCTTGTCGATTTCCACCACCAACATCATGCGCATGTCGCCGACCAGAGCGACCGGGGCGTCGGCTTCGGGTAACGCGGGCACGGCGCTGACTTCGCTGAGTTTGCCGAGCGCGACGATGTAGGGCGCCAGCGTGTTGATCACGCCGGCGTCGCCTTCGATCACCAGCGGCACGCGCTGGGCGGGCGACAGGCTCATTTCGCCGCGCAGGGTGCGGCAGGCGTTGACCAGTTCCTTCAGCAGATGGATCCGCGCGACGCTGTCGGGGTGGCGTTGCGCTCCATCGACTTGCGGATAGGCGGCGAGCATGATGCTGTCGCCCGCCACGCCAGCCAGCGGCGCGACCTTCTGCCACAATTCCTCGGTGATGAAGGGGATGATGGGGTGGGCGAGGCGCAGCGTTGCTTCGAGCACCGTGGCCAGGGTGCGTCGGGTCGCGCGATGCTGCTCGGGCGTGCCGGTGTTCAACTGCACCTTGGCCAGTTCCAGGTACCAGTCGCAGTACTCGTCCCACACGAATTCGTAAACCGCGCGCGCGGCCTGGTCGAAGCGATAATCGGCGAAGGCTTCATGCACTTCGCCGACGGCCTGCTGCAGGCGCGCGGCGATCCAGCGATCGGCGTCCGAGAAGTCCATCGGCTGGCTGGCACCCTGGCCGCAGTCGTGGCCTTCCAGGTTCATCAGCGCGAAGCGGGTGGCGTTCCACAATTTATTGCAGAAGTTGCGGTAGCCTTCGGCGCGCTGCAGGTCAAACTTGATGTCGCGGCCGTGCGTGGCGAGGCTGGCGAATGTGAAGCGGAGTGCATCGGTGCCGTAGGCGGCGATGCCCTCGGGAAATTCGCGGCGGGTGCGCTTCTCGATGCTGGCGGCCTGCTTGGGGTTCATCAGCCCCTGGGTGCGTTTGGCGACCAGCTCGTCGACCGCGATGCCGTCGATGAGGTCGATCGGGTCGAGCACGTTGCCCTTCGACTTGCTCATCTTCTGGCCTTCGGAATCGCGAACCAGGCCGGTGACGTAGACCTCGCGGAACGGCACCTTGCCGGTGAAGTGCAGCGACATCATCACCATGCGGGCTACCCAGAAGAAGATGATGTCGAAGCCGGTGACCAGCACCGAGGTTGGCAGGTAGCGTTCGAGTTCCTTTGTCTGCTCGGGCCAGCCCAGCGTCGAGAAGGGCCACAGCGCGCTGGAGAACCAGGTGTCGAGCACGTCGTTGTCCTGGGTCAGTTCGCGGCCGCCGGCTTGTTTGCGGGCTTCTTCTTCAGAGTATGCGACGTAGAAATTGCCGTCAGCGTCGTACCACGCGGGGATGCGGTGGCCCCACCACAGCTGGCGCGAAACGCACCAGTCCTGGATGTTTTCCAGCCACTGGCGATAGGTCGTCGTCCAGTTCTCCGGCACGAACTTCAGATCGCCCGAATCGACTGCGGCGAGGCCCTGCTTGGCCAGGCCTTCCATGCTCATGAACCACTGGTCGGTGAGCATCGGCTCGATCACGGCGTGGGTGCGGTCGCCGCGCGGGATCATCAGCTTGTGCGGCTTCGCCGACACCAGGAGGCCCTTCTCCTGCAGCGCGTCAAGGAGCTTCTGGCGCGCGTCGTAGCGGTCCAGTCCCTGGTATTCGGTGGGGCACAACTCGTTCATCCTGGCGTCGAGCGTCAGCACGCTGATCGCCACCAGCTTGTGGCGCTGGCCCACCTGCCAGTCGTTGAAATCGTGCGCGGGGGTGATCTTGACCACGCCGGTGCCGAATTCACGGTCGACATAGTCGTCGGCGATGATGGGGATGCTGCGCTCGGCGACCGGCAGTCGAACGTGCTTGCCGATGAGATGCTTGTAGCGCTCGTCCTCCGGATGCACCGCGACGGCGCTGTCGCCGAGCAGGGTCTCCGGGCGGGTGGTGGCGACGGTCAGGAAGCCTGTGCCGTCTTCAAGCGGGTAGTTGATCTCCCACATGAAGCCGTCTTCCTCGGCGCTGACGACTTCGAGGTCGGACACCGCCGTACCGAGGACCGGGTCCCAGTTCACCAATCGCTTGCCGCGGTAGATGAGCCCTTCGCGGTAGAGTCGCACGAACACTTCGGTAACGGCCTTCGACAGGCCCTCGTCCATGGTGAAGCGCTCGCGGCTCCAGTTGGGGCTGGTGCCGAGGCGCCGCATCTGGCGGGTGATGGTGGAGCCGGAGTGCTCCTTCCAGTCCCAGACTTTTTCGAGGAATTTCTCGCGGCCGAGATCGTGGCGCGAGACGCCCTGCGCGTCAAGCTGGCGCTCCACCACGATCTGCGTCGCGATGCCGGCGTGGTCGGTGCCCGGCTGCCACAGCGTGTTGTCGCCCGCCATGCGGTGATAGCGGGTGAGGGCGTCCATCAGGGTGTGCTGAAAGGCGTGCCCCATATGCAGCGTGCCGGTGACGTTGGGTGGCGGCAGCATGATGCAGTAGGCGGGGGCGTCGGGAGAATCGCCGGCCTTGAAGTAGCCGGCGCTTTCCCACTGGGCGTACCAGCGTTTTTCGATATCAGCCGGTTCGAAGGATTTGGCGAGTTCCATGGCGTGCGCGCAAAGGGGTGATTATCCCAAAAAACCCTGGGACACGTCCCGAAAAATCATCGGGACGGGCCACAAAACAAGGCCGGATGCGGTTCAGGCCGACGGGTCGCGCGGCTGCTTGAGTTTTTCGGCGACGGCCTCGCGCACGATTTCGCGCACGTTTACGTCAAGTTGGGAGAGCAGGGTGGCGACGGTCTGGTCGAGGTTTCTTCGCAGTTCGGCGGCGACCTGCTTCTCCATGACTTCGGACAGGCGGGGAGCCAGTTCGCTCATCAGTTGCTCGGCCAAGGTGTCGGTCACGACGGCAGGTACGGCAGCTGCGGGCGCTTCGGGTTCGCAGGGTGGTGAGGCGGGGGTGTCCACGGCCGCGGGTGGCTCAGTTTCGGCGGGCGCGGCCGTGGCCGTAACGGGCGCAGCCACAGTCATGGCGGGTGGCGCGGGTGGCGAGCCGCGCTCGATCACATCGGTCAGCACCGGCAGCCAGGCGCCGGCGGGCGGCGTGCGTTCGGGGGAAGGGTCGGATTCGGGCGCGGTAGCAAGATCGGAGGACTCGGCGCTGTCAGTCTCGTTGCCGCCGCGATGCTTTTTCAGCAGCGCGTCCATCTTGCTCAACATGGGACTGTCGCTCATCGAGGTCTCCTAGCCGGCGTGTTGGCGCAGGTCGTGGGTTTCCAGGGGGTAGCCGCGCGACTTGTAGAAGCGGTAGCGCTCGCGTCCCTGTTCGACGCCGGCTTCGTCCAGTCCGACGATTTCGACCAGACGTTCGAAGCGGGCAAAGGCGGGTGGTTGCCCGGAGTGCAGGTTGATCATGACGTCGGCGCTGCGCAGGGCGTCGGCGTCGGCTCCGATCAGCACCGGCGTTTCGCCGGCGAGTGCGTCGCTGTCGCGACAGTGGGGCACGAAACCGAGCGCGGGCGTCGTCCAGAGCAAGTGGTCGATGGCGTCGGCTACTCCTGCGTCGGGCGCATAAATCATCACCTGCTTGCCTTGCCCGCACGCCTTGGCAGCGATGCGGCGGGCGACATCAAGCGGGTCGCCCGCAAAAGTGTAAAAGAGGACCTCGGTCACTTTTGCGCGCGGTTTAGCAGGAAATGCACCAAGAGCGACACCGGGCGCCCGGTCGAGCCTTTTTCGCGGCCGCCTTTCCAGGCGGTGCCGGCGATGTCGAGGTGTGCCCAGTGGTATTTCTTGGCGAAGCGCGACAGGAAGCAGGCCGCGGTCACCGAGCCGGCCGGACGGCCGCCGATGTTGGCCATGTCGGCGAGGCTGCTCTTCAATTGATCCTGGTAGTCGTCCCACAAGGGCATGCGCCAGACGCGGTCCCAGGCGTGATCGGCGGCATGCTCGATCTCGCGTGCCAGCGGGTCGTGGTTGCTGTAGAGCGCGCTGGGGTGGGCGCCCAGCGCGATCACACAGGCGCCGGTGAGGGTGGCCAGGTCGACCACGGCGTCGGGCTCGAAGCGCTCGGCGTAGGTCAGCGCGTCGCACAGGATGAGACGGCCTTCGGCGTCGGTGTTGAGGATTTCGATGGTCTGCCCGGACATTGAAGTAACGATATCGCCCGGCTTGTTGGCGTTCGCGTCCGGCATGTTCTCGCAGGCGGGAATGAGGCCGACGACGTTGAGCGCCATACCCAGTTCGCCGATGGCGCGGAAGGCACCGATGACGGCGCCGCCGCCGCTCATGTCGTAGTTCATCTCATCCATCTCTCCGGGCGGCTTCAGTGAAATGCCGCCGGCGTCGAAGGTGACCGCCTTGCCAACCAGCACCACGGGCTTGCCGCCTTTTTTCCCGCCCTCATGCTTCAGCACGATGAAACGCGGCGGCTTGTCGCTGCCCTTGCCGACCGACAGGAAAGAACCCATGCCCAGTTTGTCGCAGGCGGCGTAATCGAGAATCTCGCAGCCGAAGCCGTGGGCTTTCGCGACCTTCTTTGCCTCGCTGGCCAGGTATTCCGGGGTGCAGATATTGGACGGCGTGTTGCCCAGATCCTTGGCGAGATGGATGCCGTGGGCGATGGCCAGCCCGCGTGCAAGTCCGAGTTCGCCGAACTTCAGTTCGCCGCGCCGCGAAACGGCGAAGGTGACGCGCTTGAGCGGCCGGCGTGCCTCCTCCGGCTTGCTCTTCATACGGTCGAAGCGGTAAAGCGCATCGTGGGCCGTGATCACCGCCTGCTCGATGTTCCAGGTGACGTCGCGCTTTTTCACCGGAATTTCGGACAGCGTGATGGCGGCTTCCATCGAGCCGGTGTCGCGCAGGGTTTTGACGGCACAGGCAATGGCATCGCGGTAGGCTTTTTCGTGGAAGTCGCGCTCCTTGCCAAGACCGATCAGCAATACGCGGTCGGCCAGGATGTTGGGCACCTTGTGCAGCAGCAGCGTGCTGCCGGACTTGCCTTCCATGTCGCCGCCGCGCAGGATCTCGGACAGGTAGCCGTCGCTGGCGCGGTCGATGTCGATGGCGGGTCCCGACAGCTTGCGGCTTTCGAACACGCCGACGACCACGCAAGCGGTGCGCTGCTTTTCGGGGGCGCCGCTTTTTATGCTAAATTCGAGTTCGATTTCCTTGTTTTCCATGTCTGTGCTCAAAAAAATACAATTTGCCCCTGCGTCCCCTTCAGGCGGAGCCCGTCGGAGGGTCGCGCCGACAAGCGGCGTTGTCATGGGGGCGATTATTGGCGCGGGCGCGGTGGAATGTCAAAAGTCCGTTTGTTGCGCGAACGGTTTCCGGATTGATCCATGCTCTATCGCCGTGCGCTGACCCGCGAGATGGGCCTCACGACCGGCGCCGTGCTGACGGTGCTGATCGCCATCTCGCTGGTGGTGCTGTTCATCCGCCTGCTTGGGGACGTGGCGCGTGGCGAACTTGCCAACGAGGCGGTGTTGGCTTTTCTGGGATTCTCGCTGCTGCACTTTTTACCGGTGCTGATGACGATCGCGCTGTTTGCCGGCGTATTGCTGCCTATGTCGCGCATGTGGCGAGACAGCGAAATGGTCATCTGGTTCAATGCCGGCGTGTCGCTCATGCAATGGATGCGACCGGTTCTGACCTTTGCCGGACCGTTTTCCCTGGTGATCCTGCTGCTGACCGGGGTGATCAACCCATGGATGCAGATCAAGAAAAACGAGTATCGCCAGGACCTGAAAAGTCGCAGCGAAAGTTCACTCATCGCCCCCGGCCTGTTCGCCGAATCCGGCTCCAGCCAGCGCGTCTATTATGTCGAATCGCTCAACCCGCTGACCGGGATCGTGCGCAACGTCTTCATGCAGTCGATCATTGACGGCCAACTCGGGCTGGTGGTCGCGCGTGAGGGCAATCACACCGAATTGCCCGATGGCTCGCGGTATCTGGTGTTCAAGGATGGCCGCCGTTACGAAGGTGCGCCTGGTCAACTCGACTATCGCATCGTGCAGTTCGAGCGTTACTGGATGCGGCTCGATCCTGTAGCCACGGTCGAGAAGGTGACCGGCATCCGCCAGGCGTCGATCAACGAATTGCTGGCTGATGCGGCACCGCCGGCACGCGCCGAGCTGCTATGGCGGCTCGGCGTACCGGTTTCCGCGCTGATCCTTGCCGTCATGGCGATTCCACTGAGTTACGTCAACACGCGCGCGCGACGCTCTTACGGGCTGGTGATCGCGCTGCTGGTTTATTTCGTCTACAACAACCTGCTGTCACTGTCGCAGGCCTGGGTGGCGCAGGCCAAGCTCAATCCTTGGGCGGGAATGGTGTCGGCACATCTGCTGATGCTGCTCGCCTTGGCCGCCCTGTTCTACCTGCGCAACCGGAAATTCGCAGTGCGCAGGAGGCGCGCATGAGCCTACTTGCGCGCTATCTGGCCGGCCAGGTGCTGGCGGCATCGGGATTCGTGCTGCTGGCTCTGCTGGTGCTGTTTGCCTTTTTTGACGTGATGCAGGAGCTTGGCAGTCTGGGCCGCAACAACTATGGTCTGGGGCAGGCCGCGGTGGTCGTGTTGCTGAGCATCCCCGGCCATCTGTATGAAATACTGCCGGTGGCGGCTCTGATCGGTACGCTTTTCGCGCTGTCGCGTCTGGTGGGCAATTCTGAATTTGCGGTGATGCGCGTGTCGGGCCTGTCCAGTTGGCGGGTGGCAGGATATTTTGCGGTGATAGGCGCGCTGCTGTCGGTGGTGCTGCTGGTGCTCGGCGAATTCGTGGCGCCATGGTCCGATCAGACGGCGCAGCGTTATAAACTCTCGGCGACCCGGTCGGTGGTGGCACAGCAGTTCCGCTCCGGACTGTGGGTAAAGGATGGCAGCAGCTTCATCAATGTGCGCGAGGTGATGCCCGACAACACCCTGCGCGGCATCGAGATTTATGGTTTCGAAGCCGACGGCCGCCTGGGCTGGATACGGGCGGCCGAGCGGGGCGATTGGAGCGGCAAACAGAGCTGGAACCTGCACGGGGTGATGGAAACGCACTTCGGTGAAGACGGCATCCGTGCCACCCGCAGCGAACAGCAGAACTGGCAGTCGGTGTTGACGCCCGACATTCTCAGCGTGCTGCTGATTGCGCCGGAAAAAATGTCGGCTCGCACCCTTTGGCGCTACGTCACGCACCTGAAGGAAAACAAGCAGAAAGCCTCGCGTTATGAGCTTGCCCTCTGGTCAAAATTCATCAACCCGTTCGTAATTCCGATCATGATGCTGATCGCCATGCCATTCGCCATCCAGGGGCCGCGCGCGGGCGGCACCAGCAGCAAGATATTCATCGGCATTCTGGCTGGACTCGGCTTTCATCTGCTGAGCCGGCTGTTCGGTCATCTGGGTTTGCTGAATGACTGGCCGGCCGTGGTGGTGTCAATCCTGCCGCTACTGATCTTCCTCGCCATCGCGCTGGCAGGCATCCGGTGGGTCGACCGGCGTTAGCGCCGCTTCCGCACCGGCTTGCCGAGTGCCTGCAGGCCAGCGAGCCGGCGGCCAAGGTGGCCTGCGTGCATGCCCTGCAGGCCGATTGGCTGGCCGGGGCCTTGGATCCCGCAGTCGAGGCCACACGCGACCCGATCGACCAGCCAGGACACCCGGACAAACCTGAGCTGATCCCGCCGCAAAAAGTACCGCGCCGCCGTGCCGATACGCTGCCGGGTCGTGCCGCGCTCATCCATGCGCTGGCACACATCGAATTCAATGCAATCAACCTGGCGCTCGACGCCGCGCACCGCTTTGCCGGCATGCCGCCGGCGTATTACGTGGACTGGCTGCGGGTGGCGGACGAGGAGGCGCTGCATTTCGACCTGCTGAACACGCATCTGGCGACGCTGGGGTACGCCTATGGCGACTTTCCCGCGCATGGCGGCCTGTGGGACATGGCGCTGAAAACCGCGCATGATCCGCTGGTGCGGATGGCGCTGGTGCCGCGCGTACTGGAAGCGCGCGGACTCGATGCAGCGCCCTTGATTGTCGACAAGCTGCGGGCCGCGAACGACCTGCGCATGGTCGAGATTCTTTCCATCATCGAGCGCGACGAGATCGGCCATGTCGCCATTGGCAGCCACTGGTTCGGCTGGCTGTGCGCGGAGCGGGGCCTCGCGCCCGAGACGACGTTTCGGCAGTTGCTGGTGGAGTACGATGCGCCGCCGCTGAAGCCGCCATTCAATCTGGCGGCGCGTCGTGCCGCGGGCTTCAGCGAGACCGAGCTGGACTGGTTGAGCGGGCTGTAAACCCTACAGGCCGAGCGTGGTTGCTGTCACGCTCGCAGGCGAACGCTGCCACATCCCCTCGAAGCTTTGATGCAGCGTAGCGGCGCGGCCGGGGTCGTCCATGTCCAGCGTGCCATGCGCCGCCGCCTTGTCGGTACGCAGCAGCACACCGTGCCGGTCGGCCAGCGCAAACGCCTGCTCGGGACGCGGCGCATCGGGGTCGGCCTGGCGGATTTCGAGCACGTGGCCGAAGTCGCGTACCAGTTGCATCAGGTGGGGATACCGGCGTGCCACTTGGCGGATATCGTCGAGCAGCAGTTCGACGCGGCGGCCGCCACCTGCGACGCACAGCGCGCGCAGGGCGGTGTAGCGTGGCATGTGGTCGATTTCCACCATGCCCAGATCGTGATCGTACAGTCGCAACTGGCGGTGCGTGCCGGCCAGCAGCGTGTCGAATGCGTCGCGGAATTCTGCGGGGGTTTCAAAGGTGCTCATGCTGTGTCGATCTCCAGCCAGCCGGCTTCATACCAGTCGTACAGGCGCTCGCGCAGCGCGGCAGGCAAGGGCGGCGCAAGGTGGCGCTGATCGGCCAAGTGCTTCAGCGCGGTGGTTTCGTCGGCTGTCGCACTGAAGGCCTCGCCGTTGATGAAAAAGCGGCCGCCTGTAAACAGCAGGCGCGATTTTGGATCAAGCGCGACGCCGTGCCGGTTTGCCTGCTTGTTGAAGGCGGCACGGCCAAGCGGATCTTCGGGTGCATCGAAAAACACATTCGGCTTGGGTTCGGACAGATAGCGTCCGGCAAACTCCGCGATGTCGCGCTTGCCCCACCGGATTTTGGCGATCATGCCTTCGATCTGCGCCAGCATCGCGCGGCTGATTTCGCCCGTGTGGTTCTGCAGGCGCAGATCGGGATCCGCGTAGCGGCCTTCGAGCTTGAGCGTGTCCTGCAGATGCATCAGGAAACCGTGCGCCAGTTCCTCGGTGGTGGGGGCGCGGAAACCAATCGAATAGGTTGTGCAGGCGTTTTCGGCCACGCCGTAATGGGCGACGTGCGGGGGCAGATAGAGCATGTCGCCGGGGCCGAGCACCCACTCGTCCTCAGGCTTGAAGCGGCGCAGGATTTTTAGCGGCACGTCGTCCAGGATCGCCAGGTCGGTTTGGGTGCTGATCTGCCAGCGGCGATGCCCCTGGCCCTGCAGCAGGAAGACATCGTAGGAATCGAAATGTGGTCCCACGCTGCCGCCGGGCACGGCGTAGCTCACCATCAGATCGTCGAGCCGGGCGTGTGGAATGAAATTGAAGCGCGAAAGCAGGGCGTCGGCTTCGGGCAGCACATGGTTGAGCGATTGCACCAGGAGGGTCCACTCGGTCTTGGGCAGGCGCTTGAAGTCGCTTTTTCCGAACGGGCCATGATCGAGCTGCCAGCGGGTGCCGCTGCCCTGGATCAGGCGCGATTCGACATCGTCGCGGCAGGCCAGTTGCTGCATCTCGCCAGGCGTCAAAAGGCCGGTGAAGCCGGGCACGGCATTGCGGATCAAAAGCGGGCGCTTGTGCCAGACATCGCGTAGGAAACGGGTGGGGCTCAAGCCGCCAAGCAGGGTCGTCGTCATCCAGGAATTATAACGATGTGTTTGCACGCCCCCCCTGTTAGAATGCTGCCGAAAAATGCGTTGCGGAGCCCCCATGCTGAAAGCGGGAGACCGCGCGCCGGATTTCTCCAATCCGGACGCGGACATGAATATCGTTGAGCTGTCACAGTTTCGGGGGAAAACCCTGGTGCTGTATTTTTACGTGCGCGACGACACGCCGGGCTGCACGACCGAAGCGATCGAATTTTCCGAACTGGAAAATGACTTCGCCAAACTGGGCGCCACGGTGCTCGGGGTGTCGCGCGACGACTGCATCAAGCATGGCGAATTCCGCGACAAGCATGGCATCAGCGTGCGTCTGCTGGCGGACAAGGAGCAGGCAACTTGCGCAGCCTATGGCGTGCTGCAGGACAAGGAAGTGGACGGCGTCATGCGCAAGGGCGTGGTGCGCTCCACTTTCATCATCGACAAACAGGGCGTCATCAGTCACGCCCTGTACGGCGTTTCCAGCCGCGGCCATGCGGCGGAAGTGCTTCAACTCGTAAAGGATCTCAAGTGAATATCGGCAAGAACACCGTCGTCACCATCACCTACATCGTCAAGGACATGGAGGACAGACTGCTGGAAGAAAGCGACGAGCCGGTCAGCTACCTGCACGGCGGCTACGACAATATCTTCCCGTTGGTCGAGCAGGCGCTGGAAGGCAAGGCCGTGGGCGACAAGATCGACCTCAAGCTGCAGCCGGCCGATGCCTTCGGCGAATACGAGGACGAACTGGTGCGGCTGGAGCCGCGCGACGCCTTTCCCGACGACATGGAAATCGGCATGCAGTTCGTAGGCTCGCCGGTCGACGGCAGCGAGGAAATGCTCTATACCGTGACCGACATCGCCGAAGACAAGGTGGTGGTCGACGGCAACCATCCCTACGCGGGGCAAGCGGTGCATTTCCAATGTGTGGTCGCCGATGTGCGTGCAGCCACGCCGGACGAGGTCGAACATCGCCATGCCCATGGCGCCCACGGCCATCACCATCATTGATGCCGTGACAAACGGTAGAATACCCGGCTACCCCGTTTTCTGTGCAGCCTGATCAAGACCCCCGATGAAAACCACCTTCCTCGACTTTGAGCAGCCCATTGCTGAACTCGAAGCCAAGATCGAAGAATTGCGCTTTGTGCAGGACGACTCCGCCCTCGATATTTCGGAAGAGATCCGCCGCCTGTCGAAAAAGAGCCAGACGCTGACCAAGGACATCTACGCCAAGCTCAACGCCTGGCAGGTGTCGCAGGTGGCGCGCCATCCGCAACGACCCTACACGCTCGATTACGTGCAGGGATTGTTCACCGATTTTTCCGAGTTGCACGGCGACCGTGCCTATGCCGACGATCAGGCGATCGTAGGCGGCATGGCGCGGTTCAACGGCGAACCGGTGATGGTGATCGGCCACCAGAAAGGCCGCGACACCAAGGAAAAGATCGTCCGCAATTTCGGCATGCCGCGCCCCGAGGGCTATCGCAAGGCCCTGCGGCTGATGCGCTTGGCGGAGAAATTCCGCATGCCGATTTTTACCTTCATCGATACCCCGGGCGCCTACCCCGGCATCGGTGCAGAGGAGCGCGGCCAGTCCGAGGCCATCGCTCGCAATCTGTACGTGATGGCTGAACTGCAGACGCCAATCATCTGCTCCATCGTCGGCGAAGGCGGCTCGGGCGGCGCGCTGGCGATCGGCGTGGGCGACCGCACGCTGATCCTGCAGTACTCGACCTATTCGGTGATCTCGCCTGAAGGCTGCGCCTCGATCCTGTGGAAGAGTGCCGACAAGGCCTCGGTTGCCGCCGAAACCCTGGGCATCACCGCCGACCGCCTCAAGGCCAACGGCCTGGTCGACCGCATCGTCGAGGAGCCGCTGGGCGGTGCGCAGCGAGACTGGGACACCATGTTCCAGAACATGCGCCGCGCGCTGACCGACACGCTTTCCGAGTTGCGCAAGCCCTCGCTCGATGCCCTGCTGGCAGCGCGCTACCAGCGTCTGCGGGCGTATGGCAGCTTCAAGGAAACCCCTGCCAAATAAAGCCGCTGAGCTGGACGTGGCGGCCGCACTGGTCCGCCACGTCCCTCCCGGCGCGCGACTGGTTCTTGGGCTCTCGGGTGGACTTGACTCGGTCGTCCTGCTGCATGTCCTGCTGGGCTTGCGTGATCGCCATCCTTTTGAACTGCAGGCCGTGCATGTGCACCACGGGCTGTCGCCCCACGCCGACGAATGGGCTGATTTCTGCGCCCGGCTATGCACATCCCATGACGTCGACCTGAGTATCCATCGCATATGCATTGCCCATGACGAGGCCTCAGGGATCGAGGCGGCTGCGCGGCGCGAGCGCCAGCGCGTTTTTGCCGCGCTTGACGCGGACTTTCTGCTCACCGCACACCAGCAGAACGACCAGGCGGAAACGCTCCTGTTGCAACTGCTGCGCGGCGCCGGGCCGAAAGGCTTGTCGGCAATGGGTGAGCTGCAACGCCGTTCCGGTTGGCGGGCGGTGCAGCTGCGGCCCTTGCTAGAGGTGACGCGTGCCGATCTGCTTGAATATGCGCAGCGGCATGGCCTGAGCTGGGTCGACGACGAGAGCAATCGGGACACCCGCTATCGCCGCAACGCGCTGCGCCAGGACGTCATGCCGCTGCTGGCTTCGCATTTTCCCGGCAGCAGTGCCACCCTGGCGCGTGCTGCGGCGCTGCAGGCCGAAGCCGCCGAGTTGCTGGACGATCTGGCGCGGCTGGATGCGGTCGGCGCAATCGAAGGCGAGCGTCTCGATTGCATGACGCTTGCCAGTCTGTCCTTGCCGCGGGCGCGCAATCTGCTGCGTCACTTTATCGAGCAGCAGGGCCATCCGATGCCCAACGCCCGCCAACTGAACCAGGCGTTGCATCAGTTGATGGAAGCCAAAAGCGATGCGCGTGTGTGCGTCAGGCTGGGGCCCCTGGAAATGTGGCGCTTTCGCG
This sequence comes from Thiobacillus sp., assembly GCA_011391285.1. The sequence goes on from JAABQU010000044.1 coordinate 22,406, forward strand.
GCGGGGCCTATCTGGTGCCGCTGCCGCCGGTCGAAACGGCGCCGGTGCGCTGGCAGGGTGAGACCTCAGTCTGGGTGCCGGGTGCCGGGACATGTGTGCAAATGGATGCGGTGACCGGGGCGGGCCTGAAACGTGGGGCGCTGCAGGCGGGCGAGGTCACCCTGGGGGTGCGGCAGGGCGGCGAACGCCTGCGGTTGCATGCGGGCGGCCCCCATCGAAGCCTGAAGAATCTGCTTCAGGAACATGCGATTCCGTCCTGGAAGCGCGATCGCCTGCCGCTCTTGTGGTGTGACGGACAACTTGCGTGGGCGGCGGGAATTGGCTTGGATGCTGACCTGAGCGCCGCACCGGGAGAAGCCGGGGTACTGCCGCGGGTCGCGGACTAGGCTTCAGCAAGACAGGCCGGGGTACGGCGTGTTATCCTAGCGGGCTGATTTTCATGGTTTTTTGAACTTTTTTTCTAATTTTCCGGAGCTTTAAAATGGCTGTTCAGCGCACCTTTTCCATCATCAAACCCGATGCCGTCGCCAAAAACGTGATCGGCAAGATCGTCAGCCGTTTCGAGAGCAATGGTCTCAAGGTCGTGGCGTCGAGAATGAAGCACCTGTCGCGCCAGGAAGCCGAAGGCTTCTACGCCGTTCACCGCGAGCGTCCCTTCTTCAAGGACCTGGTCGAGTTCATGATTTCCGGCCCGGTTGTGCTGCAGGTGCTGGAAGGCGAAGACGCGATTGCCAAGAACCGTGCTTTGATGGGCGCGACCGACCCGAAGAAGGCGGAACCCGGCACCATCCGCGCCGACTTCGCCGAGAGCATCGATGCCAACGCCGTGCATGGTTCCGACGCGCCTGAGACTGCCGCGATCGAAATCGCCTATTTCTTCCCCGCCTGCGAAGTGTACGCAGGCCGTTAATCGCACCCTGATGCCGCAGAACCTGCTTGATTTCGACCTCGAAGGACTGACCGCCTGGTTCACCGAACTCGGCGAGAAGCCGTTTCGCGCCAGGCAGGTGTTCCACTGGATGCATCAGTCCGGGGTGGCCGATTTCGCGCAGATGACCGACATCGCCAAGAGCCTGCGCGAGAAATTGCAGCAGCAGGCCGTGGTGCAGGCGCCGGCGATCAGCTACGCGCATACCTCGAGCGACGGCACACGCAAGTGGCTGTTCGATGTCGGGGTCGCAAACGGCATTGAAACCGTGTTCATCCCGGAAGAGGACCGCGGTACGTTGTGCGTGTCGTCGCAGGTCGGCTGTGCGCTGGAATGCACCTTCTGCTCGACCGGGCGCCAGGGTTTCAACCGCAACCTGACGGTGGCCGAGATCATCGGCCAGTTGTGGGTGGCGCACCACAGCCTGAAGGCTGTGCCGAACCGCACCACGCTCAATCACGGCGCAGGCGAAATTTCTGACCGGCCCGTGACCAATGTGGTGATGATGGGCATGGGCGAGCCGCTGGCGAATTTCGAGAACGTGGTGACTGCGCTCGGCATCATGCTCGACGACCATGCCTACGGTTTGTCGCGGCGGCGGGTGACGGTGTCGACCTCCGGTTTGGTGCCGGCGATGGACCGTCTGGCCGAGCGTTGTCCGGTGGCGCTGGCGGTAAGCCTGCACGCGCCCAACGACGCGCTGCGCGACCAGATCGTGCCGATCAACAAGAAGTATCCCTTGCGCGAACTGATGGCGGCGTGCCGGCGCTATCTGGTGCATGCGCCGCGTGATTTCATCACCTTCGAATACGTGATGCTCGCGGGCGTGAACGATCAGCCCGAGCATGCGCGCCAGTTGATCGAACTGACGCGCGAGGTGCCGTGCAAGTTCAACCTCATTCCGTTCAATCCGTTCCCCGATTCCGGTTATGAAAAACCGCGCGCCGAGGCGATGCGGGTATTTCGCGAGATCCTGCAGGATGCGGGCTATGTGGTGACGACGCGCAAGACGCGCGGAGACGATATCGACGCTGCCTGCGGCCAGCTGGCGGGCAAGGTGGCCGACAAGAGCGGACGCGTGATGAAACGAATACAAAAGGAGGCGGCGTGAAAAAATGGATCGTGATGGCGGCAGTCTTGCTGGCAGGCTGTGCAGGCCAGCAGGTTGGTGATAGCGGCGTAGCCAACACGCAGGTCGACAGCGAAAGCCGTCAGCGTGCAAGCGCTTTCACCGAACTGGCCAGCGCTTATCTCGCCCGAGCCCAGTACAAGGTTGCGCTGGACGAGTTGCGCAAGGCCATCACTGCCGATAACCGGTATGGGCCGGCCTACAACATTTACGGTCTGATCTACATGGAACTGGCCGAAGACAAGCTGGCCGAGGAAAATTTCCGCCGCGCCATCGAACTGGATCGCAGCGATTCCGAGACACGCAACAACTATGGCTGGTTTCTCTGCACGCGCGGCCGTTATGACGAGGGGCTCGAACAGTTTGCTGTCGCCCTGCGCAATCCTTTGTATGCCCAACCCGAGCGGGCCATGGCGAATGCCGGCCAGTGTGCCGAAAGGAAAGGCGATCTGGCACTGGCGGAAGCCAACTTGCAGAAATCGCTCAAGCTGCAGCCTGACAACCCCAACACGATCCTGAAGCTGGCCGGGCTGCGTTTCCGGCAGGGGCAACTGATGGAGGCCCAGCGCCTGCTGGGCCGTCATGCCGAACTGGCGCCGCCGACCGCGGAAAGCCTGTGGCTGGGCGTGCGGCTGGAACGCAAGCTGGGTGACCGTGCACAGGAGGCGGCCTACGGTCTCCAATTGCGCAAGCGTTTCCCCGATTCGAATGAAGCCCGGCTGCTGCTGTCGGGGCAATACGAATGAGCGACGCCGGGCAAGCCTCGGTCGGACAGATTTTGCGTGATGCCCGCGAGGCGCAGGGCCTGTCGCTGGAAGAGGCTGCGGCGCGCTTGCGGCTGATGCAGCGACAGGTCGTGGCCATGGAGGCGGATGAATTCGAGAGCCTGGGCCAGCCCGTGTTTGCGCGCGGATTTGTGCGCAACTATTCGCGCCTGCTGGGGCTTGAGCCTGATGCGTTGCTCGCGAGCATGGAAGGCGCCCCGGCCGAGCCGGCTGTGGTCAGTCATGCGGCGCCTCCGCCGCCCCATTCCTGGCTGAGTTCGCCCTGGCTGATTTTGCTGTTGCTGGCCGTGCTCGTCGTGGTGGCGGTGCCGGTCGCGCTGTATTGGTGGCTCAACGAAGGGGAGGAAGAGCAGCTCAGCCGTGTGCAGTCAGTGGAGCAGGTCAGTCCTGTGCCGCCTTCGCTGACGGGCCGCGATGTGGACCCTGCGGAAGCCGCAGGGTCTGTTGCTGAGCGAGAGCCGGTTTCGCCGGCCGCACCGGCTACACCAGCCGTACCCGCAGCCGTACCTGGATCACCCGCTGCACCCGTTGCCGCTCCGGGCGAGGCCAGTGTGCCTGCCACGCCAGTCTCCCCAGTACTCAGCGGCGTGCTGCATCTCGAATTTGGCGACGAGTCCTGGGTCGAGATCAAGGACGCCGGCGGTCGCATGCTGCATCGCCAGCTCAACCCGGCGGGCAGCAGCGTGAATGTTCGTGGCCAGCCCCCGTTCGATCTGGTGATCGGCAACGCGGCGCAGACCCGGATGACCTACAACGGCCGCCCCATCGACCTGACACCCTTTATCGGGACGACGGTCGCGCGTTTTACGCTTGAAGAATAGCCGCTCTCCAGAATAGCCATCCAGGAACCATGATGTCCCCAATAATCCGTCGTCCAACCCGCCAGGTGCGGATCGGCAATGTGCTGGTCGGTGGCGACGCGCCGGTGGTGGTGCAGTCCATGACCAATACCGATACCGTCGATATCACGGGTACCGTGCGCCAGGTGCAGTCACTGGCCGAGGCCGGTTCCGAGCTGGTGCGCCTCACCGTCAACACGCTGGAAGCCGCCGCCGCAGTGCCGCGCATCCGCGAGCGCCTCGACGCGCTTGGCTGCCGCGTGCCGCTGATCGGCGATTTCCACTTCAACGGCCACAAGCTCCTGACCCAGGTGCCGGAGTGCGCCGAGGCGCTCGCCAAGCTGCGTATCAACCCGGGCAACATCGGCCGCGGCAACAAGCGCGACGAGCAGTTCGCGACGCTGATCGAGGTCGCGTGCCGCTACGACAAGCCGGTGCGCATCGGCGTCAACTGGGGCAGCCTCGACCAGGCGCTGGCGGCGCGCATGATGGACGACAATGCGCGTCTCGCCGCGCCGGAAGATGCCGAAGTGGTGATGCGGCGCGCGATGGTCGCATCGGCCCTGGAATCCGCGAAGAAGGCCGAAGAGCTGGGCCTCGGCGGCGACAAGATCATCCTGTCATGCAAGATGAGCCGGGTGCAGGACCTGATCGCGGTGTACCGCGATCTCGCGTCGCAGTGCGACTATCCGCTGCACCTGGGACTGACCGAAGCCGGCATGGGCAGCAAGGGCATCGTCGCCTCGACCGCTGCTTTGGCGGTGCTGCTGCAGGAAGGCATCGGCGACACCATACGCATCTCCCTGACGCCCGAACCGGGCGGCGATCGCGCCCAGGAAGTCCGGGTCGGCCAGGAGATCCTGCAGGCGCTCGGTCTGCGCGCCTTCACGCCGCAGGTCACCGCCTGCCCGGGCTGCGGTCGCACCACCTCGACCGTGTTCCAGGAACTGGCGCAGGACATCGAGACCTACCTGCGCACCCAGATGCCGGTGTGGCGCAGCCAGTATCCGGGCGTCGAATCCATGCAGGTGGCGGTGATGGGCTGCGTGGTCAACGGCCCCGGGGAATCCAAGCACGCCAACATCGGCATCTCGCTGCCCGGCACCGGCGAAGTGCCGGTCGCGCCGGTGTATGTCGATGGCGAAAAGACGGTGACGCTGAAGGGCGACCGGATTGCCGCGGATTTCCAGGCGATCGTCGAGGACTATGTGCGCAGCCACTACGCTGCTGCGTGACACGCAAATCTGTTGATTAATTTATGAGCAACAACATTCAATCCGTGCGCGGCATGAACGACCTCCTGCCCGATGTCACCGACACCTGGCAGGGCTTCGAGGCGATCGTGCGCGACTGGCTGCGGCGCTACGGCTACCGCGAGATGCGCACGCCGATCCTCGAGCACACCGGCCTGTTCAAGCGTGCCATCGGCGAGGTGACCGACATCGTCGAGAAGGAGATGTACACCTTCGTCGACGAGTTGAACGGTGAATCGCTGGCGCTGCGCCCGGAAGGCACGGCCTCCTCGGTGCGCGCGGTGATCCAGCACAATCTCCTGTACGACGGGGGCAAGCGCCTGTGGTACAGCGGCCCGATGTTCCGCCACGAGCGCCCGCAGAAGGGCCGTTACCGGCAGTTCCACCAAGTCGGCGTCGAGGCGCTCGGCTTTGCCGGGCCGGATGTCGATGCCGAACTGATCGTGATGTGCGCCGACCTTTGGCGCGCGCTCGGTATTGCGCCAACGCTGCAGATCAACACCCTGGGCGATATCGAATCGCGGCATCGCCACCGCGCCAAGCTGATCGCCTACTTCGAGGCGCATCAGGATGCACTCGACGAGGACTCGAAGCGGCGCCTGCACAGCAACCCACTGCGCATTCTCGACAGCAAGAATCCGGCGATGCAGGCGCTGAACGACGCCGCGCCCAAGCTGATGGATGAGCTCGACGAGGCGGCGCTGGCGCACTTCGATGCGCTGCAGGCGTTGCTGCGCGCCAACGGCATCGCGTATGAAATCAACCCGCGTCTGGTGCGCGGGCTCGACTACTACAACCGCACCGTGTTCGAATGGGTGACCGACCAGCTCGGCGCGCAGGGCACGGTGTGTGCGGGCGGGCGCTATGACGGCCTGATCGAGCAGCTGGGCGGCAAGCCGGCGCCCGCGGCCGGTTTTGCCATGGGGATCGAGCGGCTGCTGGCGCTCATGGAGGCGGCCGGCACGCCGCCGGCGACAGCGGTTCCGGATGCGTATATCGTGCACGCTGGCGAGGCCGCGCAGGCGTTTGCCTGGCAGGTCGCGAGCACGTTGCGCAGCGCAGGATTGGCTGCGGTCTTGCACTGCGGCGGCGGCAGCTTCAAGTCGCAGATGAAGAAGGCCGACGCCAGCCGCGCACGCTATGCGGTGATCATCGGCGATGACGAAGCCGCGGCGCAGCAGGTGACCCTGAAACCCCTGCGCGGTACGGCCGAGCAGACCCGTGTCGAGCTGACGCTCGCGATCGAATATTTGAAACAGGCATCAATTTAAAAAGGCATAGCACGATGGCAACCTACGATCTCGATGAACAGGAACGGCTGGACGAACTGAAGGTCTGGTGGAAACGCTGGGGCAATCTGTTGATGTTCGGGCTGGCGGCGGTGCTCGCGGTGGCGGCAGGCTGGCGCTATTGGCAGAACCACGTGGTGACGCAAAGCCTGGAGGCCGCCGCCGTGTACGAGCAGCTGACCCAGTCTCTGTCGGCCAACGACAGCAAGGCCGCGCGCGACGCGGGCGGGTTGTTGATCGAGCAATACAAGGACACGGCCTACGCGCCGCGCGCAGCGCTGCTGCTGGCCAGGCTGAACGTCGGCGCCAGAGACCTGAGAAGCGCGCAAACCCAGCTGGAGTGGGCGGTCGCCAACAGCAAGGAGCCCGCAGTCAAGGATCTGGCACGCCTGCGGCTGGCAGCGGTGCAGTTCGATCAGCGGCAAAACGAGGCTGCGCTGAAAACCCTGTCCGCTACCCACAGCGACGCATTCGCTTTCCGTTTCCATGATTTGAAGGGCGACGTGCTGCTGGCACAGGGCAAGCCGGCCGAGGCGCGCGCCGCCTATCAGGCCGCCTTCGCCAAGATGGCGGAAGACAACCCCTACCGCAACATCGTCGAGTTGAAGCTCGATGCGCTGGGAGGGGAGGCCAAGTGAAGATGCGCTTGATGATGGTCGGCCTGGCGCTGGCTTTGTCGGGGTGCGGCACGGTGGGCGGCTGGTTCGGTTCAGGTCCGGCCAAGGCCAAGCCTGCCGAACTGGTTGAATTCAAGCCGGCTGCCACGCTGACCGAGGCCTGGAAAGGCGATACCGCCGACGCGGGGACCTATCTGCTCCGCCCGCAGGCGGATGGAGACGACGTGTTTGCTGCGGGTGGCAGCCAGGTGGTGCGCATCGCGGTGGCGAACGGCAGCACTGTCTGGAAAACCGACACCGGCGTGAAGCTGTCAGCCGGAGCCGGCGTGGGCCAGGATATGGTGCTGGCAGGCGGCGGCAAGGGCGAACTGCTGGCGCTCGAGCAGGCAACCGGTCAGCCGCGCTGGAAAGTGACGCTGTCGAGCGCAGTGACCGGCCAGTTGCTGGTGGTGAACGATATCGTGATCGCGCGCACCGGCGACGGCCGCGTGCATGGCCTTGCCGTGGCCGACGGCAGCCGCAAGTGGCTGTACACCCGCACGCTGCCAGCCTTGAGCCTGCGCGGCTCGGGCGGCTTGGTGGCGCGCGACGGTGTGCTGTACGCCGGCTTTCCCGGTGGCAAGTTGGTTGCGCTGAACGCTGCCAACGGTGCCCAGTTATGGGAAGCCACCGTGGCGCTGCCGCGCGGGGCGACCGAACTCGAACGGGTAGCCGACGTGATGGGCAACCCGGTGGTGGATGAGCGGCGGGTGTGCGCCGTCGCTTATCAGGGCCGGGTGGCCTGTTTCGATCGCCGCAACGGTGCGCCGCTATGGACGCGCGAAACGTCCAGCAACAGCGGATTGGCGATGGACGAGCGCAATGTCTACGTGACCGACGACAGCGACGCCGTGACCGCCTATGACATATCAAGTGGCCGTGCCGGCTGGCGTCAGGACAAACTGGCGCGCCGTCAGGTCAGCGCGCCGCTGGCCCTGGGCGCCTGGGTGGTGGTGGCGGATGGCGAAGGTTTTGTGCACGTGTTGTCGGTCGATGATGGCAGCTTCGTTGCGCGTGCCAAGGTGGATAGCAGCGTGCGCACCGCGCCGGTCGACATCGGTCCGGGCTTCGCCGTACAGACGATCAAGGGCACTGTGGTCGCTTTCAGACTTAAATAAACCATGCGCCGGCCTGGCCGGCGCGCAGCAAGGATAAACATGCTTCCCACTCTGGTTCTTGTCGGGCGTCCGAACGTCGGCAAGTCCACCCTCTTCAACCGGCTCACCGGCACGCGCGACGCCCTCGTCCACGACATGCCGGGGATGACGCGGGACCGCCATTACGGACGCGGGCGCATCGGCGGAAAACCCTATCTGGTGGTCGACACCGGGGGTCTCGAACCGGTGGCCACGGAAGGCATCATGGCCGAAATGGCGCGCCAGACCCTGCAGGCCATCGACGAGGCCGACGCCATCATCTTCATGGTCGATGCGCGCAGTGGCCTGACGCCACAGGACAAGGTGATCGCCGACCGCCTGCGTCGTGCAACGTGCCCGGTATTGCTTGCGGTCAACAAGGCCGAGGGCATGAATCCATCCGTGGTCACCGCCGAGTTCCATGAGTTGGGATTGGGCGATCCGCTGGCGATTTCGAGCGCGCATGGCGACGGCATTTCCGATCTGGTGGACGAGGCGCTGGCGCCGTTTTCCGACGAGGAAGAAAAGGTCGACGAATTCGGCATTCCAAAAATTGCGCTGGTGGGGCGCCCCAACGTCGGCAAGTCGACCCTGGTCAACGCGCTGGTGGGCGAGGAACGCGTAATCGCGTTCGACCAGCCGGGCACCACGCGCGATTCGATCTACGTCGAGTTCGAGCGCGATGGCAAGCCCTACATCCTGATCGACACGGCCGGCGTGCGGCGCAAGGGCAAGGTGTTTGAGACCTTCGAGAAGTTTTCCGTCATCAAGACGCTGCAGGCAATCGAGGACGCCAACGTGGTGGTGCTGGTTCTCGATGCGCGCGAGAACATTTCCGAGCAGGATGCGCATCTGGCCGGTTTCGTGCTCGAAACCGGGCGTGCGCTGGTGGTCGCCATCAACAAGTGGGACGGCCTGAGCCCCGAGCAACGCGACGACATCAAGCGCGACATCGGCCGCAAGCTCGCCTTCCTCGACTTTGCCCGCTTCAATTACATCTCGGCGCTAAAGGGCAAAGGCCTGGATACCCTTCTGAAGGATGTCGAGGCGGCGCACGCTGCCGCCTTCATCAAGATGTCGACGCCCAAGCTCACGCGGGTACTGGAAATGGCGGTGGAACAGCATGCGCCACCCAAGAACGGACTGTTCCGGCCGAAGCCGCGCTACGCCCACCAAGGCGGCAAGAATCCGCCGGTCATCATCCTGCACGGCAACGCGCTGGAAGGCCTGCGCGACGACTACAAGCGCTATCTGGAAGCGAGTTTCCGCAAGGCGTTCAAGCTGCAGGGCACGCCGCTCAGGATCCAGATCAAGGAAGACAGTGGCAAGAATCCGTTCGAAGGCAAGAAACGCGCGCCGCTGACCGAGAGCGAAGCGACACGGATGCGGCGCAAGAAGCGGGTTCGGCGCAAGGTTCACGGCGCCAGTTGAACGCGCGGCGCGGTTTCGCGCGCGGGGGTTAGGGCCATGGTCGCAATGCCGATGAATCGGCAATGGCCACGCTCCACCCGCAAGGGCCAGGCCGTGGTTGTCCCCGCAAGGGGGAGGCCATGTCTGTAAGCTGCTAAAGCAGCGACAGCCATGCACTAATGCCGCTGACGCGGCGACAACCACGCTCAGTCGAGCCAGCGCACCAGGTAGAACAGCTTGAAGCCTTCTGACGAACGCGAAGGACCGCTGGCAAGCGCAGCATGGCGGCTTTTCTCCGGGTCTGCATGCGCCAGCGCCTCGTCCTCGCTGCCATAAATCTCGACCACCCCCTCGGGGAAGCGCGTGCGCTTCTTGCCAGAGGGCGAATAAATCACCACCGCCGAAGTGCCGACGACCTTTGATTCGACATCGGTGAACAGGCTGGTGGCTTGCGGCATGCTCAGTGGGTCTTCTTGGGAATGCTGCTGATCTTGACGGCGTGGCTGGTGGGCGTTTCGTCGCTGTAATGCGGGCGCTCGTCAAGGGTGCGGCCGGTGAGTCTGGCCAGTTCGGTCTCGCGACTGGAAATCACCACCAGGCAATCCTTGATGCCGAGGATGGTGGCTTCGGTCAGCGGGCTGGGGTTGCCGTCACGCGGCGCGGTGTCGCGCACGATGGAGGTGAGGGTCTTGCGCATCATGCGCATCAGGCGCTGCTCGTCGTGCAGGGCTTTTTCGTCCATGGGAATACTCCGGAATCCAGCAAAGAAACGCCATTGTCGGCGCCGGTCGAACCCACGTCAACGCAAGCCCTTGTCCGGAACGGGGATAAAAAGCGCGAGTGGCGGCATAAACAGAATGAACGACCGTTAACGTGCGGCTGATTTATGCTTCTTCGTCCAAGGAGACAGCCATGTCAGACAGCCAGACCGATTCAAACGACGTCCGCGAAATCCGTATCAATCCCATCGTGCCGAGCGAGTCGGTACTGGTCGCCACCGCGCGCAGCATGCGCCCGAAAAAGGCCGAGGAACTGGCGCCGCGCGACACCCGCAAGCATGTGGAAACCTGCCCCTTCTGCCGCGGCAACGAGCACAAGACGCCGCCGGTGATTCTGAGTTGGCCGCCGGAAGGCGACTGGCAGATCCGCATGGTGGAAAATCTCTATCCGGTGCTGGGCGATGATCGCGAACAGGCCGGTTTCAACTTCGGCCTGCAGCAGACCATCGATGGCTACGGCCGGCATGAAGTCATCATAGACCACCATGAACACGGTATCGCCGTGCACGAAATGGCTGAATCACACCTGGCGGCGCTGTTCGGCGTCTACCAGACGCGCATGCGCCAGTTGTTCGAGTCGGACGAGCGGCTGAAATATGTGCTGGTGTTCAAGAACTTCGGCCCGGCAGCCGGCGCCTCCATCCCGCACACCCACAGCCAGGTGATCGCCATGCCGGTGGTGCCGGAAAACGTGGATGCCGAGGTGAAGAACAGCGCCGCGCATTACGCCAAGCACCATCACTGCATTTTCTGCGCGCTGATCGATGAGGCGCTGACCTTTGAGGCGACGATATACGACCGCAACTCGGGCGCGGTGCGGCGCAAGATCAACGTCGGCCAGTACGTGGTCGAGCGTGGCGAAAAATTCATTGCCATCAAGCCCTTTGCCAGCCGCTACGAGTGGGAGGTACACATCCTGCCGCTGACGCACCAGGCCGACTATCTCGACGTGCGTGCCGAGGACATGGTTGACCTGGCGCGGGTGATGAAGCGCACCATGGCTCGGCTCGATGCCGTCATCGGCGGGGCGCAGTACAACTTCTTCCTGCACTCCGTGCCGCATGGCGGCTCGGACTCCAAGCATGGCGTGCCGCACGACAGGGCTCGCGGCGAGTACGCCGCGAGCTACCACTGGCATCTGGAAATCTGCCCGCGCACCTCCATCCCGACCGGGTTCGAACTGGGTTCGGGGTTGTTCGTCAACACGATCAACCCGGAGCAGGCGGCCGAGCGTTTAAGGGCGGTCGAATTGTAGAACACGCCCTGCGGCTACAATAGTCGGCTGTTAGCGCGCCCAGGCGAGGACCATGCAGCCAGCCGACCCAACTGTTTCACCCGTACCACCGGCCGTTCATGGCGACAGGCATGTCGATCGCCTGAACGCCTTGTGGAAGCTGTCCATGCAGAGCGGCCTTTCGGACGCTGAGCGCATCCGCGCCATGCTGGACATGGCAACTGAAGTCCTGGACATGGATCTGGCAGTGCTGGGGGAGTTTGGCGATCAGTACACCGCGCGCTATGTATGCGACCGCCTCGGAATATTCCCGGAGGGCACAGTGCTGATGGTGGAAACGGTGTTGTGTCATGACGTGCACCTGAGTCGTGAGCCGACTCACATTGCCGACATGCGTGATGACCCACTCTGTTCCGACCATGCGCTGGTGCAGCAGGCGGGGCTGCGTAGCTATTCCGGAATCCCCGTATCGGTCGGCGATGAAGCGCGCTGGGTGCTGGCTTTTTTGCGCCAGCATCGCGAAACGCCACTCGCCGCGGTTGACATCGCCTACATGGAACTGATTGCCGACTGGCTCGGCAATGCGCTTCATCAATCTGCGCAAAAGGACCTGTTGCAGCGTATCGCGCTGACCGACGTGCTGACCGGTCTGCCTAACCGTCGAGCAGCGGAAGAGCGGCTAAAAAAGGAAGGCGCGCGCACGCCTCGCGACGGCCATGGTTTCGCGCTGGCCCTGGTGGATCTCGACCACTTCAAAATGGTGAACGATCGCTACGGCCACGCCGTAGGTGATGAAGTGCTGAATGGCGTGGCTCGCCGTTTCGAGTCCGCCCTGCGGGAAGGCGACTGGGTGGCGCGCTGGGGCGGGGAAGAGTTCCTGTTTGTGCTGCACGGATGCGCCATGGAAGAGGCTTCCAACATCATGGAACGGGTGGCGGCTCAGGCCCGTGCGACGCCCATTCAGACCAGCGTCGGCGCCATTTCACTGAGTTTTTCGGCAGGTCTGGCTGCTTTTGGCACGAACGACAGCGAAATCCTGCCCATGCTGGAAACGATCGACCATGCCCTGTATCAGGCCAAGTCGAACGGGCGCAATCAGATACGGATGGCTGCGCAAACGCACGCGCCGTGGAGCAGCGCGTTGCTGCGACAGGCGCTGGCGGAAAACCGGGTCAGGCAGGCTTCACAGGTCATCGTCGATTTGCAGAGCGGGCATGCGATTGCCGACGAGGCGCTGGCGCGCATCGAAACCGCAACCGGCGAGGTGATCGAGGCCAAGGATTTTGTCGACATGGCCGAAGGCCTGGGCCTGATGGCTGAAATCGACCGGCAGGTGGTCCGGGACGTGATGCGGCGTTGCGTCGAGCGCATGGACCGGGGAGGCGCGGCCGATTTTGCACATTTCGTGAATGTGTCACCGCAGTTTCTGGCACGCCGCGACCTGGTCGAGGAAATGCTCGACAATGCCATGAGCTACTGTCAGACCTGCAACGTGATGCTGGGGCCGGTCAAACCCATCGTGCTGGAACTGACGGAACGTCAGCGCATTGTCAGCCTGGAGAAATTGCGTGCCGACCTGCAGCCCTTCATCGACTTTGGCTTTCGGCTGGCGCTGGATGATTTCGGCAGCGGCTATTCGTCCTACCTCTATCTGGCGCACCTGCCGGTCAGTTTCCTGAAGATCGAGGGCTGGCTGGTGTCGAACATGCACCGCGACCGCAAGGTGGCAGGCATTGTCGAGAGCCTGGCGAACTTCGCGCGCAAGGAAGGGGTACGTACCGTGGCCGAGCATGTCGAGGATGCGGAAACTGCGCGCATCCTCGCCGACATGGGGGTGGACTACGGGCAAGGTTGGCATTTCGGACGCCCGCAACTGGTGTGAATTAGAATTGAAAACCAAGGTCTACTGTTGAACGGGTCACTCGCATCAATGCCAGGCTGCGGTTTCGCTGACCCCTCACCTAAACCACCATTTTCTGAATATGTCCCTGTATTGCCTTGACCCATCGCCAGCACCCGAGAGCCATTCGCCAAATTCGGCCGGCTTGACTGGAAACCAGGGGAATCCCTTTGTTTGAGCGGCACGCCGGCGGCGAGCGCGTCATCCTGGTGGCGGTCGATTTTGGCGATCCGGATTTTGCCGAGAGCGTGGCCGAGTTGAGATTGCTGGCGTCAGGCGCCGGGCTCGACGTCCTCGGCGAGGTGCTGGGCAAGCGCAGCCGCCCGGATGCTGCGCTGTTCGTGGGGAGCGGCAAGGCCGACGAGATTGCGGCGCTGGTCGGCGCCACCGAAGCGGATGTGGTGATTTTCAACCACGAGTTGTCGCCGGCGCAGGAACGCAACCTGGAGCGGCGCCTGCACTGCCGGGTGATCGACCGCACCAGCCTGATTCTGGACATCTTCGCCCGCCGTGCTCAAAGCGCCGAGGGCAAGCTGCAGGTCGAACTGGCCCAGTTGCAGCATCTGTCGACCCGCCTGGTGCGCGGCTGGACCCACCTTGAACGCCAGCGCGGCGGCGTCGGCATGCGTGGCCCGGGCGAAAAGCAACTGGAAACCGACCGCCGCCTGATCGGCGTGCGGGTCAAGGCGCTGCGCGAGCGGCTTGCCAAACTGGGCAAGCAGCGCCGCACCCAGCGCCGCTCGCGGGCGCGCCAGCAGGTGATGTCGGTGGCGCTGGTGGGCTACACCAACGCCGGCAAGTCCACCCTGTTCAATGCGCTGACGCGTGCCGGCGCCTACGCCGCCGACCAGCTGTTCGCCACGCTCGACACCACCACGCGCAAGATCTACCTGCCGCGCCTGGCTGAAACAGCCGGCGGCGAGCCGGCGAGCGGCGAAGTGGTGCTGTCCGATACCGTCGGCTTCATTACCCGCCTGCCGCACGACCTGGTGGCTGCCTTCCGCGCCACCCTGGAAGCCACGGCCGAAGCCGATCTGCTGCTGCACGTGATCGATTCGTCCAGCCCCGGGCGTGAGCGCCAGATCGAGGCGGTCGAAAAGGTGCTGGGGGAAATCGGCGCGCATGCCGTGCCGCAGCTCAGGGTCTACAACAAGCTTGATTTGACGGGCGTTGCGCCGGGAGTGGGGCGCGACGAGTATGGTAAACTTCAAAGCGTGTATGTCTCCGCGCAAACGGGCGCGGGGCTTGAACTTCTACGCGAGGCGCTGTCAGAAATCCTGCGCGCCCGCCGTGTTCAGGCTGAATGCGACCAGGCCAGAGCCGGCGCACCCGACGACACCTCTCTCCAACCTACTGTTTTCTCCACATAACGCTATGGCATGGAACGACCCGCAATGGGGCAACAAAGGCAACCGCAACCCAAACGGCGGACCGCCTGACCTGGACGAAGTCTGGCGGCGCGTCAATCAACGCCTCAACGGGTTGTTCGGCAAAAAGGACACCGGTGGCGGCAGCGGCGGCGGTGACGGTTTTTCCCCCGAGGGTTTTCCCGGTGGCGCCAATCTGGTCGGCCTGCTGATCGGTGCGCTGGTGCTGGTGTGGGTGGCAAGCGGCTTCTACATTGTCGATACCGGTCAACGCGGCATGGTGCTGCGCTTTGGCCAGTACGTCGAAACCACTGAGCCCGGGCCGCGCTGGCATCTGCCGTGGCCGATCGAGTCGCGCGAAATCGTCAACGTCGATCAGGTGCGAACCGTTGAAATCGGCTACCGCAACAACGTCAAGAGCAAGGTGCTGAAAGAGTCACTGATGCTGACCGACGACGAGAACATCATCGACCTGCAGTTTGCCGTGCAGTACATCCTGAAGGATCCGGTCGAGTTCCTGTTCGTCAACCGTTCACCCGAAGACAGTGCGCTGCAGATCGCCGAAACCGCGATGCGCGAAATCGTCGGCAAGAGCAAGATGGACTTCGTGCTGTACGAGGGTCGCGCCGAAATTGCTGCGCGAGCCAAGCAGTTGATGCAGGACATCCATGATCGCCACAAGACCGGCATCAGCATCAGCCAGGTGACCTTGCAGAACATCCAGCCGCCCGAGCAGGTGCAGGCTGCATTCGACGACGCGGTGAAGGCGGGCCAGGACCGCGAGCGCCTGAAGAACGAGGCCGAGGCCTACTCCAACGACGTAGTGCCGCGTGCCCGCGGTTTGGCCTCGCGTCTGAAGGAAGAGGCCGAAGGCTACAAGCAGTCGGTGATTGCCAATGCCGAGGGCGAGGCCAGCCGCTTCTCGCAGATTTTTGCCGAATATCAAAAGGCGCCGCAGGTCACGCGCCAGCGTATCTATCTCGACACCATGCAGACCGTGATGAACAACACCAGCAAAATTTTGGTGGACCAGAAGGGCGGCAACAGCCTCTTGTATCTGCCGCTCGACAAACTGCAGCAGATCGTTGCCCAGCCCTACAGCGGCGCGCCGGATGTCCTGGCGCAGCCCGCCACGACGGCGGCTTCGCCGGTGGATACGCGCTCGCGTGATGCCTTGCGCAACCGCGATCGGGAGGCACGGCCATGAACAAGCTCGGAGTGTTGCTGATTGGGCTGCTGGTGGTGCTGGTGGCGCTGAGCGCCAGCGTGTTCACGGTTGACCAGCGGCAGAACGCCCTGGTGTTCCAGTTGGGCGAAGTGGTGTCGGTGAAGACCAAGCCGGGCCTGTATTTCAAGCTGCCGCTGGTACAGAACGTGCGCTATTTCGATACGCGCATCCTGACGCTGGATTCGGCCGACCCCGAGCGTTTCATCACCTCGGAAAAGAAGAACGTGCTGGTCGATTCCTTCATCAAGTGGCGTGTTATCGATGCGCGACAGTTTTACGTGTCGGTCGGCGGCGACGAGACGCGGGCGCAGATCCGCCTCAACCAGACGGTCAACGACGGCCTGCGCGCTGAATTCGGCAAGCGCACCATCAACGAGGTGGTGTCGGGGCGGCGCGAGGAAATCATGAGCATCATCCGCGCCAAGGCCGATACCGACGCGCGCAAGATCGGCGTGCAGGTGGTGGATGTGCGGATCAAACGGGTCGATCTGCCGGAGACCGTGTCGGAAAACGTATACCGCCGGATGGAAGCCGAACGCAAGCAGGTGGCCAACGAACTGCGTTCGACCGGCGCGGCCGAAGCTGAAAAGATCAAGGCCGACGCCGACAAGCAGAAGGACGTGATTGTCGCCGAAGCCTACCGCGACGCGCAGCGCGTCAAGGGTGAGGGCGACGCCAAGGCCTCGGCGGTATACGCCGGCGCCTACGGCAAGAACGCCGAGTTTTATGCGTTCTACCGTTCGATGCAGGCCTACCGTGAAAGCTTCAAGAGCAAGAGCGACGTGATGGTGCTCGACCCCAGTTCAGACTTCTTCAAGTACATGAAGAACCCGCGTGCTGCCGGTGGTCAATGACCGGATCTGACTGGCTTGCGGCAATCGGACTGTTGCTGGTGATTGAGGGTATCCTGCCGTTTGCCGCGCCTGCCGTATGGCGGGACGGCTTCCGCCGGATGCTGGAACTCAGCGACGGTCAATTGCGTTTCATAGGCGCTGCCTCGATGTTGGGTGGCGTTTTTTTGTTGCTGATGCTGAACTGAAATGACTGCCTGGTTATTGCCTGAAAACGTCGAGGATGTGCTGCCGCCGCAGGCCTGGCGCATGGAAGACATGCGGCGTGCGCTGCTCGACCTGTTCCGCAGCCGCGGCTACCAGCTGGTGATCCCGCCGCTGATGGAATACGTCGAGTCGCTGCTGACCGGCGTGGGCGCCGATCTCGATCTCAAGACCTTCAAGCTGGTCGACCAGTTGACCGGGCGGCTGATGGGCGTGCGCGCCGACATCACCCCGCAGGTGGCGCGCATCGATGCGCACTTGCTGGCCGCCAATGCAGTGAATCGCCTGTGCTATGCCGGCAGCGTGCTGCACACCCAGTCCGACGGCTTCCATCGCTCGCGCGAACCGATCCAGATCGGCGCCGAGTTGTATGGCGAAGCCGGCGCGGAAGCCGATCTCGAAATCCTGTCCCTGATGCTGCAGGGCCTGGCCGCGTGCGGCGTGAAAACACTGCAGCTTGATATCGGCCATGTTGGCGTTTATCGTGCGCTGGCGCAGGAGGCCCGCTTGAGCGGCGAGGTCGAGCATCAACTGTTCGGCGCGCTGCAGGCCAAGGACAGCAGCGCCGTGGCTGTTTTGACCGCCGGCTTGCCGATTGCCTTGAGCGACGCCTTTGCCGCGCTGCCTCAGCTGTACGGCGACCGCAGCGTGCTGGGTGAAGCGCGTGCGCGCCTGCCGCAGCTTCCCGCAGTCGTGGCCGCGCTGGATACCCTGGCGGTGCTAGATCAGGGCTTGGCCAACGTCGAAGCCGCTTATGATCTGGCCGAACTGCGTGGTTACGGTTATCACAGCGGCGTCGTGTTCGCTGCCTACACTGGCGGGCGCAGCCACGCGATCGCCCAGGGCGGACGCTACGACGAAGTGGGGCGGGTATTCGGCCGGGCGCGCCCGGCCACCGGTTTCAGTCTGGATTTGCGCGAGTTGGCCATTGCCACCTCGGATAAACAATAAGGGGAGATTTCACCATGGCAGCAAAAAACGTCGTCGTAATCGGCACCCAGTGGGGCGATGAAGGCAAAGGCAAGATCGTCGACTGGCTGACCGACCGCGCGCAAGGCGTGGTGCGCTTCCAGGGCGGTCACAACGCCGGCCACACGCTGGTGGTGGCAGGCAAGAAAACCGTATTGCACCTGATCCCGTCCGGCATCCTGCGCGAGAACGTCACCTGCTACATCGGCAACGGTGTGGTGCTGTCGCCGACCGCGCTGCTCGAAGAAATGGACATGCTGATCGCCGCCGGTGTCGACGTCGCCGGACGCTTGAAACTCAGCGAAGCCTGCCCGCTGATCATGCCGCATCACGTTGCACTGGATCAGGCGCGCGAGATCGCCAAGGGCGCCGGCAAGATCGGTACCACCGGACGCGGCATCGGCCCGGCCTACGAAGACAAGGTGGCGCGCCGCGCGCTGCGCCTGCAGGACCTGTTCCACCGCGAGCGCTTTGCCGCCAAGCTGGGCGAGGTGCTCGACCACCACAATTTCATGCTGAAGAACTATTACAAGACCGAAGTCGTGAGCTTCAACCAGACGCTCGACAGCATGATGGCCATGGCCGAGCGCCTGAAGCCGATGGTGGCCGACGTGCCGCGCAGCCTGTACGAAGCCAACAAGGCGGGCGGCAACCTGCTGTTCGAGGGTGCACAGGGCACGCTGCTCGACATCGACCACGGCACCTATCCCTTCGTCACCTCGTCCAACTGCACCGCCGGCGGCGCCGCCACCGGCGCGGGGGTCGGCCCGAATACGCTGCATTACGTGCTGGGCATCACCAAGGCCTACACCACCCGTGTCGGTTCGGGCCCGTTCCCGACCGAACTGTTCGACAACGTCGGCCAGTATCTCGGTGAGAAGGGCCATGAATTCGGTGCAACCACCGGGCGGCAGCGCCGATGTGGCTGGTTCGATGCTGCCGCGTTGAAGCGCTCGATCCAGATCAACGGCGTAACCGGCCTGTGCGTGACCAAGCTCGACGTGCTGGACGGCCTGGAAACCGTGCGCGTGTGCGTCGGCTACAAGATCGACGGCGAAGTGTGCGACATCCTGCCCGTGGGCGCCGAGTCGATTACCGATGTCGAGCCCATCTACGAAGACCTGCCTGGCTGGAGCGATACCACGGTGGGCGTGCAGGAATTCGACAAGCTGCCGCAAAAAGCGCAGACCTATCTCAAGCGCATGGAAGCACTGTGCGAAGTGCCGGTGGACGTGGTGTCGACCGGACCGGACCGGGTGGAGACGATCGTGCGTCGCCACCCCTATGAGGTGTAATGGCTACAATCAGCATTACAAAAACAAAAAGCCGACACGAGGTCGGCTTTTTGCTTACATCTGGTGCCCAGAAGAGGACTCGAACCTCCACACCTTGCGGCACACGGACCTGAACCGTGCGCGTCTACCAATTCCGCCATCTGGGCAATAAGGCGCGCATTTTAAAGAGCAGAGAATAAATTGTCAACGAAGAAAACCCGCAGTCGCGCAAGTAAACACCAAATCCCGGCGATCCGCCTGGCCGACCCCTTCTACGAGCGCGAAATCGAGCGCTACGAGTCGCCGCTGCCGAGCCGCGAATACATCCTGCAACTATTGACCGAGGCTGGTTGCCCGGTTGAGGCCGACGCATTCGCCGAGCAGTTGCACATCACCGAAGCCGAGCGCGACCTGTTCCAGCGCCGCCTCGGTGCGATGCAACGCGACGGCCAGTTGATGCTGAACCGCAAGCGCCAACTGTGCCTGCCGGACAAACTGGACCTGATAAAGGGCCGCGTCGAAGGCCACCCGGACGGCTTCGGCTTCGTGGTGCCGGAAGAGGGCGGCGACGATCTCTATCTGTCACCCAAGGAAATGCACCGCGTGCTGCATGGCGACAAGGTGCTGGTGCGCGTGGCCGGCTTCGACCGGCGCGGCCGGCGCGAGGCGAAGATCGTCGAGGTGCTGGAGCACGTCAACAAGTATGTCGTCGGCCGCTACTACCTGGAGGGTGGAGTCGGCTTCCTGATCCCGGAAAACCGCCGCATCAACCAGGACATTCTCGTCCCGGCCGAGAACGCAGGCGCGGCGAAGTCCGGCCAGGTGGTGACGGTAGAGATCGTGTCCCAGCCCGGTGCGCACAACGAAGCGGTCGGTCGCGTCAGCGAGATTCTCGGCAGCTTCACCGGGCCCGGCATGGAAATCGAGATTGCGCTGAGGAAGCACGACCTGCCCTATGTGTTCCCGCCCGACGTCGAGGCGCAGGCGTCCAAGCTGCCGAGCAAGGTGCTGAAGAAGGACATGACCGGGCGCGAGGACATCCGTCATCTGCCGCTCGTCACCATCGACGGCGAAACCGCGCGTGATTTCGACGACGCCGTGTATTGCGAACCGCTCGGCCGCAGCGGCTTCCGCCTGGTGGTGGCGATCGCCGA
Source organism: Thiobacillus sp. (assembly GCA_011391285.1). The sequence continues at coordinate 42,791 of JAABQU010000044.1, forward strand.
CGTCAGCCATTACGTGCAACCCCGCGATGCCCTCGACACCGAAGGCTTCAACCGCGGCAACTCGGTGTACTTCCCGCGCCGCGTCATCCCGATGCTGCCCGAGGCCCTGTCCAACGGTTTGTGCTCGCTCAATCCGGAAGTCGATCGCCTGTCCATGGTGTGCGACATGCAGATCAGCAGCACCGGCAGCATCAAGGAATACCGCTTCTATCCTGCCGTCATCTTTTCGCACGCGCGTCTCACCTACGACCAGGTGTGGGACTGGCTCTCCGGCGGCGCCAAGCCGGAGAACAAGCACGCCGAACTGATGCCGCATCTGCAGGCGCTCGACAAGCTGTTCCGCGTCATGCTGAAGGCGCGTGCCAAGCGCGGCGCCATCGATTTCGGCTCGACCGAAACGCAGATCATTTTCGACGACCAGGGGAAGATCAGGGAAATCGTGCCGGTGATCCGCAACGACGCGCACCGCATCATCGAGGAATGCATGCTGGCGGCGAACGTCTGTGCGTCGGATTACCTGCACGAGAACAAGCAGCCCGCGCTGTTCCGCGTCCATGAAGGACCGACGCCGGAGAAGCTCGCCGCGCTGCGCGGCTTCCTGGCCGAATTCGGTCTTGATCTCGGCGGCGGCGACAAGCCGCATGCCAAGGATTACGCCGCGCTGCTGGAGAAAATCAAGGATCGCCCCGACCATGGCCTCTTGCAGACCGTGATGCTGCGCTCGCTCCGGCAGGCGGTCTACAGCCCGGACAACAAGGGCCACTTCGGTCTGGCGTACGAGGCCTACACCCACTTCACCTCGCCGATCCGCCGCTATCCCGACCTTATGGTGCACCGCGGCATCAAGGCGGTGCTGAGCGGCGAGAAACTGCCTGCCAAGGGGCTGACGGAAATCGGTGTCCATTGCTCGCTGACCGAGCGCCGCGCCGACGACGCGACCCGTGACGTCGATGCCTGGCTGAAGACCTACTTCATGCAGGACCGCATCGGCGACGAGTACAACGGCACCGTGAGCGCGGTGACCAGCTTCGGCATGTTCGTCGCGATCGACGACATCTTCATCGAGGGACTGGTCCACGTGTCCGAACTCGGCCAGGATTACTTCCACTTCGACCAGGCCAAGCACATGATGCTCGGCGAGCGCACCGGCAAGCGTTATCGCCTGGGCGACCGCGTGCGCATCAAGGTGCTGCGTGCCGATATCGAGACCAGCAAGATCGACTTCAGCCTGGCCGAACAGGAAAACTCCGCGCTCGACATGCAGCGCGCGTTCGAGCAATCGGCGCAGAAGAAGACAGCGTCCAAATCCAGGTCGGCGAAACCTAAAGCCGGTAGCAAGAAGCAATGAGCGAGAAGTCCGTCGACAAGCACGCCGCAGAGAAACTCATCTACGGTTTTCACCCCGTCCTGGCTCGTTTGCGCCAGGACCCCGCGGGCATCTTCGAAATCTACCTGGACCTGACCCGGCGCGACGCGCGCGCACGCGACCTGGTCCATCAGGCCAAGGACAACGGGGTCAAACTCGCGCAAGTCGAGGCCGATCGTTTGACGCGGCTCGTCGGCAAGGCTGCCAAGCATCAGGGCGTGGTCGCACGCGTCAAGCCGGTCGCGCTCACGCATTCGCTCGACGAGGTGCTGGAAGGCATCAAGGGCCCGCCGCTCCTGGTCATTCTCGACGGCGTCACCGACCCGCACAACCTCGGCGCCATCATGCGTTCGGCCGATGCCTTCGGCGTGCACGCCGTCATCGCGCCGAAGGACAACGCCGTCGGCATCAATGCCACCGTGGAAAAGGTCGCCTCAGGCGCGGCGGAAACCGTGCCCTACATCATGGTCACCAACCTCGCGCGCACCATCGAGGATTTGAAGGAGCACAACATCTGGGTCATCGCCGCCGACATGGACGGCGATCAGCCCCTGTCCGGCATCGACGCCAAAACCGGCATCGCCTGGGTGCTTGGCGCCGAAGGCGCGGGCATCCGCCGCCTGGTCAAGCAAAGCTGCGACCAGGTCGCACGCATCCCCATCGGCGGCACGGTGGAAAGCCTCAACGTCTCGGTGTCGGCGGCGCTGTGTTTGTATGAGACGGTGCGGCAGCGCGGTGGGTGAGCGATTTTCTCTCGTGCCGTTAGCTGTTTATTGAAGAGACAGTTGGGCGGGTGACTTACGCCAGTTCCTGCAAGCGCAGCAAGCGCGCCGCCTCTTCCTCACGCGCGTCATCAATCTCCCGCATCACCCCCTCCAGATCGACCGGCGGCTTGTCGCATTCGAACCGGCCCGTGAGTTCGACCTCGGGATTGAGGTTGCCGTGTTCGTACAGCGCCCAGATTTCCTCGGCGTATTGCGTGGCCAACAGCGCCGGCGCGAACTGGCCGAAATAGGTTCGCAGGTTGTTCACATCGCGTGCCAGCATGGCCTGGGCGTGGTTGTTGCCGGCGGCGTCGACCGCCTGTGGCAGGTCGATGATCACCGGACCGTCGGCGCTGACGAGGATGTTGAATTCGGACAGGTCGCCGTGGACGACACCGGCGCACAGCATGCGCACCACTTCGCCGATCAGGGTGCGGTGATGGGCGAGGGCTTCTTCTTCGGTGAACGACACGTCATTGAGCCGGGGTGCGGCGTTGCCGTCGGCATCGGCCACCAGTTCCATCAGAAGCACGCCTTCATGGAAGTTGTACGGCGTGGGCACGCGCACGCCGGCGGCGGCGAGCCGATACAGGGCATCGACTTCGGCGCTTTGCCAGGCGGCTTCCTGCATTTCGCGGCCGTACTTGCTGCCCTTGGCCATCGCGCGCGCCTGGCGGCTGTTCTTGGTCTTGCGGTTTTCCGTGTAGTCGACGGCCTGGCGGAAGCTGCGCTTGTTGGCTTCCTTGTAGACCTTGGCGCAGCGGATGTCGTCGCCGCAGCGCACCACGAAGACCATGGCTTCCTTGCCGCTCATGAGCTGGCGCACGACGCCGTCGATCAGGCCGTCTTCGAGCAGGGGTTCGAGGCGCTTGGGGATTTTCATCGGTTGCGGTTCTAGCCGCGCACCTTGCGGTACGCCTCGAGCAGGCGCTGATGGATCGCGCTGCCTTCGAAGTCGCTGCCCAGTTTCGTCAGCCCGAAGAAGCGCTCGTCCTGGTTGAACAGCGCGAACGCCTGCTCCAGCGTTTCGCGGCCGTACATCAGGGCCAGGGCGGGCTCGAAGGGGCTGGGGTCGTCGAGCTGGACGAGGTCGGCGATGCAGCGGTAAACCTTCAGGCGCGCGTCGCTGCGCTGGCCGTACTGGGCGATCCAGGTGCAGCCCTCGAGGATGGCGTCGTCGTCGCCGAGCGCGAGCGCGAGCAGCAGCTTGATCTCGCCGACGCGGATGTCGGTCCACGGCGAATCGGCATCCGGCGCGAGGCCAATCAGCACCGTCACCAGGCGGTCGTCGGCCAGTTCGAGTTCGACGATCAGATCGAGCAGTTCGGCGCATTCGTCGTCGCTGAGTTCGGGCAGGCGTGAGAGCGCCGGGCGGATCAGGTTGCCGACGCTGTTGTTCTCGAATTCGAGTTCCTCGAACGGGTAGATCTCGGACACGCCGGGTACCAGGATGCGGCAGGCGTACACGCCGAGGTGGGTGAAGTCGGCGATGTAAAGCTCGTGGCCTTCGGCGTGCAACGCATCGACCGACCAGTGGTAATCCTCGTCGGTGGTGGTGCCGAAGTTCCAGTCGACGAAGTCGTAGTCGGGCGTGTCGCGCAGGAACTGCCAGGAAATCACCCCGCTGGAATCGACGAAGTGGATTTCCAGGTTCTGCGGGTCGGCGATCTCGGCCTGGTCGAAGCCAGGCGGGGGAAAACCGGCCAGCGAATCGAGCGCGCGGCCTTGCAATAATTCAGTGAGCGCGCGCTCCAGCGCGACTTCGAAGCGCGGATGCGCGCCGAAGCTGGCGAAGCAGCCCTGGTCCTGCGGATGCAGCAGCGTCACGTTCATCACCGGATAGCGGCCGCCGAGCGAGGCGTCCTTCACCAGGATGCCGAAGCCGGCCTCGCGCAGGCCGCGGATGCCGGCGGCGATGTGCGGATAGCGCGCGATCACATCCTCGGGCACGTCGGGCAGGCACAGGCCCTCCTCGATGATGCGGAACTTGATGTGGCGCTCGAAGATTTCGGCCAGCGCCTGGGCGCGTGCCTCCTTCAGCGTGTTGCCGGCCGACATGCCGTTGCTGACGTAGAGGTTGCCGATGAGGTTGACCGGGAAATACACGGTCTTGCCGTCGGAGAGGCGCTGGTAGGGAATGGCGCAGATGCCGCGTTCGGCGTTGCCGGAGTTCAGGTCGATCAACTGGTCGGCGCGCACGTCTTCGTTCGGGTTGTACAGGGCGTGCAGCTCGGGGGTGAGCAGACCATCCGGCCAGGCGTCCACATCGGTCAGTCCGAACCAGCGTTCGTCGGGGTGATGGACGTA
>JAABQU010000045.1 GCA_011391285.1 Thiobacillus sp.
CTCGACGAGTTCTCGCGCCGCCAGGCGGCCTACCGCGACGGCGAGATTGCCGCCATGCGCGACGTGCCCGGCTTCATCCGCAAGGGCCAGGAAATCTACGGCTACCCGCATTTCGTCAACGACGTCGGCGGCAGCCTGTGCGAACTCGACGAACCCGGGGTGGTCGAGCTGCTGGCCGAGCACACGCTGATCCTCTACATCCAGACCACCACGCGCGAAGAGGAAGACACGCTGATCAAACGCGCGCAGTCCGACCCCAAGCCGCTGTATTTCCGCCCAACCTTCCTTGCCGAAGCTTTGCCGGTTTACCTGAAGGAAAAGGGCCTCGAGTTCGTCGCGCAGATCGAGCCCGACGACTTCGCGCGCTGGGTGTTCCCGCGCCTGTTCCACTCGCGCATCCCGCGCTACGAGGCGATCGCCAGGCCGCACGGCTACACCGTGACCTCGCAGGAAGTGGCGCAGGTGCGCGACGAACGCGACTTTCTGGCGCTGCTGGAAACCGCGATCGCACGCAAGGAAAGCTGACGATGCCGCTGGTCGAGCATAACGCCCTGCCCACCTTCGAGCGCCTGCGCGGCGACGGCATCACTGTGCTGTCGACCGAGCGCGCGGCGCACCAGGAAATCCGCGAACTGCACGTCGGTCTCCTGAACATGATGCCGGATGCCGCGCTGGAGGCGACCGAGCGGCAGTTCTACCGGCTGGTCGGCGAGTCCAACCCGATCGCGCAGTTCTACATGCACCCCTTCACCCTGCCGACGCTGCCGCGCGGCGACAAGGCGCGGGCGCACATCGCACAGTTCTACGAATCCTTCGAGTCCATACGCGAGAAGGGGCTGGACGCGCTCATCATCACCGGCGCCAACGTCAGCCATCCCAACCTTGCCGACGAAGCGTTCTGGCAGCCGCTGATCGAGGTGATCGACTGGGCCTGGGGCAACGTCACCTCGACCCTGTGCTCGTGCCTCGCCACCCACGCGGTGATGCAGTTCCGCCACGGCCAGACGCGGGTGAAACAGCCGCATAAGATCTGGGGCGTGTTCGAGCACCGCGTCACCGACACACGCCATCCGCTGGTGGCCGACGTCAACACCCGCTTCGACGTGCCGCATTCGCGCTGGAACGATGTCTCGCGCGCGCAGTTCGAGACGGCGGGCGTCAAGGTCCTGGTCGAAAGCGCGGATGCCGGGGTGCATCTGGCGGTGAGCGGTGACGGCCTGCGCACCGTGTTCTTCCAGGGACATCCGGAATACGACACGGTGTCACTGCTGAAGGAATACAAGCGTGATCTGCTGCTGGCCGCGTCCGGCAAGCTGCCGGCGTTTCCGCCGTTCCCGGCCCGCTATTTCGACCGCCAGGCGCAGGCGCTGCTGGCTGAATTCGGCAGCCGCATGCAGGCGGGCGAAACGCTGGTTTTCCCCGAAGCACACCTGCTGCCGCTGCTCGACAATACCTGGCACGACACCGCCGAGGCTGTGATCGGCAACTGGATTGGCTGCGTCTATCAGGTCACCCACCGCGAGCGCGGCCTGCCTTTCATGCCGGGCATCGATCCCAACAATCCTTTAGGGCTGGCGTGACGGACGCACGCGCGCATTTCGACGAGAGACACGGCGCCCTGATCGCCAGCGGCATCTGGCATGCCGAAGCAGCCTCCGCGCTGCCGGAACTTGCCGGCAAGGCCGTGCGCGTCCTCGACGGCGCCGGTGTGACCCAGCTCGATACCAACGGCGCATGGCTGCTGCTGGCTGCGGCCCGCCCGCAGGCCGGCGATCCGATGCCCGAGCTGCGTGGGTTTCAGCCGCAGCATCTCGCCATGTTCAAGCTGGTCGACCAGCACTATGAAACCACGCTGGCCCAGCCAGCCCCACCGCGCGAAGGCCTGTTCGAACTCACCGGGCGCGGCACCCTGGCTCTATGGGGCCATCTCACCGGCCTGCTCGATTTTATCGGCCGCCTGTTTGTCGAACTGATGGCGCTGATGCTCCGTCCCGGGCGCTGGCGCTGGCGCGAATTCGGCGCCCAGGTCGGTACGGTCTTCGTGGGAGCGATTCCCATCGTGATCGGCATGCAGTTCCTGCTCGGTGTGGTGTTCGCGTATCTGCTGGGTTCGCAGGCGCAGCAATACGGCGCCAATATTTTTGTCGTCGATGGCCTGCTGCTGGCGATCCTGCGCGAAATTTCGCCGGTGATTGTCGCGGTGCTGGTGGCCGGGCGCACCGGTGCCGCCATCACCGCCCAGATCGGCACCATGAAGGTCACCGAGGAAATCGACGCCATCACCACGCTCGGCCTGTCGCCGCTGGCGGTGCTGGTGATCCCGCGCATCCTTGCCCTGGTGCTCGCATTGCCACTGCTGGTGTTCATCGGCGACATTGCCGGAATGGCCGGCGGCATGCTGGTGACGCAGGTGCAGCTGGATATCTCGTATTACATGTTCATGGACCGGGTGTCCGACGTGCTGGTCCTGAAAACCCTGCTGGTCGGACTGGGCAAGGCACCGGTGTTCGCCATCTTCATCGCGCTGATCGCCTGCCGCATGGGTCTGACGGTGACCCGCGACGCGCGCAGCGTTGGCGCCAACACCACCTCCACCGTGGTCCAGAGTCTGGTCGCGATCATCCTCCTCAACGCGATTTTTGCCATCATGTTCGTGGAGCTGGAGATATGATGCGCGACCCCGTGATCGATGTCCGCAACGTCTCCACGACGCTGGGCGGACACAGCATTCATCGCGACCTCAGCCTGTCCGTTGCGCGTGGCGAAGTGATCGCATTGATCGGCGGCAGCGGCAGCGGCAAGTCGGTGCTGCTGCGCGAAATCATCGGCCTCCTGAAACCGCAGGCGGGCCGCATCGAACTGTTCGGGCAGTCGGTGTGGGACAGCTCGCCGCAACAGATGAACGTGCTGCGCAAGCGTTTTGGGGTGCTGTTCCAGGACGGCGCGCTGTTTTCCTCGCTTTCCGTGGAAGACAATGTCGCCACCCCGCTGTTCGAGCATACCGCCCTGCCGCACGCCACCTGCCGCCAGCTGGCGCGTCTGAAACTGGCGCTGGCCGGGCTGCCACCGGATGTGGGCAGGAAGCGTCCGAGCGAACTCTCCGGCGGCATGCGCAAGCGGGTCGCGCTGGCGCGCGCGCTGGCGCTCGACCCCGAACTGCTGTTCCTCGACGAACCGACCTCCGGCCTCGACCCGATCTCGGCGCGGGCCTTCGACACGCTGATCCGGCTGCTGGCCGACAGCCTGGGCCTCACCGTATTCCTCGTCACCCACGACTTGGATACACTGTTTTCGATCATCGACCGTGTCATCGTCCTGTCGAACGGCCGCGTACTAGGCAGCGGCACCGTGGCCGAACTGAAAACCATCGACGACCCGTGGCTGCGCGATTACCTCGCCGCACGGGCGTCAGTATCATGAACCGGGGAGAAACCATGCATGGAAACTGAAGGCCGATACACCCTGGTGGGCGCGCTGGTGCTGGCCGTCATCGCGCTGTTGACCCTGGCCATCGTGTGGCTGACCGGCGCCGCGGACCAGATCGCCTATCAGACCTACACCCTTTACTTCAAACAGCAGTCGCTCGACGGCCTGGCGATCGGCAGCCCGGTGAAGATGCGCGGGATCAAGGTGGGTGTGGTCGACAGCTACCGCTTTGCCAGAGGCGGGGACGAGGCTGTCAGCGTCACCGCCCGCATCGACGAAGGGGTTCCGGTATACGCTGGCGCCGAGGCCTACATCAAGCGCAATCTGGTGACCGGCATCGCATCGGTCGAAATCGACAATGGCCCGAGCGACAGCCCCCTGCTCGACAAGACGCCTAGAGGCGAGCGCTACCCGGTGATCGCCGAGGGCAGGTCCGACATCGACAAGGTCACCACCGCGGCATCGCGTCTGGCGATCAACGGCGCGCAGGTGCTGGAGAAAATGAACACGCTGCTGTCCGATGAAAACCAGCGGGCGATCAGCCAGACGCTCGCCAACCTCGACGAACTGTCCGGTCATCTTGCGGCCAACAAGCACAGTCTCGAAGCCGCGGTGCAGGGCATCCGCGACGCCTCCGACGAATTCCGCTTCGCCGGCGCCAGCATCAGCCAGGCTGCGACCCGTGCCGAGGGCAGCATCATCAGCGTGGGACAGAACGCCGATGCCGCCCTGAAAGAAGCCGCCGTTGCGATGGTAAAGCTGCAATCCGATGCCGGCCTGATTTCAGAGCAGATTCAGCAACTTACAGAAACCGGTGCCCTGGAACTGACCAATGTCAGCCGCGATGTTCGCACCAGCGCCGACGTGCTCACCACTGCCGGGCAGCGCTTGTCCAACCCGCGCGCGATCCTGTTCGGCCCCGGCCAGCAGCAACTCGGACCCGGAGAAAAACTGCCATGAAACCTGCCATCGCCCTTGCTGTGTTGAGCCTTGCGTTAGGTGGCTGCGTCAACATCGGCGAAAAGCGTGACGTTCCCGCCGTGACGTATTACGTGCTGAACGACAGTGCACCCGCGCCGGCCGGGGCATCCGTCACGGAGTCTGCCGACGCTCGCACCCTGCTGGTGCTCGATACCATCACCAGCGGCTTTTACGACACCGACCAGATTGTTTTCAGCCGCAGCGGCGATACCCGCGCCCAATACCAGTTCGCGCGCTGGACCGAGCGGCCGGGCAAGCGCTTCGCAGATCTCATGCGTACCCGTCTAGAGCGCCAGGGTGCATGGCGCATCAGTGCCGCAGGCGGGTATGTGCGCGGCGACGTGCTGCTGGATACCGAGCTGGTCGAGTTCTATCACGACGCTGCCAGCGAACCGGGCCAGGTGCGACTGGTGCTGCGCGCCGAACTGGTGGACCTGAAACAGCGCACGCTGCTGGGACGCCGTGTATTCGAGCAGCAGGTGGCGGTGACCCGCTACGACGCGGCCGGTGCTGCGCAGGCATCGAGCCAGGCAGTCAGTCATGTGCTCGATGACCTGACCGCCTGGCTCGTCACCCTGAAATAAATGCCTACACTTGAAAAGTGCCGTTCACAATAAAAGGAGAGAGATTATGAAGCGCCTGCTTGCAGTCCTGTGCCTGTGTTCCGTTGCCGCTGTCGCCCATGCCGAAATCTCGCAAAAATTCGGCCCGCTGGAAGTTCACTACAATGCCCTCACTACCGACGAGTTGTCCCCTGATGTCGCACGCACCTACAAGATCGAGCGCAGCAAGACGCGCGGGCTGGTCACCATGTCGGTGCTGAAGCAGAACCCGGTCGGTGCGCCGACGCCGGTGCCGGCCAGACTCACGGTTTATGTCACCAACCTCAACCAGCAACTGGCCAATGTGGAAATGCGCGAGATCAAGGAAGGCACGGCAATCTACTATCTGGGCGAATTCCGCGTCGCGCCGCCCGACACGCTGAAGTTCACCGCAACCGTGGAAGTGGCTGGTGAACCGAAACGCGAGATGGTGTTCAATCAGAAGTTCTACAAGTAAACAGCAGCAAAACCGCCCCCGGTTCGGGCTGTTTGCATCCGGCAGCCGAGATCAGGCTTTCGAAAACGCGGAATAGGCCAGTGTCAGCAGTCCCCACACGCCAAAGCCCGCCACTGTCAGCCCCGCCGCGCGGCGTACCCACAGCTGCTGCATGAAAGGCTGAAGCTGCCGCGCGAACAGGCCCATGCCCAGCAGGTTCGGCAAGGTGCCGAGGCCGAACGCCAGCATCAGCGCCGCGCCGGAAGTCGCGCTGCCAGCCGCCAGTGCCGACACCAGCACCGAATACACCAGCCCGCACGGCAGCCAGCCCCAGGCCATGCCCGCCAGCACAGCCTGCGGCAGCGACTTTACGGGCAGCAGCTTCTGGAACAGAGGCTTGACCTTGTTCCACA
>JAABQU010000046.1 GCA_011391285.1 Thiobacillus sp.
GTCACGCATCAGCAGGCTTTCGGTAATTTCCAGTTCCATCAGCTGGCCGTCCAGCGAATACACCTGTACCGCGCGCATGACGCTGTCGACGAAGTCGGCGCTTTCGAGCTGGCGGGCGGAAATGTTGACCGACACCCTGACTGGCGGCAGCCCGGCCTTGCGCCATTCGGCCATCTGCGCGCTGGCCTGGCGCAGCACCCAGTCGCCGATGGGAACGATGACGCCGGACTCCTCCGCCACGGGGACGAAATCGGCGGGCGTCAGCAGGCCACGCTGCGGATGCCACCAACGCAGCAAGGCCTCGAATCCACGCACTTCACCCGTCTGGGCATCGACCTGCGGCTGATAGAACAGCACGAACTCGTTGCGCGCCAGCGCGCGGCGCAGGTCAGCCTCGATCTGCATGCGCTCGGAATACGGCGCCTGCATGCCGGACTCCCAGAACTGCAAACGGTTGCGGCCCTGCGACTTGGCCTGGTACATGGCGATTTCAGCCTGGCGGATCAGGCTGTCGATCATGTCGCCGTCATCCGGCGCCACGCAGGCGCCGATGCTGACCGAGATATAGATTTCGTGGCCCTTGACGTATACCGGCTTGGACAGGACCTGGATAATCTTGCGGCAGATGTGGTCGACGTCGCTGCGCGACACCAGGGTGGGGAGCAGCACGGCGAATTCATCGCCCCCCAGGCGCGCCAGGGTATCGCCTTCACGCAGGCACTGGCGCAGCCGTGCGCCTACGGCGAGCAGCAGTTCGTCGCCGATGGTGTGGCCGAGCGAATCGTTGATGACCTTGAAATGATCGAGATCGAGGCTCAGCACCGCCAGCGGTTTCTGGGTGCGCTTGGCCTGCGCCAGCATGAGGCCGAGGTGATCGCGGAACAGCGCGCGGTTGGGCAGGCCGGTCAGCAGGTCGTGATAGGCCTGGTAGTGCACGGTTTCCTCGGCCTGCTTGCGCTCGGTGACGTCCTTGGCGACGCCGTAGCTGCCGATGAAGCGTTGCTCGAACGGGCCGGCCTCCTCGTCGTACATGCCGGTGGCGGTCAGTTCGACCGCCTTGCAGCGACCGTTCATCGGGCGTGGGCGACGCATCCCCGGGTTGCACTTGAGGCGGATCTCGATGTTGCGCGCGCTGCGGTCGCCGGCGCGCCGTTCGTTGAAGATGTGCTCGGCACGTGCGATGTCGTCCTCATGGATCACCAGGCTGTAATGCTGGCCCAGCAATTCGTCGCGCCGATAGCCGATCAGGCTTTCGGCACGGTCATTGACGAAGGTGAAACGGCCCTCGCAATCCAGGGTGTAGATGAAATCGGGTGAGCTGTTGACCAGAAAGCGGTGCCACTTCTCCGATTGCTGCAGGCGCTGCAGGATATGGTTGTTTTCCTTTTCCAGCCGACGTTGTGTCAACGTGCTGTCGATGCGGCGCAGCAATTCCTCCGGCTCGTAGGGCTTGCGCACAAAATCGGCCGCGCCACCGCGCAGGGCACGGATCGCGGCATCGATGGTGCTGTCTCCGGAAACCACGATCACCGGTGTATCGACGGCGCGGTCGGCAACGAAGCGCAACACCTCGTTGCCGTTCAGGTCGGGCATGCCAAGGTCGAGCAGGATGACGTCGAACTGCTGCTTGCCGATGGCGATCAGCGCTTCGCAGCCGCCGTTGGCTGTCACCACATCGTATTCGCGGGTAGCCAGCAAACGGGTCATCCCTTCCAGGATCAGCGGCTCGTCATCCACCAGCAGCAGGCGCGGTCGTATGGACAGGCAACTGACTGTGCTGCACAGCGGCGAGGAATCAATCAGATCATCAGACACAAAATTCTCCTTGAGCACGGGTTACATTGACCCGTAGCGTGTTTTTGAAAGGGGGGCCTGGCTGTGGCGCAAGGTCGGCAGGCGAATCAGAAAGTGGGCGCCTTGCGGCGTGCTGTTGCAGCTCAGGTGGCCGTTCATGCGTTCGACCAAATTGCGGCTGATGGCCAGGCCAAGACCGGCATGGTCGCCGCCCTTTTCACTGGCCACCGGTTCGAACAGGTGCATCGCCACGGCTTCCGGCAGACCGGGCCCTGTGTCCGCCACCTCGATTTCCACCTGGCGCTGGCCATCCACATCGACCAGCCGCGTGGTGAATTTGAGATGGCCACCGGTATTCATGGCCTCGACTGCGTTCTTGGCAAGATTGAACAGCACCTGCTTGAGCAGGTCTTTCTGCAGCGGCAGTGGGGGCACATCGGGGTTGAGGTCGATCTGCACGCTAACCTTGTTCGGTGTGAACAGGGTACCGAGCGCCATCCGCACCAGCTCGGAAACCACGCTGTTGATCGATATCAGCTCGAGCGCCACGGTGGGTAGCGGGTTTTCTTCGGCGGCCGTGATGCCGCGGACGATGCGTGCGACCCGCTCGATTTCGTCGCCGATGATGCCGAGGTCACGCTGCACGGATGAATCCGCGCCAAGACGATCAGACAGCAGGTTGACGTAATTGCGCATGATGGTCAGCGGGTTGGCTACCTCATGCACGGCGCGGCGTACCCGGTCCCGCGGAATGTGGTCGCCTGGCGCTGCGGGTACCGCTTCTTCCGCCACGATCGGGGCGGGCGAAGGCAGCGCCGTGGGCGTGAGCCGCAAGGCATCGGCATATTCGGCCAGGGCGAATCGCCATAGCGGCGAAGCAATCAGGCCGGATGCCGCATCGCCCACCACCAGTACGCCAGTCCGGCCTTCTTGCAGCGCCAGCGGCTGGAACAGCAGGTGCGATGCACCGAGCAGGCGGGCGATCTGTTCGTCAACCAGCGCAGCATCCACGTCGCCACGACCGAACTGCTGGGGCGCATTGCGGGCCAGCGCACGCGTCATCGCCGAATGGCCGTCGTCTGAGGGGATCGCCAGCGCGCTCAAGCCGGAACCCGCAGGAATCAGCGCACTCGGCCGCAGGAAGCCATCGGCGGCAGGTGCAAACAGGCAGGTACGTTCGGCGCCGAAAATCACACGCAACGTATCCTGCAGCAGGACAAACGTCTGACTGGGGGATCCGTCTGAACGACGAAAATGGCCGTGCAGCGCCGCTTGCGCGGCCTGCCCGGCATAGAGTCGGGCAAGGCGATCGAATCCCGTGCCATTCGTCTGTGCCACCGTATCCACCAGCCCAAACCGCAACGCCAGCTGGCGCGTCTGGATCTGGCTGTCCGCCAGCAACTGGGCAGATTCGCCCGCACCAATCTGAAGGGCAGCGAGCGCGGCACGCACGTCGACGCTGTCGACCGCATCGGCACGGGTCACCAGTTGATAGGCCAGCTGCACGATGCGCACCAGCGGATGAGCGGCCCGACCGCGCGACAGCGGCTCGGCATGGTAGCGCACCGCGTCGGCCAGCCAGCCGTCCTGATCAAGCTTCACCAGCCAGTCCGCGGCGTGCCCCGGAAGGAGGACGCCGGTGTCGGTGTATTCCGCCAGATTGTGGGCGAGGCCTGCCGTCCAGGCTGCATCGGCATCTGCCACGCCGGCACGCACCGCCAGCGCCTGCGCCAGGTGCGCGACACTGATCGACTGCCGCCAGCGCACCGCGTAGCCCGCCTGCACCTCGCCCGACGGGACGGGGGCCGTCAAAAGCAGGGCCCGCAACAGATCCGGCTGTGCACTGAAATCAGCGGGAAACACCCGCAGGCGCAATCCGAGCACCGGATCGCAGCGCACGCAGGCGGCAAACTCCGCCTGGGCCATGTCGCCGCGCATCAGATGCTCCAGCGCCTCGGCCACTACGCCGGGGGCACAGAGACAGGCCGTTAGCGCCGACTTCTTTAGTAAATTATTCGAAAGCTCTCCCATGTCCTTGCTATATATAATGAAATTTGCTAAACCGTCAATCGTGGATTGAAAATAATTGGGAGACTGCTATGAGCTGTTGTTTTCAAGTTTTGCTCAGGATGTCCGTACTTCATTCATGATGGCGTTTCCCCGCCTCATATTTCTATTGATGCTCTTTTGAAGCCAATGACCATGAAAGCTGTTTTGTCCGGATTGATTCTATTGTGCATGCATGCCAGCGCAGCCGCGCTCGACAGCCGCACGTCCCTGCACTGGAGCGAGCAGATCGGCACGACGTCCAGCGCGCAACCCACCACCGACTATGCATTGGTGCCTGAGTTGAGCGCGCAATCGGTGCTGGTGTTCGACCAGGCGAGCGGGCAACCGCTGCTGGCGAAAAACGCTTCCCTGCAAACACCGATCGCTTCGATCACCAAGCTGATGACGGCGATGCTGGTGATGGACGCCGCACTGCCGCTGGACGAGAAGATCACCATTAGCTCCGATGATCGCGACACGCTCAAGGGCACCGGCTCGCGTCTGGCCATCGGTTCCAGCTACACGCGCGGCCAGTTGCTGCACCTGGCGCTGATCGCATCCGACAACCGCGCCGCGCATGCGCTGGGGCGCACCTATCCGGGTGGGCTGGAACGATTCGTCGCCACCATGAACCGCATGGCGCGCGCGCTGGGCATGCACGACACGGTGTATGTCGAACCCACCGGTCTGTCGAGCAACAACCGCTCGACCGCGGTCGACCTCGCCAGACTCGCCGATTACGCCTATCAAAACTACCCGGAAATTCGCCAGATCAGCTCCACCGGCCACTACACCCTTGGTACCCAGCGCGTGGTGGTGAAGAAAAAGCGCCATCAGCCCAAGGTCTACTACCGCACGGTGGCGTTCAACAACACCAATCGCCTGACCCGCATGGACGACTGGCACATCGGCCTGTCGAAAACCGGTTTCATCAACGAGGCCGGGCATTGTCTGGTCATGCAGGCGCAGGTGGCACAGCGCGATGTCATCATCGTGCTGCTCGACGCCACCGGCACCAACCGCCGCGCCGGCGACGCTGCACGCATCAAGGAATGGCTGGAGTCCGGCAGCGTGTCGCATCGCGCCGAGAATCAAGGTACCCCCGCCTCGCGCACCTGATCTTTCCTTTCTGGCTGGCGCGGACCCGCGCCAGCCGCCCCACGGCGGCGTTATGATGAGCGCCCCCGCACGTCTTCTTTCCCCGTCATGTCTGCCGACCTCGCGCAGCAACTGCTGCTGAAAACACTGCTGCCGCTGTCCCTGCTGATCGCCGCGGGTGCTATCTGGCCGCGCTGGCAGAGCGGGATTTCCATTGTCGGTCTGCGTGGCGAAATCAACCGGCTGGTGCTGAATTTCTTCGCGCCGATGCTGTTCTTCGCGGCGGGTGCCGCCGCCACGGTTGATCTCGCCATCCTGCAGGTGCCGCTGATTCTCGGCGCCGCCACCCTGTTCGGTCTTGCGCTGGCCGCGCTGGCGCTGTTCGCCACCCCGCTCGGGCGCGGCCTCACGCGGCCGCAGCGCGGCGCCGTCATGCTGGCGTCCGGCTTCGGCAACGTGCTGTTCTTCGGTTACCCTTTCCTCACCACGGTGTACGGCGAATCGGGCGCGCGCTACCCCTTCTTCGCCGACATGCTCGCCACCACGCCGCTGGTTTGGTCACTCGGCGTGTGGATCGCCTTCCGCTGCGGCAAGCACACCGAGCACGCCTCGTTCCTGTCGATGTGGCTGAAGCTGCCGCCGGTCTGGGGGTTCGCCGCCGGCATCGTGGTGAACCTCTCCGGCGCCGCACTCGACCCGCTGATCGAAGCCGCACGCTGGGCCGGCAGCCCGACCATTCCGCTGATGCTGTTCGTGCTGGGGCTGACCATCCCCTGGCACGACCTGCGCCCGCACAAGGCGGTTTTTGTCGCCATGGCCATCAAGCTGGCGCTGATGCCGTTCTTTGCGCTGGGCATTGCGCTGGCTTGGCCCGGCACGCTCGGCGAGCCGGGCGAAGCGGCAATCCTGGAAGCC
>JAABQU010000047.1 GCA_011391285.1 Thiobacillus sp.
AAGGAGACCTGCCATGAAGAAAATCGAAGCCATCATCAAACCTTTCAAGCTCGACGAGGTGCGCGAAGCCCTGTCCGAAATCGGCGTCACCGGGCTGACCGTCACCGAGGTCAAGGGCTTTGGCCGCCAGAAGGGCCATACCGAACTGTATCGTGGCGCCGAATACGTGGTGGACTTCCTGCCCAAGGTGAAACTGGAAGTGGTGGTGGCCGACAGCCTGCTGGAACGCGCGATGGAGTCGATCATCAATGCCGCACGCACCGGCAAGATCGGTGATGGCAAGATTTTCGTGACGGCGGTGGAGCAGGTGGTGCGGATCCGCACCGGCGAATCAGGCGAAGCCGCGATCTAGTTCCGGATCACCAGGGCTGGTACCAGGCCCGCTCCTTGATCGTGACGCCCTTGAGGTGCGGGCTGTTGGGGAAGTTGAGCGTCAGCACGCGCTGCGCGTCGTCGCGAAGATCGGTCAGTCCCAGTTTGTCGTACGACACCATCATGATGGCCAGTGCTTCCTCCAGCGCAGGGGCTTCGGGGTAGGTCTTCAGCACTTCCTTGGCGCGGTTGGCGGCAGCCACGTAGGCCTCGCGCTTCAGGTAATATTTTGCGACGTGGACTTCGTTGCTGGCCAGCGCGTTGACCAGGTATTTCATCCGGGCGGTCGAGTCTTCGGCGTATTTGCTGTCGGGGAAACGGGTGACCAGTTCCTTGAACGCCAGAAACGCATCGCGCGCGGCCCGGGGGTCGCGCTCGCTCATATCCTGGGCATCCCGTATACCCAGCATGCTCAGGTTGCCCAGTATCCCCAGATCGTCGTTAAAATTAGCCAGGCCCTTCAGATAGTAGGCGTAATCGACGTTAGGATGATTGGGGTGCAGCTTGATGAAGCGGTCACATGCTGCGATGGCGGAAATCGGCTCGTTGTCCTTGTAATAGGCGTAGGCGACTTCCAGTTGCGCCTGCTGGGCATAGCGGCCGAAGGGGTAACGCGATTCCAGCGTTTCGAACAGCTTGACCGCACGTTCGTAGTTGCCATCGTTGAGATTATCCTTGGCTTCGGCATAGAGCTTTTGTGCCGACCAGCCCGTGGTTTCATCCTGCACCTCGGGCAGCAGACTGCAGCCGCCGAGGGTGAGCAGGGTGGCGAGCAGGACGCTGCCCCATGCCCGTTTGAGGCCAGGCGCCCGATTGAATGTTTTGGAACCGGATGAATCGTGCTTAAGCATGGGAAAAGACACAGAAAATATGTCGACGGATTATAAGGGAAATACCGAAGGCGACACCCGCCAGCTGGTAATCCCCGACGCTCAGGGCGGGCAGCGCCTGGATCAGGCCTTGTCCGCCTTGCTGCCGGAGTTCTCGCGCAACCGCATCCAGAACTGGATCCGTGCGCGCAAGATCGCCGTCGACGACGCCTGGGGCACCACCAAGATGCGGGTCAGCGGTGGCGAGTCGGTCCGGGTCGAGATCGAACCCGACCCGGACGCCACGCCCGATGCGCCCGAGGCCATTCCGCTCGATGTGGTGTTCGAGGACCCGATGCTGCTGGTGGTCAACAAGCCGGTCGGCCTGGTGGTTCATCCCGGCAGCGGCAACCGCCAGGGTACCCTGTTGAACGCCTTGCTCCACTGGGTGCCGCAGGTGGCCGAACTGCCGCGTGCCGGGATCGTCCATCGACTGGACAAGGACACCTCCGGCCTGCTGGTCGTCGCCAAAACCCTGAGGGCACATACCGACCTGGTGCGCCAGTTGCAGGCACGCACCGTCAAGCGTGAATATCTCGCCCTGGTCTATGGCGAGATCGATCGCGATGGAACCATCGATGCCCCGTTGGCGCGCGATCCGCACAACCGCACCAAGCGCACCGTGCACAGCATGGGCAAGGAGGCGGTGACGCATTTCGAGGTGGTCGAGCGCTTTCCCGGCATCACGCTGCTGCGCTGCAAGCTGGAAACCGGCCGCACCCACCAGATCCGGGTGCACATGCAGCACATTGGCCATCCGCTTGTGGGCGATACGGTCTACAGTGCCAGCCGCCGCAGCCACCTCAAAATTCCATTTCCGCGCCAGGCACTGCACGCCGAACGACTGGGCCTGATCCATCCGGTTACCCAGGAATACATGCAGTGGGAATGCCCCCTGCCGTCCGATTTTGCCTCGCTGCTCGACACCCTGCGCGACAACACCGTCCAGGGCAGATGAAGTGATCCTGCCCGACTGGCCGGCGCCGCCCAGGGTGCATGGCCTGATGACCACCCGCGCGGGCGGGATGAGCCAGGCCCCATGGGCCAGCCTCAACCTCGGCGACCACGTCGGCGACGATCCGGCCCATGTCGCGGCCAACCGCGCGCGCCTGCGCCAGCAACTGGCCGCCGAGCCGGGCTGGCTCAGACAGGTGCACAGCGCCCGCGTAGTCGAGCTGGGACGTGAACCGAATCCCGAAGCCGATGCGTCGTTTACCCGAGGGCCCGGGCGAGTCTGCGCCGTGCTCACCGCCGACTGCCTGCCGGTGCTGTTCTGCGACCGCGCCGGCAGCGTGGTGGCCGCCGCGCACGCCGGCTGGCGCGGGCTGGCTGACGGCGTGCTGGAGGCCACGGTGGCCGCGATGCAGGTGCCGCCGGGCGAGATCCTCGCCTGGATGGGCGCCGCCATCGGGCCGCAGGCGTTTGAAGTGGGCGACGAGGTGCGGCAGGCCTTCGTTGCGCAGCATGCCGAGGCGACCGGGGCATTCGTGCCGCACGCGCCGGGCAAATGGCTGGCCGATATCTATCATCTGGCGCGCATCCGTCTCGATCGTTCCGGGGTGGGGGCGGTCCACGGTGGCGGACGCTGCACCTTCACCGAATCCGAAACGTTTTATTCCTACCGCCGCGATGGGGTCACCGGGCGCATGGCATCGCTCATCTGGCTGGAATAAGGGCTCAGAACTCTTCCCGCACCCGCAGGTAGCGCGGGAAGCGCGGCAGGCCTTTTTTTGTCAGGTGCTGGTAGCGGTAGGTGATGCGGGTGCCGATGGGCGGCGGCTGGCGGCGCAGCGTGTCGGAGAGGCCGCTACCGAGGCGGAAGCGCTTGCCATCCGGCATTTCCATCTGCAGCGCGCCGGTCATGCCCCGATATTTCCCCTTGCCCGGCGTATGGCTGACCACAATGGCTTCGGCGTCCTGCCACGGCTTCAACTTCAGCAGCGCGTCGCTGCGGCCGGTGAGATAGGGCGCATCGGCACGGTGCAGCATCAGGCCTTCGCCACCCGCCCGCATCACGGCGTCGAGCCGCTGCATCAGCGTGGCGTGGTCGGCCACGCGGGTCTGTTCGACGGCTTGCAGCCAGGGCAGCTTTGCCTGCGCGACGAGTTGCCGCATTTGCTCGATCCGATTGGAGAAGTCGCCCGCCGCGCCGGGCAGTTCGAAAACCAGATAGTGCACCTGCCGCCATTCGGCATCCACGGCTTCGGTCTTGCGCACCGTCCCCGACAGCGCATCGAAACGGTCGCGTGCTATCCACAACTCGCCGTCCAGCGGCTGTGCCGGGAAACCTGCGGTAAACCACGCCGGCGCGGGAACGGTGCCGCCGCCGCGAAAGCGCAGGGTGCGGCCGTCCCACTGGGCGCGCACGCCGTCGAATTTCTCGCTGACCCAGTATTGCGCGAGGTCGACATCGGCGGCGTACACCTCGGCCAGCAGCATTGCCGGGGCCGGCGGCGGCGCGTCGCTCCATGCCGGATGCGGCAGCCATGCGGCCCATGCCAGCGCCAGCACGACGAATGCCGGCCTCAGTCCAGCCATTTCTGCAGGAACTGCGCTTCGCCCATGACGGGGTCTAGCCGGTAGTCATCGAACCCCAGCTTTTCGTAGAGTGCTCGCGCGGTACGGTTGCCGGAGAGGACTTCGAGCGTGAGCTTGCAGGCGCCGCGTTCGCGGGCGATGGCCTCGACCTCGGCGAACAGCTTCGCGGCGATGCCGCGGCCGCGATGGCTGGCCGCGACCACCACGTCGTGCACGTTGACCAGCGGGTGGCAGGCAAAGGTGGAAAAGCCCTCGAGCGCGTTGACGAGGCCGACCGGCGTGGTGCCGTCGAACGCCAGCACGCTGAAGACGAAAGGCCGCGCGGCGAGTTCGGCAATCAGATTGTCGCGGGCGAAGTCGGACAGCGGCTCGCCGCCGCCGGCCGGATCGCGTGCGTAATGGTCCAGCAGGTCGATCAGCGCGGCGGCGTGCGCGGGGTCGTCGTAGCGGACACGAACGATTTCAATCATTCGATGCGCATCGACAGGTCGACTGCGCGGATATGCTTGGTGAGGCTGCCGACGGAAATACGGTCGACCCCGGTTTCGGCCACCGCGCGCACGGTCTCCAGCGTGATATTGCCGGAGGCTTCGAGCAGGGCGCGGCCATGGGCGAGTTGCACCGCGCGGCGCATGTCCGCGAGGCTGAAGTTGTCGAGCAGGATGAGCGGCGCGCCGGCGCTCAGGGCCTGCTCGAGTTCATCGATGTTTTCCACCTCGATCTGTACGCTGACCTTGTCCTCCGCCAGCCGGAACGCTGCTTCCAGTACCTGCGCGATGCTGCCCGTCGCCGCGATATGGTTTTCCTTGATCAGGATGCCGTCATAGAGGCCCACGCGCTGGTTCTGCCCGCCGCCGACCCGCACCGCGTATTTCTCGGCGATGCGTAGCCCGGGCAGGGTCTTGCGGGTGTCGAGAATTGCGGCATGGGTGCCGCGCACGGCCTCGACATAGGGCCGGGTGGCGGTGGCGACCGCCGACAGGGTTTGCAGGAAATTCAGCGCCGGGCGCTCGGCGGTCAGCATCGTACGCGCGTTGCCGCTGATTTCGACCAGCACGCTGCCGGCGGCGACGGCATCGCCTTCGCTCACCTTCCAGTCGATGACGCAACCAGGGTCGAGTGCCTGAAAGCAGGCGTCGAACCAGGGCCGGCCGGCGATCACCGCAGCTTCGCGGGTGATGACGCGGGCGCGCGCGGTTTGCGTCGTAGGGATGAGGCGGGCGGTGAGGTCGCCGTCGCCGACGTCCTCCTCCAGCGCGCGCGCGACGTCGGACAAAACCTGATCTACATTCAATTCAGACATGGCGGGTTGAAATCGGCCGGAATGCCTCTATTTACGATGCATTGAATATACCCCAAGCACGAGGTCACCTATGCGTTTCGACAAGCTCACCACCCAGTTCCAGCAAGCCTTTTCCGATGCGCAAAGCCTTGCCGTCGGCGGCGATCATGCCTACATCGAGCCGCAGCACCTGCTACTGGCGCTTCTGAACCAGGAAGGCGGCGGCGCGGCATCGATCCTGTCGCGCGCCGGTGCGCAGGTTCCGGCGCTGAAGGCAGCGCTGACCCAGGCGCTGACACGTCTTCCCAAGGTGGAAGGCCAGGGCGGTGAAGTGAGCATCTCGCGCGAACTCAACAACCTGCTGAACCTCACCGACAAGGAGGCGATGAAGCGCAACGACGCCTACATCGCTTCCGAACTGTTTTTGCTGGCGGCGCTGGACGACAAGGGCGAGACCGGCCGCCTGCTGAAGCAGCATGGCGCCCAGAAGGCTGCGCTGGAACAGGCCATCCAGGCCGTGCGCGGCGGCGAAGCGGTGCAGTCGCAGGAAGCCGAGGGCCAGCGCGAGGCGCTCGCCAAATACACGCTCGACCTCACCGCGCGGGCGCGCGAGGGCAAGCTCGACCCGGTGATCGGGCGCGACGACGAAATCCGCCGTTCGATCCAGATCCTGCAGCGCCGTACCAAGAACAACCCGGTGCTGATCGGCGAGCCCGGCGTCGGCAAGACCGCCATCGTCGAAGGCCT
>JAABQU010000048.1 GCA_011391285.1 Thiobacillus sp.
AAAGTGCACGTTGCCCGAATAGTCGCGCAGCCGCAGATAGCGCAAGGTCAGCTCCTCGACCACGCCGGCCTTGCCCCCGGCCTCGACTACGTCGCCGTGACGGACCTGGTTTTCCAGCAGCAGGAAGAAGCCTGTGAAGTAGTCCTTGACCAGCGTTTGCGCACCGAAGCCGATGGCGATGCCAACTACTCCGGCGGCCCCCAGGATAGGTGCCACGGAAACGCCCAGTTCACCGAGGATCAGGAGGCCCGTGACCACGGCGATCACTACTGTCAGGACATAGCGCAGCACGCGCGACAGGGTGCGGATACGCTGGCTGTCCTCGACCGACTCCTGGCGCTCGGCGATGGTTTCGCGCAGAAGCGGCATCACGCGATGGATTGCGCGCAGCGCGATCAGGGCGAGGATCACTATCAGCGTGATGCGCGCCGGCGCGGCGAAGTGATCCGGAATCCAGATCATGAAGCGATCGAAATATTCATTCATGGCGATGGGAGATTGCGGGAAATTGTAGGGAAAGATGGAAACGGCGCGTCGACTGCGAGTCGTGTGCGCTAGTTATGGAACAGAAAATCGACCCGCCGGCGAAAACGACGGCAATCATCGCTGGCACACTCTTGCGCCGAATTACTTTCGCTGCCGTGATTCAGCGAACGTATCCGGCGGGCGGCAATCCCCGAATCCTCGAGCCGTCTGCGAACCGCGTCCAGCCGCTCCTGTCCCCTTGCCAATTCCAGGGATGCGCTTCCCAGATCTTCGGTATGGGCAACGAGGGTGACGGACGGGCCTGGCGCGCTGCGAAGTTTGGCGACATGGCGCTGAATGATTTTCTCGGCGGCCTCGTTGATGGTCGCCGCTCCGCGTGCGAAATAGATGCTGTCGTTCGATGCGTGCGCCTGCCAGGCGTCAGGGAGACGTTGAATCCCGTGCTGTCCAGCCGGGGCTGTAACAGGCATGATCGCGCACGAGACAAGAGCCGCAGCCAGGCGGCGGCGCAGACGGTCAGCAGTTGTGTGGGACGCGCTGTTCGCGCGGCTACAAATCCATGTCGGCCAAGGGCTTTTCGGCATCGGTTTCGTTACGCGTCGTGAGATGGCTGATGAGTTGATCGAGATTCACCTGAAGCGTCTTCAGGGCGACTTCCGGCAGTTGCCGTAAGGCATCGGGCAGCATTCCTTCCGCGGGCCCCGGCGCGACTTTGAGCAGCTGCTTTCCGGCCTTTGTAATTTCCAGGCCTACGCGTCGTTGATCCGCGGTGGACCTTGTCTTGCTGACCAGGCCCGCGCCGACCAGCTTCTCAACCAGCAAGCTGCAGGTGGATTGATGTATCGACAGGCGCTCGGCAAGCCGCGACACCCCGGTGCCGGGCGATGCGGCGATATCGCGCAATATCCAGAGCTGTGAGCCGGATATGCCGCAGGCCTTTTCAACCTCCCTGAAGTGCTGCTTCACGGAACCGTAGATAAGACGGAATTTCCGCAGCACTTCCAGTTGCAGATCGGTCAGTTCATCTGCGGCCCGAGGATTTCGTTTCACGGCAAGGTCTCCAGGATAGGGCCAAAATCATACCGCTACCCGCTTGCTTGCATTATATATTGATGTAAATATAATTGAGGATAATGTCACGTTGAAATTGTCGGCGTGGGCAAGAAAATTACCAAGGCGCCTGGTCATGGAGAACAGTGCCGGACCGGGAACCGAGCGGGCGATTTCGATACGGACTTGAGAGATTGGGGAGAGGAGAGACCTCCCATTGGTGGCAGCAACCAGGCCATCTTCACAGCGGATTGAGTTCCGCTGTTTTTTTCTGGGGCGTGCGATCATGCATGGCGTGTGACGTGTGACATGTGGTCCGTTAATTCGCCGCCCCGAAATGGCGCGCTGGAATGCCATTCGCCGACCAGACGGAAATGAACTACTGTTGAGTCATGCACGGGCAACCGCGGCCTCCCTGTGAAGCCTGCCCGGAAACTGGTTAAGGAGATCGGGCCATGCAAAGAATAGTCTGGGCGGCAGTTGTCATTGTGCTCGGGGGCGGCGTTGCCGCCTATTACTTCATGCACGACGAGGCCCCTCCTGCTCCGCCGCCACCGCCACAGCAAGCGATACCCCGGGCGCCGGCGCCGCCTGCAGTCTCTGCACCGGCGATACGGCATCCGTTGCGCGGCGTCGGGGCGACAGCGCTGCCCGAACTGGAGGCAAGCGACGCGCCGATGTGGCAGGCGCTGGGCGAATTGCTGGGCCGCAAGGGGCTGGCCTTCATCATCGGTGACGGCCTGATCCACCGCATCGTCGCCACGGTGGACAATCTTCCGCGGGACAGACTGCCGGTCGGGGTAATGCCACTGAAGCGGGTGCCAAAGGCCTTCGTTACTACGGGAAAGGGCGACGCGCTGGCTATCGGCGCACGCAATTCGGCGCGCTATGCGGCCTATGCGCGGCTGGTCGGCGCGGTCGATGCGGCGCAACTGGTCGCGATCTATGTCCGCTTCTATCCGTTGTTTCAAAGGGCTTTTGAGGATCTTGGCTTTCCGAATGCCTATTTCAACGACCGCCTGGTCCAGGCGATTGACGACCTTCTGGCGGCGCCCGAACTTTCAGGGCCGATAAAGCTGGTTCAGCCGATGGTGCTCTACGAGTTCGCCGATCCAAAACTGGAAGCACGTTCCGCCGGGCAGAAGATCATGATCCGTATCGGTCGCGAACACGCTGTCACGGTAAAGACCAAGCTGCGCGAGATCCGTCGGCTGGTGGCGACTGACGCCGCCAGGTGAAACCGGAGTTCCATCGATTAAAAGTCCTCGGCGAGCAGGCCCGCTGCTGCTACGATCAGCCCGATGCCGGGCTCTGGGAACTGCGCGGCAGTGCGCGCGGGCATACCTTTTCGTCCGTAATGTGCTGGACCGTTGCGACGAGGCGCCGGCATTGTTCAAGAAACTGCTGGCCTGCCGCAATCGACATGGATTGCTGGCCGAACACATCGATCCCAGGACCGGGGAGCAATGGGGCGACTTCGTCCAGACTTGCAGCATGGTCGGGCTGATCAATTCAGCCATCCGCCTTTCCGTGCGCTGGGACCACGCGTTCTGAGTGCTCTGAATCGGCGCGCGAATTGAGGCACCCGGCGCAAGCCGGGAGTGATCTACACTGCCCGACTGTGAACATCAACTTCGACCGCACCCGCCTTGCCTTGCTGTTGCTGCTCGCGGCATTGCTCGGCATCGGCCTGTGGGCTTATCGGGGTGTCGGCGATTCGCTACGCGAAATCCGCACCACGGGCTTGCAGACGCTGCTCAATACCCAGGTCGGCACTCTCGAGCAATGGATCTCGGAGCGGCGTCGCGAGGCGGACCAATTGGCAGCCGACGCCGAGTTGGGCGCCGGTATCGTCCGGCTTGCCGCCGGTCGCGGCGGTGATCGCGCTGGCGTCGTCGGGGACATACTCGACAAAGCCAGACCCATCGGCGTCACTGCGGTGCTCGTCATCGATCCGCAGGGGCGGATTCTTGCCGCCAGCGAAGTGGAGCGCACGGGCCGTAGCGTGACGCCCGACTTCCTCGCACACTTGGCGCCGGTGCTGCGCGGCCAGTCGTCGTTCGTGCGTCCCTACAGCGCTGCCGGTGCTGGCGGCACCAAGGAAATCGGCCGTGCCTGGGTGGCCGCACCTGTGCGCACCGCGGACGGCAAGATTGCGGCCGTGCTGGCGCTGGGCTCGCCGGTCGACAAGGGATTTGCCGGCCTGTTTGCCGCGGCCCGGCTCGGGCAGAGCGGTGAAGCCCTTGCTTTTGATGCCGAGGGCTGGCTGCTGTCGCCGAGCCGGCATGCCGGGGATCTGGAGCAGCGCGGCCTGGCGCCGCAGCTGGCGCTGCCCGACGGCGAACCGGGGCGCCTGACGCTGCTGGCGCAAGAGGCCGTGGCCAGGCGCGGCGAGGGCGGCGAGGGCATCCTGCTGGCGCCCTATCGGAACTATCTCGGTCGCGATGTCATCGGTGCCTGGCGCTGGCTGAGCGAGCACGATATCGGCGTGGCGATCGAACTCGAGGCGAGCGAGGCCTATGCGCCGCTGACTTACCTGCAGATCGGCTTCGGTGTCGTGCTGGTGCTGATCTTCGGCGTCTGGCTGTCCGGTTTCCTTTCGCCCGATACCCTGGCGGGCCTGCTGCGGCGCGATGGCCGGGCGCGCCAGATGGGCCCCTACCGCTTGTTGCGGCAGATCGGCGAAGGCGCGATCAGCAATGTGTATCTGGCGCAGCACCGCATGCTCAAGCGCCCGGCGGCGGTGAAAGTGCTCAAGGCGCAGACCACCTCGGAGGAATGGACTGCCCGCTTCCAGCGTGAAGTCCAGCTGACCAGCTCGCTCCACCACCCCAACACCATCACCATCTACGACTACGGCACCGGACCCGCCGGCGAGTTCTGGTACGCCATGGAGTATCTGGAGGGCCTCTCGCTGGCCGACCTCGTCGAACGCTACGGCCCGGTGCCGCCCGCGCGCACCGCCTATATCCTGCGCCAGGCCTGCGCCTCGCTGTGGGAAGCACACTCCTGCGACCTGGTGCATCGCGACATCAAGCCGCAGAACATCATGCTGTGCGAGATCCGCGGCGAGCGCGACTTCGTCAAGGTGCTGGATTTCGGCCTCGTCAAGCAGATCGGCGGTGGCACGCGCGACCTGACCGCGCATATGCGCATCCTCGGCACACCGCTCTACATGTCGCCGGAACGCATCCGCAATCCCAGCGATGCCGATGGCCGCGCCGACATCTACGCGCTGGGCGCCGTCGGTTTTTTCCTGCTCACCGGCAAGCGCCTGTTCGAAACCGAAACCGAGCACGACCTGACCTACCATGTGCTGCACACCCTGCCCAGGCTCGCTTCGGAATGCTCACCGTACGAGGTGCCGGCGGAACTCGATGCCCTGATCGGCCGTTGCCTGGAAAAGGATCCTGCGGCGCGACCGAAAAATATCGCCGAAGTCGCCGGTGCCCTCGATGGACTTCTGGTGCATAAGCCCTGGACGCGCGCGCAGATCGACGCCTGGTGGCAAAAGAACTGGGTAAGCGAGAGCGATCCGGGGCGCCGCTTCACGGCGCCAGCATCCTGACTGCAGACATAAAAAAGGCCAGCCCGAAGGCTGGCCTTTTTATTGCCGCTGTACTGCTTAGTGACCGGAGGCGCTGGAACTGCCGACGCCGGTTTCCGAGCGGATCAGCTGCGCCGGGAACAGTGCGCGTTCCTTGGCGGCCTGCGCGCTGTGGTCCATCTTGGAGACCAGGTAGATCACCACGAACGCGGCCGTCATCGAGAAGATGGCCGGCGAAGCGTAGGGGAACATTGCGGAACCCTTGGCATGGCCGAGCGAGACTTCCCACACGGCCGGCGACATGATGGTCAGCGCCACGGAGGAGATCAGGCCCACCGTCCCGCCGGCAACCGCGCCCCGGGTGGTGCAGTCCTTCCACAGCACGGACATGAACAGCACCGGGAAGTTGGCCGAGCAGGCCACGGCGAAGGCCAGCATCACCATGAAGGCGACGTTTTCCTTCTCGAACACGATGCCGAGCAGCACGGCGAAGATGCCGAGGCAGACCGTCGTGATCTTCGACACGCGCAGTTCGGTGGCCGAATCCACGTTGCCACGACGCCACACCGAAGCGTACAGGTCATGCGACACCGCCGATGCGCCCGACAGTGTCAGACCCGCCACCACCGCCAGAATCGTGGCGAAGGCCACGGCGGAGATGAAGCCCATGAACAGGTCGCCGCCCACAGCCTTGGACAAATGCACCGCCGCCATGT
>JAABQU010000049.1 GCA_011391285.1 Thiobacillus sp.
TCCAGCTCGAACGCCGGACGGAACAGCGCCGACACATAACGCGCCGCGCCGCGCAGCCCCAGCATGGGGTTTTCCTCCTTCGGCTCGTAGCGCTCGCCGCCCACCAGGTTGGCGTATTCGTTGGACTTGAAGTCGGACAGGCGCACGATCACCGGTTGCGGCCAGAACGCAGCGGCCAGGGTGGCGATGCCCTCGGCCAGCTTGTCGACATAAAAGGCCACTGGGTCGGCATAGCCCGCCGCGCGTGCGTCGATCTCGGCGCGAACATCCGGCGGCTGGCCGGCATGGTCGAGCAGCGCCAGCGGATGCACGCCGATCATGCGCGCGATGATGAATTCCAGCCGCGCGAGGCCAACGCCATGATTCGGAATCTGCGCGAATTCGAACGCACGCTCGGGGTTGCCGACGTTCATCATCAGTTTCACCGGCAGCTCGGGCAGCGTTTCGCTCGTCAGTGTCTCCACCGTGAACGGCAGCTTGTCCGCATAGACCATGCCGGTGTCACCCTCGGCGCACGACACCGTCACCGTCTCGCCGTCCTTGAGCACTGCGGTCGCCTCACCGGTGCCCACCACGGCGGGAATGCCCAGCTCGCGCGCGACGATGGCGGCATGGCAGGTACGCCCGCCGCGATTGGTAACGATTGCCGCCGCGCGCTTCATCACCGGCTCCCAGTCGGGATCGGTCATGTCGGTGACCAGGATGTCGCCCGGCTGCACCCGGTTCATTTCGGCCGGGCTGGCGATCAGCCGCACAACGCCCGCGCCGATCTTCTGGCCGATGGCGCGGCCGCTGATGCGCACCTCGCCGGTCGCTTCCAGGGTGTAGCGCTCGCCGACGTCGCTGGCGCGTGCCTTCACCGTTTCCGGCCGCGCCTGCACGATGAAGAGTTCGCCGGTCTCGCCGTCCTTCGCCCACTCGACGTCCATCGGGCGCTTGTAGTGCGCCTCGATCGCCACCGCCTGGCGCGCCAGTTCCAGCACTTCGGCGTCGGTCAGCGAATACTGCCGGCGCAGCTCGGGCGGCGTGTCCTCGATCACGGTGGCACCATCGCGCCACACCATGCGAATGGCCTTTTCGCCCAGTTCACGCCGCACCACCGCGGGAAAACCCTCGGCCAGCTTCGGCTTGTGCACGTAGAATTCGTCCGGGTTGACCGAGCCTTGCACCACGGTTTCGCCCAGGCCGTAGGCGGCGGTGATGAACACCACGTCGCGAAACCCGGATTCGGTGTCGAGGGTGAACAGTACGCCGGAACAGGCGATGTCGGAGCGCACCATGCGCTGGATGCCCGCCGACAGCGCCACGTCGGCATGCGCGAAGCCGTGATGCACCCTGTAAGCAATAGCGCGGTCGTTGTAGAGCGAGGCGAAGACCTTCCTCACATACTGCAGCAGGTCGGCGGCGCCGCGCACGTGCAGGTAGGTTTCCTGCTGCCCGGCAAACGAGGCGTCGGGCAGGTCCTCGGCGGTGGCCGACGAGCGCACCGCCACCGACACGCTGTCGCCGAGCGCGGCATAGGCCGTGCGCAGGCCGGTTTCGAGCGCGGCCGGCAACGCGGCCGCCTCGACCCAGGCGCGAATTTCCGCCCCCGCCACTGCCAGCGCCGTCACGTCCGCCACATCGAGCGCCGCCAGCCGGGCATGGATGCGGGCGCGCAAGTCGTTGTGGTCGAGAAAATCCCAGAATGCCTGTGCCGTGGTGGCGAAGCCGCCCGGCACCTTGACGCCGGCGCCGGACAGATTGCCGATCATTTCGCCGAGCGACGCATTTTTTCCACCGACGCGCGGCACGTCTTCAATCGTCAGCGCATCCAGCGGCACAATATAGTCAGCAGACATAGGTGAACTCCATGAACGATTACAGCGTATTTTGCGTGTCCGACCACACCGGCGTCACGGTCGAGGCCGTTGCCAAGAGCGTGCTGGCCCAGTTTCCAGCGCTTGAGTGTAGCCTGATTACGCTGCCCTTTATCGACAGCGCCGGGAAAGCGCAGGCCGCTGCTGAGCGCATTGCGGCCACCCCCGCCGCGCTGGTGTTTTCCACCCTGACCGACCCTGTACTGCGCGCGCCGTTCCGCCACGCCGGCCTCCAGCTATTCGATGTGTTCGAACTGATCGCGCCCGCGGTCGAGGCCTCGCTCGGTCATGCCGCCACCCCCAGCGGCGGCCGCACCCATGGCATGGCCCCCGACTACGAGGCGCGCATGGATGCTGTCAATTTTTCGCTCGGGCTGGACGATGGTCTCAACCCCGAACGACTCGGTCACGCCGACCTGATCCTGATCGGCGTCTCGCGCGTTGGCAAAACGCCCAGTGCGCTCTATCTCGCTCTGCAATACGGCCTGCGCGTCGCCAACTATCCGCTCACCCCGGACGACCTTGAAGGCGACAGGCTGCCCGACATCCTGCTCGCCCATCAGTCGCGGCTGCGCGCCCTGACCCTGTCGCCGGAGCGCTTGGCCAACATCCGTCAGGCACGCTACCCCGACAGCCGCTACGCCAGCCTGGCGCAATGCCGGACCGAACTCGCCGCGGCCGAACGACTGTTCAAACGCCATGCGCTCCCCGTCATCGACACCACCCGCATATCGGTGGAGGAAATTGCAGCGCGTCTGCGGAATCAGCCATAAGGCAGTTCTGCTGCACCGGTCAAACCCGAACATCCACCATTCACGCACGCCCCCAGTCCATGGTCGGCCCTGCCGGTAACAGACAGCCCCGGGGATTTCCTGTTTCAAGCTCATTTTTCCGGGGTAAATGCCGTTACCATGCAGAAGCAACGGCAAAACTGGGGTGCCGCAGGCACCGGGCGATGACCCTTATTTCAATGAAACAACGTGCCGCCGGTGATCCTGGCCTTCGCCATGCGCGCTGAAGTCCCCGACACACACAACCCTGCCGTAAAGCGTCTTGCGCGCCCGACGGCCTGGAGACTTGCCCTGCTCGCGGGCTTTGTCACGCAACTGCTGCTCATCCTGTTTGTCACCCTGATCGGTCTGCGCCAGCTCGATCTGACCACTAACAACCTCGAGGCCGTGGTCGATGTCCACATGCGCAAGCAGAACCTGACCAAGGCCATGGGAGTCACCGCCCGCCAGCGCACCATCATCATTTTCATGATGTCGAAGATCGAGGACCCCTTCGAACTCGACGCCCTGTATATGCAGTTCCGCCAGATGGGTTCGGATTTCGTCGCAGCCCGGCGCGCTCTGCAGGAAATGCCGCTCAACAGGAAGGAACGCGAACTGCTCGACAAGCAGCAGCAGTTGATCAGATCCGCACAGCCGATCCAGGAACATATTGTCGACCTGATCATCGAGAACCCCGACCGCGATGCCATCGATCTGGTGCTGAAGGAAGCCATCCCCGCGCAGAACAGGGTCCAGGCCGTGGTGACGGCGCTCGAAGCCGAAACCCAGCGCAGCGCCCTGGCTGCCAGTCGCATGGCGCACGACGCGCATCGCCAGGCGCAGCGCTGGATGTACCTGCTGTCGGGCTTTGCGCTGCTGGTCAGTGCGATCGTGGCAGTTCTGGTGCTGCGCTTCGCCGGTCGCATCAGCCATGAACGGGAGCAGCTTGCCACCCATGACACGCTCACCGGCCTGCCCAATCGCATGCTGTTCATGGATCGTCTGGAACAGGCGCTGGTGCGCGCACAACGCCGTGGCACGCTGGTGGGCGTAATGTTCATCGACCTCGACCGTTTCAAGCGCGTCAACGACACACTCGGCCACGACAGCGGCGATCAGCTCATTTCCGAAATGGCGCGACGCCTGTGTTCCGCCGCACGTGCCGAGGACACCGTGGCGCGGCTGGGCGGCGACGAGTTCGTGGTGGTCGTGAGTGATGCAGGCACGGTCAGTCATATCCTGCAGATCGTGGAAAAAATGCGTGCCGCCATGGCGCCGTCCTACCAGATCGCGGGGCGCGAGCTCTTCTGCAGCAGCAGCATCGGCATCAGCATCTACCCGAGCGACGGTACCGACTCCAGCAGCCTGCTGAAAAACGCCGACACCGCGATGTACCACGCCAAGAATACCGGCCGCGACCGCTTCCAGCTCTACAACACGGCAATGAACATCATGGCAGAGGGAAGATTGCAGCTGGAAACCGATCTTCACTACGCAATGACGCGCAACGAATTCGTGTTCCACTATCAGCCGCAGGTCAATCTGGAAAGCGGACGCATACAGTGCGTCGAGGCACTGATGCGCTGGAATCACCCGCAAAAGGGCTTGCTCAAGCCGGCTGAATTCCTGGAAATGCTGGAAGAAACCGGGGAAATCGTCAGCGTTGGGCGCGCGCTGCTGGTTACCGCCTGCCGCCAGGCGGCAAACTGGCATGCCGCCGGGTTCGCCAGCCTGGACGTCGCCGTCAACATTTCCAGCAAGGAGTTCTGGCACGCGTCCCTGATCGCCAACGTCCGCGACGCGCTGGAGCAATCCGGCCTGCCTCCGCCGTCCCTGCATCTCGAGCTGACGGAAGGCATCTTCATGGAAGACATCGATAGCGCCGTTGACCGGATCAAGGCCTTGAAGATGCTGGGGGTCGGGGTGGCAGTCGACGATTTCGGTACCGGCTACTCGTCGCTGGCCCACCTCAAGCGATTCCCGATCGACATCCTGAAAATCGACCGCTATTTCGTCAGGGACCTGCCGAATTCCCCGGTCAACAAGGCGCTCATCAGCTCGATTCTCGCCCTGTGCCAGGGGCTGCATCTGGGGACCGTCGCCGAGGGGGTGGAAAACCGGGATCAGCTCGAATCGCTGCAAAAACTCGGCTGTCAGACCTTGCAGGGGTATTTCATCAGCCGGCCGGTGCCCGTTGATGAAGTCATCGGCCTGCTGCAATGCGACTGGCAACAGACACTCGGCACGATTCGTACCTGAACCCGCCTGCCGTCCGCCAGCCTGACTATCAGGCCGCACGCGGGGCAATCCTCAAGTTTTCTGCGTGCTTGCCGTTTCCTGCTGGGTCTGGTGTCGATCCGACCGGATTGATGTCCCTTTTCGATTGCCCGCAAGGAGTTAGCGATGCGTTATCCCACTTCACTTGTCCGTTCCATCGGTTCGACCGTCCTGTTGTGCCTGCCCTTGCTTGCACACGGCGCCGATTACCGTTTTGGCGTATTCGCCGGCAGCGCCAGCAAGGATAACCAGTCCGAACTGCGTGCAGAATTCAAGCCGCTGGCCGAGTACCTCGCACAGAAAACCGGTTCCAGTGTCAGGCTGGAAATCAGCCAGAGCTTCAAGAACATGGAAAACCGCCTGAACAACGAAGGCCACTTCGCGTTCCTGCTCGCGCCGGCCCAGATCACAGCGGAAGCCATCGAGGGGGGATTTGTGCCGGTCGCCAAGTGGAACAAGCCACTGTTCGGCATTTTTGTGGTCGCCGCCGACGCGCCCTACAGGAGTGTCGCCGAACTCAGGGGCGCACACGTCGGTCTCGCCTCGCGGGATACGGCAATCGGCCCCCTGTGCATGGACACGATCGCTAAATCCAAACTGCGTGCCGACCGCGACTTCGGTTCGGTTTATGAAGGCAAGTTCATGGATGTGCTAACGAAGGAGATGAGGTCCGGCAGCCGGGATGCCGTCTGCATCAGTCCGATCGCCTGGAAAACCCTGAACCAGGAAGCGCCCGGCGCATTCCGTGTTCTGACAGAGACCGCACGCATTCCCGGCTTCGCCCTCAGCATCAACGACAGCCTGGATGAGCAGGACAAGAAGAAGCTGGCCGCTGCATTGACCGGCATCGGTGGCAATGCCGAAGGCAAGGCCGCGCTGG
>JAABQU010000050.1 GCA_011391285.1 Thiobacillus sp.
GGCACAAGCCGACGAGATGTACCGCTACCTCGCCATCGCCAACTACGAGGACCGCTTCGTCATTCCCAGCACTCACCGCGAGGAGGCGATCAACACTTTCGAGGAAAAATCGAGCTGCGGCTTCACTTTCGGAAACGGCTGCTCGGACGGCGTATCTCCCAAGACCACCCTGTTCGGCAACCGGAAAAACTCGGTTCCGGTCGATTTGTCGCAACTGCACGCCAAGAAGAAGACCGGTTAAGGAGCCCATCCCATGAAAACATTCAAAGTGATTTCCCTGCTGCTGTGCTACCCGGAGTCCGACTGGCTGGCGGCCCTGCCCGAAATGCATGCCGTGCTGGTGGAAGAAGCCGGATTCAACGGCGCCGCCGCGCCGCGCCTGGCGCCGCTGTTCAATCTGCTGAGCGACACCGGGCTGATCGAAC
Source organism: Thiobacillus sp. (assembly GCA_011391285.1). The sequence goes on from JAABQU010000050.1 coordinate 426, forward strand.
TGCAGGAAAACTACGTCGCCACCTTCGACCGCAATCCCTCGCACTCGCTGCACCTGTTCGAGCATATCCACGGCGAATCGCGCGACCGCGGCTCGGCGATGATCGACCTGCTGAACGAGTACTGGAAGCACGACTTCGACGCCAGCGCCTCGGAACTGCCGGACTACGTGCCGCTGTTCCTCGAGTTCCTGTCGCTGCTGCCGACCGATGAGGCCCTGGCCCTGCTCGGCGACGCCGTCCATGTTCTCGCGACCATCGGCCGCAAGCTCGATGCCAACGGCAGTCCCTATGCCACCGCGTTCCAGATGCTGGAAGCGCTTTCGCCGTTGGCGGCGCAGGAACTGGTCGAGCCGCCGGTGCGCGACATGGACGAGGCCATGGAGATGTTCGGACCATCGGTTGACGGTGTGGAGCCCCTGCTCAAATCCGGCCCGCAAGTGGTGCAGATGCCGGCCTCGCGCCGCGCGGCCGCTTCGTGCGCAACGCATTGACCCAAGGAGGATCGAAAAATGTCCTACTCGCAAACTTTCCTGTTCGGGATCTATCCCTACATCGCCCTGTCGATTTTTTTTCTGGGCAGCCTGATTCGCTTCGACCGTGAGCAGTACACGTGGAAGAGCGATTCGTCGCAGCTGCTGAAGCGAGGTCAGCTCAGGCTCGGCAGCAACCTGTTCCACATCGGCGTGCTGTTCCTGTTCTTCGGCCACTTCGTCGGCATGCTGACGCCGCACGCCCTCTATGAGCCCTTCATCAGCGCAGGAACCAAGCAAATCCTCGCCATGGTCTCTGGCGGAACCGCCGGCTTGCTGGCCTTCATTGGCCTTTCCCTGCTGCTGCACCGACGGCTGACTGAGCCGCGCATCCGCGCCACCTCGAAGACCAGCGACATCCTGATCCTGGCGCTGCTGTGGCTGCAGCTTCTGCTTGGCTTGGCAACCATCCCCCTGTCGGCGCAGCATCTGGACGGCAGCATGATGGTCCGCCTGGCCGAGTGGGGGCAGCACATCGTTACGTTCCGCGGTGGCGCGGTCGAACTGCTGGAAGGCGCGGGCTGGATATTCAAGATGCACCTGTTCCTCGGCATGACGATCTTCCTCGTCTTCCCGTTCACCCGTCTGGTGCATGTGTGGAGCGGCTTTGCCGCAGCGACCTATGTGGTGCGCGCCTGGCAACTGGTGCGTCCGCGGGGGTAAATACGTTCCGCAGGTGCATTGGCTTCCCCTTATCCCAACCCTCTCCCTCGAGGGGCGCGGGGGCGAAGGTTAAGCCCAAACCGATTTACGATTTAGGAGAATGAAATGACTCATGTTGTCATCCTGGGAGCCGGCATCGCGGGCGTAACCGCCGCCTACGCGCTGAAAGCCAAACTCGGCCCGAACGACGAAGTGACGGTGGTGTCGGACAAGCCTTACTTCCACTTCGTACCCTCGAATCCCTGGATCGCCATGGGCTGGCGCGAGCGATCCGATATCGCCTTTCCGATCGGTCCCTATCTCGAATCGCGCGGCATCAAGTTCATCCACAGCGGGGTCAAGCGCATCCAGCCCGAGGTCATCCAGGTCGACCTGGATAACGGCGATGTACTGTTCTACGACACCCTGCTGATCGCCACCGGCGCGACCGGCATGAACGACGAAATCCCCGGGATGGCCGAGCATACCCAGTCGGTGATCCACGTCGACCAGGCCGAGCGTGCCCTGGCAGCGTATCGCGAGTTCGTGCGCAAACCCGGGCCGATCGTGGTGGGCGCGGCGGCGGGCGCCAGCGTGCTGGGGCCGCTCTACGAATACGCCTTCCTGATCGATGCCGACCTCAAGCGCCGCAACATCCGCGAGCGGGTGACGATCACCCTGGTGACGCCCGAACCCTGGCCCGGCCACTTGGGCCTCGGCGGCGAAGGCGCCAGCCGCGGTGCGGTGACCGCCGCCCTGGTCGACACCAGGATCAGCGTGATCTGCAACGCCCGCACGGAAACCATCGACAAGGACACCATCCATGTGGTCGAAGTCGATGCCAACGGCAAGGAAAAGCAGACCCACGTCCTGCCCTATGCCTATTCGGTGTACTGGCCGGCCTTCGGCGGCGTGCCAGGCGTGCGCAACTCGACCGGGCTGGTCAACGAGCGCGGCCTGGTCGTGGTGGACGAATACCTGCGCAACCCCGATTACCCCAACGTGTTCGCCCTCGGCGCCTGCGTGGCGCAGCCAGCGGTGGACAAGACGCCGGTACCGGTGGGTGCGCCCGATTCGGTGTATTCCATCTCGAAAGCCGGCGAGACCGTGGTGCAGAACATCCTGGCCCAGATCGGCGATGCGCCGCTGACGAGCTACGTGCCGCAGCGCGCCAAGTGGCTGTCCGACATGGGCAACACCGGCGCCGCCTATCTGTCGGAGCCGCAGGTGCCGCTGCGCGATATCAACTGGATGCGCCAGGGACGCTGGGTACACCAGGCCAAGGTCGATTTCGAGAAGTACTTCGTCAACAAGATCCGTCTGCAGCCGGCGGGACAGGTCCCGTCGGCCGCATCGAAGATTGCCAGTGTCATCAGTCAGGGGCAGGCCGGAACCGGCAGCCCTGTCGCGACGGAACCGAAGGGAACGGGCAAGCCGCTGGAAATCAGGCTGCCGCAGGATCCCTGCATCGAGCTGCGGGCGCTCGCCAAGTCGCTCGGGCGCGAGCCTGTTGCATTGGCTGCCGAGCTGCTGGCCGCTGCGGTGTCCGACGCCAAGTCCTATCTGAACGCGGCAGGGCTCGAGGCGATGGCCGTCTCACGGCGTGAATTGCTGGTGGAAGAACTCCCTGAACGCCAGCCTGGGGTGGAATTCCACGGTGGCGGCACCTGAGATGGGAGTATTCGACAAAGGGTCGCATGAATCGACAGACAAGGAGAATCCGAGCATGAGCAGCGACCTGCCTGAACGCGATGCCGAGGGCTACCTGATCGAACCGGGCGACTGGAACGAGGACGTGGCGCGTGCCCTCGCACAAGAGGAGAACATCGTCCTCAACGACGATCATTGGGATTGCGTCCGCTTCATGCGTGATTATTATGAGGAGCATCAGGTTGCGGCCGATGCCCGCTTCGTCATCAAGCACTTGGGCGAACGCTACGGCCGTGACGCGCAGAAGAAGCTGTTCGAACTGTTTCCCTACGGCTACGTGAAGCAGGCCTGCAAGATTGCAGGCATGCGCCGGCCACGCGCCTGGAGCACGGGTTGATCCTCTCCCGCCGACTGAATACGCCATGGCATTGCGCTCCCTCGAAGACCTGCAACACCCCACGCCGATCATCGGAGGGGTGCCGTTCGACGATCTGCACGCCATCCCCGGATCGATGGGCCAATCCGGTTAAATGACCGATCTCACGGATCGCATCCACACCTTCGGTCGCGCCATGCTGGCGCGCCACGGCGAGCGTGTGCACAAGATCGCGCTCGATGCCGGGTTCACCTGCCCCAATCGCGACGGCAGCAAGGGAATCGGCGGCTGCACCTTCTGCAACAACAAATCCTTCGCCCCCGGCGCGCGTGATCAGCTGCCGCTGGCCGCGCAATTCGAACGTGCGCGCGGCCGCATCGCGCAGGGGACGGGTGCGCGGCGCTTCATCGCCTATTTCCAGGCCTACACCAACACCTATGCCCATGTGGACGAACTGCGCGCGCTGTATGACGCCGCACTGGCCGCACCCGACGTCATCGGGCTGTCGATCGGCACACGGCCCGATTGCGTGCCGCCGCCGGTGCTCGACCTGCTGGCGGAATACCGCGACCGCGGCCACGAAGTGTGGCTGGAACTGGGTCTGCAATCGGCCTTCGACGCCACGCTGGTGCGCGTCAACCGCGGCCACGGCTTCGCCGAATACGAAACCGCGACCCGGGCGGCACGGGCACGCGGCATTCCGGTGTGCTGTCATCTGATCGTCGGTCTGCCGGGTGAAGACGCTTCCCACAGCCATGCCAGCCTCGACCGCGTGCTCGAGGTCGGCGTCGACGGCCTGAAGCTGCATCCGCTGCACGTGGTCAAGCACACCCGGCTCGCGATCGATTGGAAGCACGGCGAGTACGAACCGCTGGCCGAGGCGGATTACGTGCGCATCGCCGCCGACCTCATCGAGCGCACGCCATGGGAGGTCGTGTTCCACCGCGTCACCGGCACCGCCTCGCCCGACATTCTTTTAGCGCCGGCGTGGTGCGCCAAGAAGTGGGACATCCTGAACGGCATCGCCGATGAACTGGTGCGGCGCGACAGCCGCCAGGGTGCGCGCGCGTGCCAGCCCTGGAAGGAATTCAGCCATGCCGCTTGATCTGATCTGCCCTGCAGGCAGTCTGGTTTCACTCAAGGCTGCCATCGACAACGGCGCCGACGCGGTCTACATGGGATTTCGCGACAACACCAATGCGCGCGCCTTCCCGGGTCTCAACTTCAACGAAGCGCAGGCGGCCGAGGGCCTACGCTACGCCCACGAACGCGGCCGCCGTGTGCTGCTCGCGCTCAACACCTATCCGCAGCCCGATACCTGGAGCCGCTGGACCGGCGCCGTGGATCGTGCGGCGAAACTCGGCATGGATGCGGTGATCCTCGCCGACGCCGGCCTGATGCGCTACGCGGTCAAGAATCATCCGAACCTCAGACTGCACTTGTCGGTGCAGGGCTCGGCCACCAGCTACGAAGCGGTGAATTTCTACCGCGAGCACTTCGGCATCCAGCGTGCCGTGCTGCCTCGCGTGCTGTCGCTTCCGCAGGTGGAAAACGTGGTGAAGCACACCGACGTCGAAATCGAACTGTTCGGCTTCGGCGGCCTGTGTGTGATGGTCGAAGGGCGCTGCCTGCTGTCGTCCTATTGCACCGGTGAATCGCCCAACTCGGCGGGCGTCTGTTCGCCGCCGAAAGCAGTTCAGTGGACGGACACCCCGGCCGGGCTGGAATCGCGCCTCAACGGCGTGCTGCTCGACCGTTACGGCAAGGGCGAAAAGGCCGGCTATCCGACGCTATGCAAGGGGCGCTTCGAGGTCAGCGGCGAGACCTATTACGCCATCGAGGAGCCCACCAGTCTCAACACCCTGGATCTGCTGCCGGAAATGCTGAAGATGGGCATTGCCGCGATCAAGATCGAAGGTCGCCAGCGCAGCCCGGCCTACGTCACCCAGGTCACGAAAGTCTGGCGAGCCGCCATCGATGCCGTCAAGAAAAATACCGATGCCTTCAAGCCCACGCCCGCCTGGCAGGCCGAACTCAACAAGTTGTCGGAGGGGCAGAGCCATACGCTCGGCGCCTACCACCGCCCTTGGAAGTAGGCAGTGAGCGGCGATGCGTCCGCTTTTTCTTT
>JAABQU010000051.1 GCA_011391285.1 Thiobacillus sp.
GAACTGATGCAGGCCGGCGCGGGCGAGGCCAGCGCCGCCATCCGCGAACGCGTGCAGGCTGCGCGCGAACGCCAGATGGCGCGCCAGGGCAAACCCAACGCCGCGCTCGGCACGCAGGAAATCGACCGGCACTGTACCCTGGATGCGGCCAGCGAAGCGCTGTTGAAACAGGCGATTGTGCGACTCAACCTGTCGGCGCGCGCCTATCACCGCGTGTTGAAGCTGGCGCGCAGCGTCGCCGATCTTGCCGGCAGCGAAGCCATTACGTCCGCTCACCTCGCCGAGGCCATTCAATACCGGAGGCAGGCGGCATGAGCGATCCCTACGAATCCTGGCGGGAAGAAAAGCAGTCGTCCTGGCTGTATCGCGTGGTGGCGGACTGTGAACGCGGCACGCCGCGCGCGGCGCTGTTCGACGAGCTGGCGCAGGCAGCCGATGAGCAGGCCGAGATCTGGCTGAAGACCATCAGGCAAAAAGGCGACCCCGCGCCCGCCCCCTTCCAGCCCGACCTACGCACCCGCATCGTCGCCCGCCTCACCCGCATTTTCAAGCCGCGTGCCATGCGCGGCGTACTGGCGGCAATGAAAGTGCGCGGCATGGTGCTGTATGCACACAACCCGCCGCACCCCATGCCGACCCGCGTAGATGACATCGGCAAGCGTCACCAGAGCGGCGCGGCCGGCAACGCCCTGCGCGCCGGCGTGTTCGGCGTCAACGACGGTCTGGTGTCGAACGCCGCGCTGATCTACGGCGTCGCCGGCGCGGCGCAGGAGCCGTCGGTCATTTTGCTGACCGGGGTGGCCGGCCTGCTCGCAGGGGCGTTCTCGATGGCGGCAGGCGAGTATGTGTCGGTGCGCTCGCAGCGCGAAATGTTCGAATACCAGATCGGCCTCGAGCGCGACGAACTGGAAACCTACCCGGACGAGGAAGCCGCCGAACTGGCGCTGATCTACGCGGCCAAGGGCATGCCGGCCGCCGAGGCGCGGCGACTGGCCGACACCCTGATGCAGGATCCCGAGCGCGCGCTCGACACGCTGGCGCGCGAGGAACTCGGCCTCAACCCCGACGAACTCGGCTCGCCCTGGGTGGCGGCCATCTCGTCGTTTTCCGCCTTCACCGCCGGCGCGGCACTGCCGCTGCTGCCCTTCCTGTTCGGCCACGGCCAGGCGCTGACTGCATCGATCGCACTCACCGCGCTGGGCCTGTTCGCCGTCGGCGCCAGCATGAGCCTGTTCACCGGCCGCCATGCCCTGCTCTCCGGCCTGCGCATGCTCGGCATCGGCGGCGCGGCGGGACTGGCGACCTATTTCATCGGCGCCTGGCTGGGCGTGACGCTGGGTTAAGGCCTGTTAACGCATTCAAGCGTCGTTCGATCGGCAGTGCATCACCCGCATGAATCGGGAAACGCCCGTTCACAGCGGGCGTGATGCTCGATTTCCCGCTGTGTTCGGTACCAGACAGACAGTGCGGACCGTGTGACCTAATCTAAACCCAATTGGAACCGGAGCAATCGTTGCCGGCTTCGAGTCAAAAATCATTGGGAGTCGAAAAATGTTACAGACCATTGCAATCATCCTGATCATCCTCTGGCTGCTGGGACTGGTTACGTCCACCACCATGGGCGGGTTCATTCACATCCTTCTGATCATCGCGGTCGTGATAATCCTGTTGCGTGTCATTCAGGGCCGGCGCCTTTAACAGATCCGGAATTGTTCTACGCTGCAACATGCAGGTAAAGCAATGCAGCGGGTCACGCATGCCGTTAACCCGGCTACCCGTCGCACATGGTGAAAATCAAGCACATCCCTATCGGAGGAATTGAAATGAACGCAATCAAAATGCTGGGCATCGTACTGATCGTGGCCGGCGGCCTGGGGCTGTTGTATGGCGGATTCACGTACACCCAGGACACGCACGAAGCCAAGCTGGGTCCGATCGAATTGTCGATCAAGGACAAAAAGACAGTGAACGTCCCCATATGGGCCGGCGTGGGCGCAATTGCGCTGGGCGCGGTCCTGGTGTTTGTGCGCAGCAAGCCATAGTCGTTTCACCTGAAGGGAACGCGCCCGGCTGGCCTCGCGGGCAACGGCCGGCATGGTGGATGTTCCTGCCATCAACGACGGGTGGCGTACTCAATGCCACCGCTTAGCACTGCCGTAGTCCCTGCCAGGCCAGCTTAAAAAACACAGTCGAACCAAGCGGCAATACGCGTCCGGCATTCTTGCCGGGCACGGCTCATTACATTAGACCCGTGCCGCCCGGACCGCCCCGCGTTCGAGCAAGGAGAAGATCATCGTCATCAATGCGTTCGGATTTTCTTCGCGCACACGGAATGCGCTGCGTCACGACCGGGATACCGAGTTGCTGCGTTCGGAACTGTTCAGCATCGAGCAACTGAAGCGTCACGCGGTCACGCTGGCGGGTCAGTATCGAATCGATCCGCGTCCGGGGCCGGACAGGCTGCTGCCGCGGCTGGCGGACAATGCGCAGGTTCTGCTGGCAGCCTACGACGTCGTCACCGCCGCAGCATCGCCCGGACAACGGATCGTGCCGGCCGAAGCCTGGCTGCTCGACAACTTCTATCTGATCGAACAGCAGATCGGCCTGGCACGACGGCATCTGCCACGCGGCTACAGCCGCCAGCTGCCGCGTCTGGCCGATGGCCCGACGGCCGGGTTCCCACGCATTTATGACCTGGCGCTGGAACTGATCTCGCACATGGACGGCCGCGTCGACAGCGACAACGCCACCCAGTTCATCGCCGCCTACCAGTCGGTCGACCCCTTGAAGCTGGGCGAGCTGTGGGCCTTCCCGATCATGCTGCAGCTGGCGCTGCTGGAAAACCTGCGCCGCGTCGGGGTGCGTATCGCCCAGCGGCGCGAGGAGCGCGATGCGGCCATCACCTGGGCCGACCGCATGCTCGCCACGGCCGAAAGCGAACCCAAACAGTTGATCCAGTTGCTGGCCGAGTTTGCCAATGCCGATGTGCCGCTGACCGCGCCGTTTGTCGAGGAGTTCTACGACCGGCTGCAGGCGCAGGGTCCTGCCATGGCCTTCGTCCAGACCTGGGTCGAGCAGAAACTTCTGGAACAGGGGGTGACCGCAACCGAATTGTCGGAGGCGGCCGGCCGCACCGCCGCGGCCAACCAGATCTCCATCGCCAACAGCATCGGCAGCCTGCGCTTCATCGGCGCCATGGACTGGAAGCAGTATGTCGAGTCGCTCAGCGTCGTCGAACAGACCTTGCGCGAAGATCCGATGGACCGTTACGCCAGCCAGGATTTCGCCACCCGAGACCGTTACCGGCACGTCATCGAGGACGTGGCACGGCGCAGCACGTGCAGCGAAATGGCGGTGGCACGTGAAGCCATTGTTCTGGCACAGGCGGCTGCCGCGCAACAAGGTATCCACGACCGCAGCGCGCATGTCGGCTACTACCTGATCGATCGGGGGCGGCAGCGCCTGGAACAGGCCGTCGGCTGCCGGCTGTCGTGGAAAACCCGGATCGGCCGGGTGAGCCGTCATCTCCGCCTGCCCCTGTATCTCGGCCCCATCCTGTTGCTGACGCTGCTTGCGACAGCGGCCGTGTTATCTATTCTCGGCGGGTTCGATCCGGCTGACGGGCGGGTCTGGTTGCTCGCGCTGCCACTCGTCATTGCCGCCTCGGCGCTGGCCGTCCCGCTGGTGAACCTGCTGGTCACGCGCCTCCTGCCGCCGCGCGCCTTGCCCCGCATGGATTTTTCCAAGGGGATTCCGGACAGCCACCGCACCATGGTGATCGTCCCCACTCTGCTGGCGAGCCCGCACGATGTCGACGATCTGCTCGAATCCATGGAGATCCGCTATCTCGGCAATCGCGATCCCAATTTGTTTTTTGCCCTGCTGACGGATTTTCGCGACGCGCCCGAAGAGACGCTGCCGGACGACACAGCCTTGCTCGCCTACGCGCGCGCCGCGGTCGAGGCGCTCAACGAGACCTACCGCGAGGATCGCCCCTGCGTCTTCTATCTGTTTCACCGGCCGCGGGTGTGGAATCCCTTCGAGCGGGTGTGGATGGGCTACGAGCGCAAGCGCGGCAAGCTCGAGCAGTTCAACGCCCGGCTCCGGGGCGAGGCGCACACGGCCTTCTCGAACATTGTCGGCGATCAGTCCATTCTCGAGTCGATCCAGTACGTCATCACTCTGGATACCGACACGCAGCTGCCGCGCGACGCGGCCCGCACCCTGGTCGGCAACCTCGCCCACCCGCTCAACCGGCCGGTCTTTGACGCCGCCAAGGGGCGCATCGTCGAAGGCTACGCAATCCTGCAACCGCGCGCCTCGATCAGCCTGACCAGTGCTGGCCAGTCGCGCTTTACCCGGCTGTTCGCAGGAGACTCGGGCCTCGACCCCTACACGCGCGAGGTCTCGGATGTCTACCAGGACGTGTTCGGGGAAGGCTCGTTCATCGGCAAGGGCATCTACGACGTGGATGCGTTCCGCCAGGCCGTCGACGGACGCTTTCCGGAAAACCTCATCCTCAGCCACGACCTGCTGGAAAGCGGCTATGCGCGTTCGGCCCTGGTGACCGATGTCGAACTCATCGAGGAGCATCCGGCCAGTATCGCCATCGAGGCCAGCCGCCGTCATCGCTGGATACGCGGTGACTGGCAGCTGGCCGGCTGGCTGCTGCCGCGCGTGCCGGGCCCGTCCGGACCAAATGGAGAAAAGGCGAAGCGGCAGGCGAACCCGCTCTCGGCCCTGTCGTGGTGGAAGCTGTTCGACAACCTGCGGCGCAGCCTGGTGGCACCGGCGCTGCTTGTCCTGCTGGCCGGCGGCTGGCTGCTGGGTCCGGGTCCGGCGTGGTTGTGGACCCTGCTGGTGGTGGCGGTGGTGGCCCTGCCCTCCCTGCTGTCCACCCTGATCGAGCTGGTTCGCAAGCCGGAAGCACGCGACTGGCTGGTGCACCTGAACCTGACCGGCAAATCCGCGGGGCACCCGTTCATGCTCGCCTTGCTGACGCTGGCCTTTTTGCCCTACGACACGCTGATCTGCCTGGGCGCGATCCTGCGCTCGGGCGTGCGCATGCTGTTCACCCGAAGCGGCTTGATGCTGTGGCAACTGCCCGCCTACGCACGCCGCAACGCATGCCAGTCGCTGGCCGACTTTTTCCGGGAGATGTGGATTGCACCGGTGCTCGCGCTGGCGCTGGGCGTGGCGCTGGCCATGACAGGAACAGCGTGGCTCGTCGCTGCACCCATCCTGCTGCTGTGGCTGCTGTCGCCCGTCATCGGCTGGTGGATCAGCCGGCCGCTGGCCACCCCAACCCCAGGCCTGAGCGTCGATCAACAGGCGTTCCTGCGGACGTCGGCCCGGCGCACCTGGCGCTTTTTCGCGGACTTCGTCGGTCCGGATGACAACTGGCTGCCGCCCGACAACTTCCAGGAATATCCGGCGCCGGCCATTGCCTCGCGCACCTCGCCCACCAACATCGGCATGTCGCTGCTGGCTGACCTGGCGGCAGTCGATTTCGGTTATCTCACGGTCGGGGAATGTCTGAAGCGCATCGGCAACACCCTGGCCTCGATGGAAAAACTGGAACGCTACCGCGGCCATTTCTACAACTGGTACGACACCCGCACGCTGCAACCGCTCCATCCGCAATACGTCTCGTCGGTGGACAGCGGCAACCTGGCCGGCAGCCTGCTCACCCTGCATGCGGGGCTGGCCGA
>JAABQU010000052.1 GCA_011391285.1 Thiobacillus sp.
GCTGAAGTATAGCGGGAGGCCCACGATGATATTGAAGGGGAAAGTCACGCCCAGCGACAGGGTGAGGAACAGCGCCGGGCTGGCCTCGGGGATTGCCAGGCGCATGGCGGGCGGCACCGCGATATAGGACGCGCTCGCCCCCAGCACGGCAACCAGCAGCGTGCCGCCTACCCCGAACCCCAGCAGCCCGTGGCCGACAGCCAGGCCGATCATGCCGCCGATCAGCGGCATGGCAATGCCGAACACCAGCAAGGACAGTCCGACCTTCCTGAAATCCCCGATCCGGCGCGAAGCCTCCATCCCCATGTCGAGCAGGAACAGCGACAGCACGCCCATGAACATCGTTTCGTAGAAGGGCATGATCTTGTTCAGCCCGGCGGGCTGGGCGATCGCCCCGATCAGCATGCTGCCCAGCAACAGCACGACGCTGCCGTTGGTGAAGGCGTCATGCACGAGCTCGCGGCTGACCCGCTTCTGGTGGCCGTTGCCATCCCCCTTGCGCGCCATGTTGGCGAGCGCGAGCCCGATGATGATGGCGGGCGACTCCATGATTGCGAGCATGATCACCGGATGGCTTTCGTAGGGGACCTTCAGTGAATCTAGAAAGGCGATCGCAGTGACGAAGGTGCCTGCACTGACGGAGCCGTAGTGGGCCGCGATGGCGGCGGCATTGAGGCGGTCGATGCGAACGATGTGCGAAAGAATGAGATAGGCGACGATGGGCAGACCGAAACCCAGCCCCAATGCGGCGACAATCGCACCGATTGCATCGACAGGATCGATCTTGGCCAATTCCATTCCGCCATGCAGACCGATGGCAACCAGCAGATAGATCGAAAGCGCCTTGGCCAGGTCGGAGGGGAACTTCAGATCCGAGCGCACCAGCTGCGCCAGAAAACCCAGCGCAAAAAACAGGATCGCCGGGATCAGCATGTTGGACAGACTGAACATGGTTGGCTATTCCAAGGAGCACCCCACCCGGGGCATGACACATCCTATTGAGGAACAACCATAAGCAACAATATCGTTTATGAATGGTAACGATTAAATTTACTGAATGATTAATTGTTGGGCCACACGTCTGAGCGGCTTGGTCACCGGTCAGCCTGCTGCAGCCACATGGATGCGCCTGCGTCACATCCCTTGATGCGGGCTGCTAGCAGCGCATGCTCAGCCAGCGTTTCGACTTGACGTCGACGTAGCCGATGGTCGCCTTCTTGAAATTCAGGTCGACGAACAGTTCGCAGCGCAGTTCGCCGTTGCGCCAGCACACGGCGACGCTGCTGTCGTTGGAATACATCAGGTGGAAGACGCCGTCGAAAGCGGGGTAGCTGCTGCGGAATTCCATCAGATTCAGCAATCGTCGCACCACGGGCGCCTTGATCGCCTCATCCACCTCATCCCGCGTGTAGCGATGCCGGTTGATGTCGCGCAATTCGCCGGTGGCTTCCATCAGTTCGAGATCGTTGCTGCCGGCGAGCAGGCCCACGTAGTAGACCTGCGGGATTCCCGGCGCAAAGAACTGGATCGCGCGCGCGGCGATGTAGGCATCGTCGTTGCGCTTGAGCGCATCGTAATAGGTGCAGGTGAGCTGGTAGATCGCACCCACGCTATGCACGTTGGCGGCCGAGCGGCGCAGGATCGGGTCGGCGCTGCGCTGGCTGACGTTGTCGACCACCGCCTGGATTTCCGCCTTGGGCAGGATCCCCTCGACGTCCGGGATGCAGATGCCGTCGTGCGTGTCGAGCACGGTGAGCTGGTTGCGCGGGCACATGCGCAGCCATTGCTTGAGGTAGACGCTGTTGGCGTCGAGCAGCGAGTAGAGCAGCAGCGGCGCCAGCGCGAAGCCATACGGATGCATGCCATGCAGCGCGATGGCGTACTGGAAGCTGGCGTGGTCGTGCACCTCGGGCAGCGTCTCGGCGCCGTTCTCGCGCGCCACGCCGTCGATCCACTTGAGCAGGTCGTAGACATCCGGCTCGACGAGGAAGCAGCTGGTGCCGATCTTCTTGGTGGTGTAGCCGAAGGCATCGAGGCGGAACAGCTTCACCCCGCGCGCGGCGAGGAACTTGATGGTGTCCTCCATCAACGCGTAGGTCTTGGGCGAATTGAAATCGAGATCGATCTGGTGTTCGGTGAAGGTGCACCAGACGCGGCCGGTGGTGCCGTCGGCGAAGGTCACCTCGCGAAAGGGTTCCTTTTCCTTGCGGATGTGGATGCGCGCCAGGTCGTCCGGGGAAATGGGGCCCATCTGATCGACATGCACGAAGAGGTCGGCATGCTCGGACGCGTAGCCACGGGCGATAAAGTCCTTGAACTCCTCGGATGCGTCCGAGATGTGGTTCAGCGTCAGATCGAGGCAGAGGTCGAAGCGCGACGCGATTTTTTCGATGTCGTCCCAGCTGCCGTATTTCGGGTCGATCTCCTTGTGCGTCAGCGGCGAGAAGCCGCCGTCGGCGTTCGACGGGTAGGGCGGCAGGATGTGGATGCCGCCGATGGCCTTGGAAAAATGCGTGTCGATGATGTCGTACAGTTCGGCCAGATTAGTACCCATCCGGTCGGGATAGGCGATCAGCTGGACCTGGTTGCGCAGGGTCATGGGGGGGGTCCTCGTGGTCATGCCGGTGCTGGCTCGCCGGTCATCCGGTGAGCGCAGGCACGGCCTTGATTCTGAAAATGAAGCGGGAGGAGAAAAGCGGCCCGCAGGCGTCAGGCTGCTTTGCGGCCTTCGTCAAGCTGCGTGCGCAACTGCTTGAAGAGCGCCAGCACATGGCGGGTCCAGTGACTGATGTCGTAGCGGTCGATCAGCGCATCCATGCGCTGCATGCGCGCGCGCTGCTCCTCGCGCGGCATGTCGAGCGCACGGTCGATCGCCGCGTCCATCTGGGCGAGGCTGTAGGGATTGACCAGAACGGCGTCCTGCAGCTCGACCGCCGCGCCGGCAAATTCCGACAGCACCAGCACGCCGCTTTCGTTGACGTGGGCGGCGATGAATTCCTTGGCAACCAGATTCAAGCCATCACGCAGCGGGGTGATCCAGCAGATGTCGGCGGCGCGGTAATAGCACAGCGTGTCGGCGAACGGCATCGGCGTGGTCGAAAGCAGGATGGGCTGCCAGGATAGGGTGCCGATGTGGCCGTTGATGCGGCCCACCAGTTGCTCGATGTACTGCTGCGCCTTCTTGTAGGCGCGCATGCCATCGGCCGCCGCCACCGCGGTGACCAGCAGCTTGACCTTGCCGTGCAGTTCGGGGCGCCGCTGCAGCAGGCGCTCGTAGGCCAGCAGCATTTCGCGCGTGCCCTTGGCATAGTCGACGCGGCCGATGGAAACGATGATCTTTTCCTGCGGAATGTCGCGCCGGATCTGCGCGACCTGCGCCAGCTTCTCCGGTTGCTGCACCGTCTTGCGGATCATCTCGGCGTGGGTGCCGATGGGGAAGGCGTCGATCTGGATCTGCCGCCCGTTGCATTTCATCGACACCGGGGTCACGGGTTCGGACAGCGCGGTGCCGGTGGCGCGCAGTTCGTCGGGCACCTCGCGTTCGACCACTTCGTCCACCGGACGCAACGACTGCACAGTGGCGACGAAATTGCGCGCATAGCGCGGGATGTGGAAGCCCACCACGTCGCAGGCCAGCAGGCTGTCGATGATCTCGTCGCGCCACGGCAGCACGTTGAAAACATCCGCGGACGGGAACGGCGTGTGATGGAAGAAGGCGATGCGCACGTCGGGCCGCATCTCGCGCACGAACTTCGGCACCAGCCACAGGTTGTAGTCGTGCACCCACACCACTGCGCCGGGCGCGGCTTCTTCGCAGGCCGCCTCGGCGAACAGGCGGTTGACCTCGCGGAAGGTGGCCCAGTCGCAGTTTTCGGTGGAATACAGGGCGGGAAAGCTGTTGAGGATGGGCCACAGCGCCTCTTTCGAGGTGACGTGATAGAACTGGCTGATCTGATCGCTGGAAAGCGGCAGACGCACCACTTCGTAGCTGCCATAGCTGTCTTCCACCGTAATGCGGCGCTCGAACTTGACCGGCTTGCCGGCCGGCGATTTTTTCCAGGCGACCCAGCTTGCGCGCTCGGTCTGCCCGATGAAACCCTTCAGCGCAGGGACGATGCCGTTGGGGCTCGCGTTTTCCCTGAGGACCGTCTTGCCGTCTACGACATGTTCCTCATAGGGTTGCCTGTGATAGACGATGACCAGTGATGAAGCCATGGGAGTCCTCCGTTCGGTGAAAGCGTTGCAGCGCGTCGAGCACGCCGGCCGCGCCCGGATGCGGGCTGCGGTATACGTTGTCGTGTTGCTGGATGGCCGCATCGAGTGCGGCCTCGCGGTTGCCCACGGCCACGCCGGCCAGGCCGGTGTCGAACATGGACAGGTCGTTGAGCGTGTCGCCGGCGACCAGGGTGCGGTGCGCAGGCAGATTCAGCGCCTGCAGGGTGCGCAGCAGGGTGGGGCCCTTTTGCACGCCACGTGGCAGCACGTCGAAATACAGGTTGTCCGAAATCAGGGCGTCGAAACCGAGTTGCTGGACGTCTTGCTGCGCGGCCAGCGCGTGGGCCGGGTCCTTGAAGTAGTAGGACCGGCGCCGGCCACCGACGATGGGCTGCTCGCTCAGCCCCGGGTGCTGCTGCATGGTCTGCTCGATGCGTGCCGATGCATCGGCCGGCCAGCAGGCGTCCAGCCACTGCTCGAGATGCGGCAGGGGTGCATACCACGGGCCGCAGGCGACGCTGGTGCCGACGTCGCCGACCATGTGGTCGGGCTGCACCGGCAACTCCTTCGCCAGTCCGCGCATGAAATCGATGCCGCGTCCGCTGACGAAAATCAGCACGATTTCGTCGCGGCGCTGTGCGATCCAGTCGTACAGCGTGGCGCGTTCTTCGCTGCTGCCGCCGAGAAAGGTGCCGTCGAGGTCGGTAGCGAGAATGGTCTGCGGCACGCCGCTGTCAGCCTTACGCATAGCTCAGGCTCCAGGGCTGGGCAGCCGGCCGCACGTCGACATCGGCGCCGATCCGCGGACGGACGGCGGCGGGGCGCGGTGTCCGCGCCACCGGCGGCGCCATGCCCGGCGCACATTCGCGAAGCAGGTGATGCAGGGCTTGCTCAGGCGTGGCGCGTTGCTGCAGCACGTCACGCACGGCAGCCGCCACGTTCAGACGCAGCCCGTATTTGCGCTCCAGGATTTCCACCGACATCACGCTGATGGCGCCTTCGGTTAGTTCGGCGACCTCGCCCTGCATGTCGGCGCCCGGCTTGCCAAGCCGCATGCCCAGGCGGGTATTGCGTGAATGCTCGGACGCCGCGGTGAGGAACAGGTCTCCCACCCCGCTGCAGCCCAGCAGGGTCTCGACGCGGCCGCCCATGGCCTGGGTGAGGCGATGCATGTCGTCGAGACCGCGGCTGATGATGCCGGCACGCGTGTTTTCGCCCATGGCCTGCGCCGTCGCCATGCCGCAGGCGATGGCAATCATGTTCTTCAGCGCGCCGCCCACCTGCGCCCCCACGACATCCCGGGTCAGTTCCAGCGTCACGCCCGAAAGGGAAAGATGCTGCACCAGGCTGTCGGCGATCCTGCGCGCGTCCTTGCAACGTGGATGGAAGCGTTCCAGCGCCGGCAGGGCCAGGGTCAGCAGGGTGGACTTGCCGCTCGCCACTTCGTCAGCGAAGCTCGGCCCGCCGATCGAGCCCGTGAGCAT
>JAABQU010000053.1 GCA_011391285.1 Thiobacillus sp.
TTCGGCCTGCGCCATTGCGGCAGCCTGGTCGCCCGCTTCGATCCAGAACGCAATGCCGGATTCACCCGCGCGCGCCAGCAGGGTGCCGGGCGGCAGCTGCGCAGGAAGTATCTGCGCGAATTCGCGCAGGATGGGGATGCGGATGGCTTCTCCAGCCGATTCGCCAGCTGGGGTGCTGATGTCGAACTGGATCACGCCGATGGCATAGCCTCCGTCCCGTTCCTGGCTGCGCAGCCAGTTGCGGCGCACCGCGCGGAAGAAATTCTTGCGGTTGGCGAGCCCGGTGGCGGGGTCGTGCGAGGACTGCCACAGCAGGTCGCGCTGCATCTTCTGGATCATTGCGCTGTAGGAGCGGTCCATCAGCGGCAGTTCCAGGTCTTCGGTCCACTGTGCCTCGTCGTTTTCCAGCGATTGCAGCAAGCTCTGGCGCTTGAGGTCGAGCTTCTTGATGCCACGGTAGTTGGCGAACACGTAAACCGGCGGCTGATCACCGATCCAGATCAGGTTGAGCGGGGTGTTCAGCGTCTTGAACTGCAGCCAGTCGCCGACACGCAGACGCTCGGCCAGGTTGTCCTGGGCTTCGGTGAGCGGCTCGCTGACGGCGTCGTTGAGACGGGCGGCGACCGGGGTGTGCTGATGCTGGAACCTGTCTTCATCGAACAGCGCGGTTGCAAGCTGGTCGACGATGCGGTCCTGGGCGAACTTGTCGGCACACACCTGGGTGAGCGCATGGTCGATGCGCTGCAGCAGGGTCTGGATTTCGTTGGCGGTAGGCGCTTCGGTTCGTTCCGGATCCAGCCACGTGCACAGCTGCTGCAATACCTGCCAGGTCGCGCGCGCCTCGTCACTGTCAGCGCCGTGGCGTATTTCTGCAATCAGCAGAACATTGCGCCAGCCGCCGTTGAGCAGTTCGATCACGGCATTGGGTACCGGACGCTCTTCCAGTCGCGCCAGCAGTTCACGCAGGATGCGCTGCTTGACGACTTCCGCATTCTGGCGGCCCTCGCACATTTCCTGAAGGCGGAAAACACGCGCGGCGCGCTCGTTCAGGAGCGGCTTGACCACGCGCTCCAGCTGGGTGCGCGCTTCCTCGAACACGCCCGGATTCTTGTCGGCTTCGGCATTGATGCGGTCGGTCCAGCGGCTCATCAGCCGCAGCAGACGCGCGTCCGTGATCTTGCCGTCGTCATCCGCCACCATGCTGATGCGGTCGAGCGTGTTCAGCACCTTGTGCGCCGGGTGGGCCGGTGAACTGAGAAATTGCGGATCGGCCATCGCCAGCTTGATCAGGCTGGCTTCAAGTTGCTGGAAAAACGGCTGCATCCCTTCGCTGACTGATTTCTCGGCGTGCATGGTGTCGAACAGTGCGCCGAACATGTCGACCGAACGCTGCATGTCCTGGGTGACGGCGGACGGCAGTGCGCCCGCGGCGGCAAGGCGTTGCAACACCGGAGAGTGCGCTACGCCGGTTGTGCCTGCCATCGTGGCCTGACCACCCACTCCCGATGCTGGACCGCCCTGGCCGGTGTAACCGGGCATGATGTTGCCGGGCGTGGCCGTGGCGGCAGGCAAGGCTCCCGGAGGGGCAGGTGTGGCTGTGGGCTGGCCACGGAAGAAGTCCAGCAACGATCCGGTCAGGCGACTGAGGGCGCCTTGCTGCGGTCGGGTAGCGGGCGTGGGCGAAGAAGGGAGGGCGGACTGCGCGGGTTCGGCAACACTGGGGACGGACGCCGGTGCGGAGGCGTGTGATTCCGTCGTGTCAGCTTGTGCGAATTCGGCCTCGGCCTGCGAAATGGGCAACAGTGCCAGCAACTCGGCATAGAGCGGGGCCAGCAGGTCGGACAACACATCGCGCAGCACGCCATAGGCTACCTGCCGTGCGCGTGCCAGTACCGGCACCTCCTGCAGTGCGCTGCGATAGGCGTGGCCGATCACGGCGGGCCCGAAGGGGTTGTTGCTGTGATCGCAGGCAAAATTGAACAATTGCCCGATGCGCGGCTCGATTTCGAGAAGTTGGTCGCGGAACAGCTCTTCAAGTTTGTTGGCTTCCGACGATGTGGCGAGCCAGTCCTCGAAGTCCAGTTCGTCGACCAGGGCCAGTCCACCATCCTGGGTGTCACGGGTGGCCTGGGTCTGCACTGGACGGGCCTGGCTCAGTGCATCCATCACCTGTTGCACGAAGCGGGTTTGCAGACCTGCCGCATGTCGGCCGAATTCCTGCACCGCGCTCAGCAGGCCGCTGTGTTCGGCAATGCCGGAGGCGTTTATTGCTGCCAGATTCAGTTTGTCGCCCAGCATGCGCATGACCTGATCGTGCGCATGCAACAGGGTTTCGTTGAGAAGCGTCGTGCTGATTTCGCGAAGTCGTGGTGAGGCATCCGAGGCCGGCAAGGCAGCCAGTTTTTGCCGATGGCTGGCCATGCGCAGTTTTTGCAGGGACCGCAACGCATCGACCGGCTGGCGGATAAACACGACACCAATGCCTTGCGGGCTCAGGCGCTTGAGCTTGGCGGGAACTCGGAAAGTCTGGATTGTGTCGTTCAAGGCCGGGGTGAAGACGACTTCCACCGCGTCATCCGTACGTTTGGCCAGCGAGGTGATCGCTGTATCCGCATGGGTGAATTTGAGGAACAGGCCCCCCTGGCAAAAATCGTGGATTTCACAGGCAATATCAGCGTGACCCGGCTGCGAGATGACGGCCACCTGCGACACCTTGAAACGCTTGTCGCGTCGCAATTCCCGGTCGGGATACTGGTTGCCTGTGCCGTTTGTCATAATCCTGTTCCCTTGTTGTGCGGCAATGATGAGGTGTGAGTGCCGCCCATTATTACGGCATTAATTAGCCGAAATTGAAAGCGGTTGGCGCGGGGCGGCGGGTTTTGATAGACTGGTGCACATGAAATTGGCCACGCTGTTCTTTTTTAGCTGCTTTTATCCCACGCCCAGGGCGGTCGGGAGGCGCTGAAGCGAATAGCAACGCCTTAACGAAACCGCCAGCCTGCTGGCGGTTTTTTCGTTTAAGCCGCGGCAGGTCAGCCCTAATGCGCCCTAGACAAACCGGAGCCGAACATGACTGCCACCCGAACCGACGACACCCGCATCGAACAAAGCGGCGAACTGCTTGCCCCGATGCAGATCATGCGCGAACTGCGTGCCAACGAAACCGTGCACGCGCATGTCGCGCATGCACGCAGCGCCATTCATGACGTGCTGCGCGGGGCGGACGACCGCATGTTCATCGTCGTCGGCCCGTGCTCCATCCATGATCCTGACGCCGCGCTGGAGTATGCGAGGAAGCTGAAACCGCTGGCCGATGAACTGGCGCACGACCTCATCATCGTGATGCGCGTGTATTTCGAGAAGCCGCGCACCACTGTGGGCTGGAAGGGCCTGATCAACGACCCGCATCTGGACGAGAGCTTCGACATCAACGAAGGCCTGCGGCTGGCGCGCAAGCTGCTGCTGGACGTCAACGAAATCGGCCTGCCGTGCGCGACCGAGTTCCTCGACCTGATTTCCCCGCAGTACATCGCTGACCTGGTGAGCTGGGGCGCGATCGGTGCGCGCACCACCGAGTCGCAGTCGCACCGCCAGCTGGCGTCCGGGCTGTCGTGCCCGGTGGGGTTCAAGAACGGCACCGACGGTAGCCTCAGGATCGCCGTCGATGCAATCAAGGCGGCAGCGGCGCGCCATCATTTCATCTCCATCACCAAGTCGGGCCACGTCGGGGTGTTCAGCACCTCCGGCAACGAGGATACCCATGTCATCCTGCGCGGCGGCAAGGCGCCCAACTACGATGCCGCGAGTGTCAACCTGGCGTGCAGCGAGCTCGCCGCCGCCGGCCTGCGCCAGCAGTTGATGATCGACTTCTCGCATGCCAATTCGAGCAAGCAGTATCAGCGGCAGATAGACGTCGGTGCCGAAGTCGCCGCGCAGGTGGCCGGGGGGGACGCACGCATCATCGGTGCGATGATCGAAAGCCACCTCAAACCCGGGCGCCAGGATCTGGTTTTGGGCCAGCCGCTGGAATACGCCATGTCGATCACTGACGCCTGCATCAGCTGGGACGACACCGCTCCGCTGCTGCGGATGCTGGCCGATGCAGTAAAGAAACGCCGCCTGACGGTTCCCGGGGATGAGGAATAAGCGCGCTTCCGGGTTAAAATGTGTGTGGCGGGTCTCCCCGCATGGATAAATCGTGAATCGGGTCAGGTCCGGAAGGAAGCAGCCACAGCGATCGATGCCAGTGCCGGGGGTAAGGCTCGCCACTTATTTTTCCGGGGGCTAGGAATTAGGATCTAGGGGCCAGGGTTCGCGGGGGGTGATCCGCGGATGCTGGTACCGCATTCCCTAGATCCTAGCCCCTTGATACTAGCCCCTGACCACATGACTGATCTCTTCGGCGATTCCGCATCCCCCGCACTTGCGCTGGCGCGCAAATGGCGGCCGCGCGGCTTCGCCGACCTCAAGGGACAGGCACATGTGGTGCAGGCGCTCTCCAACGCGCTCACCCAGGGCCGGCTGCATCACGCCTATCTGCTGACCGGCACGCGCGGGGTCGGCAAGACCACCCTGGCGCGGATTCTCGCCAAGTGCCTCAACTGTGAATCCGGCGTCACCGCGACGCCGTGTGGCACGTGTTCGGCGTGCACCCAGATCGACGCCGGGCGCTTTGTCGACCTGCTCGAACTCGATGCGGCGTCGAACACCGGCGTCGACAACATGCGCGAGGTGCTCGACAACGCGCAGTACGCGCCGACGGTGGGGCGCTACAAGGTCTACATCATCGACGAAGTGCACATGCTGTCGAAACCGGCGTTCAACTCCATGTTGAAGACGCTGGAAGAGCCGCCCGCGCACGTGAAATTCATCCTTGCCACCACCGACCCGCAGAAGATTCCGGTGACGGTTTTGAGCCGCTGCCTGCAGTTCAACCTGAAGCCGATGACACCGGCGCTGGTGGCGCAGCATCTGGGCGAGGTGCTGGTGCAGGAAAACGTCGCGTATGAGCCGGCTGCGCTGAACCAGCTGGCACGCGCCGCCGCCGGCAGCATGCGTGACGCGCTGTCGCTCACCGACCAGGCGATTGCCTACGGCGGTGGCAAGGTGGAAGCGGCCGCGGTCGATGCCATGCTCGGCACGGTGCGCCGCGATTACCTGTTCGACCTGCTCGACGCGCTGGCGGTGCACGACGGCGATGCCTTGCTGGATCAGGCGCGCCGGCTGGCCGAACGCGGCATCGCCTTCGACGCTGCGTTGCAGGATCTGGGCAACCTGCTCACCCAGCTGGCGCTGCTGCTGCATGCGCCGGGGGCGGTGGACAGCAGTCTCGATGTCGAGCGGATGCAGGCTGCCGCCGCGCAGCTGGATTCCGAAACGATACAGCTGTACTACCAGATCGCGCTGAACGGCCGTCGTGACCTGCCGTATGAGCCCGACGAGTTCTCGGGTTTCTGCATGACGCTGTTGCGCATGCTGGCCTTTGCCCCAGGTGGCGCGACGGCGGATCGCCCCGTGCCGATGCGCGCGGGGCCGGTCCCGCGCACTGAACCGGCCCCGCGCGCTGCCGCGCCCGCTGTGCCTCCCGCTGTGACCCCGCCAGCGGTTGCCAGCACTGCACCGGAAGCCGGGATCGTCCCACCCGAGCCGATCGTGGTATCCGAAACGCCGGCGCTCGTTGCCCGTGAATCCTCGCC
>JAABQU010000054.1 GCA_011391285.1 Thiobacillus sp.
TGAGTATCGATTTGCACCCCAACATCGAGATCCGGCTATTCAATCCGATTGCCTCGCGCACCTTCCGCGGCATCAGCATGCTCACCGATTTTTCGCGGGTCAATCGACGGATGCACAACAAGGCGTTCGTCGCCGACAATCAGGCGGCGATCCTGGGCGGGCGCAACATCGGTGACGAGTACTTCGAGGCGTCCAGCGAGGTGGCCTTCGGGGATCTGGACGTCCTCACGGTCGGCCCGGTCGTTGAAAAAGTATCCACTGCCTTCGACCAGTTCTGGAATGCACCCTCGTCATACCCGATCACGGCGCTGCTCGGTCGAAGCGATGACAGCGCGAACCTGATCGCGCTGCGTGCCGCACTCGCCGCTTACATCGAGGCGAATCGCGACAGCCCTTATGTCACGCATGCGGGGAGCCGGATCGCCGAAGAGGCGATGTCCGGGCAATATGGTTTTTACTGGGGCAAGGCGCATCTGCTCTACGACGATCCGGCCAAAATCAGTCGTGCACCCGACGCCACCGAGGGACATCTGCTGCCCCAGTTCAGCGGCATCGGTTCGCAGATCCAGCAAGAACTGCTGATCGTCTCGCCCTACTTCATCCCGGGCAAGCGGGGGGTGGCCTGGCTGCGCGGGCTGGTGGCGCGCGGTATTCGCGTCACAGTGCTGACCAACTCCCTCGCTGCCACCGATGTTGGCGCGGTGCATTCGGGCTACCAGCGTTACCGGGACGCGCTGCTCGAGGGCGGCGTCGTGCTGTACGAACTTAAACCGGGCGCTGTGCAGCCTGCCAAAACCGAGAAGAAAACCAAGGGTTACGGATCTTCACGCGCCTCGCTGCACGCCAAGTCATTCGTGTTCGACCGCCGTGCGGTATTCATCGGCTCGCTCAATCTCGACCCCCGTTCGGTGCAGCTCAACACCGAGATCGGCGTGGTGTGCGAAAGCGCGCCGCTGGCCGGGGATATTGCCGGCACGCTCGAACAGAATCTCGACAGCATTGCCTGGCGACTGGAGCGCGTCGCTGAGCCTTCCGGCAACCCGCGCATTGAGTGGGTCGAGCGCAGCGAGACGGGTGAGCGCCGCTATGCCAGCGAACCCGAAGTTAGCGCCTTGCGCCGGCTCTCGGTCTGG
Organism: Thiobacillus sp.; assembly: GCA_011391285.1. The sequence goes on from JAABQU010000054.1 coordinate 1,134, forward strand.
TTCCTCGGACTGCTGCCGATCGAGTCCCAGCTTTGAGCGGACTTTCGCACGCTGCTGGTCATGAAATAGCGGACGTGCGCGGCATGCTTTTTTACCTTGGCGAGGCAAAGATGATCAAGCGATGGCAATCCGTGGCGGTTTTCCTGGCCCTGCTGTTTGCCGAGCTCAATGTGCCCGCCCATGCCGGTGAAGCGCTAGACACCGTCAAGGCGCGTGACGAGTTGCGTTGCAGCGATGTTCGGCGCGATCCTCGGCGGCAACGTGGCCTTGATAGGCGCGTCCACCAATATCGTGAGCGCTGGCATCTGCGCGAAGCAGGGGGAGCGCATCACGTTCCCGCGCTTCATTCGCTTTGGCCTGCCGATCACGCTTGCCCAGCTCACAGTCGCTGCGCTGTATGTGATGGCGATGCTCTGGTTGGTTCGCTAGACGGCGGACGGCAGCGCACCCGTCCGCCTGCATTTTTCTGCCGCCCGCGCCAGGTGCCCTAAAACAAAATGCCGAACAGCTTTTTCAGCAGTTCTTCCCACGGCATCATGGTGAGCATCAGCGGCACAACCGGCACGACCACCGCAGCCGCAAGCCGGAGGATGGCTTCCTTCGACACAGGCGCCACTTTCATGGTCCGCACCACTTCGTAACTGTTGCCCAGATCGGCGAGCGACTGGATGTCGCCGCTGCCCATGAACGGCTCGTCGGCAGGCGCGCCGCCGCGCAGCCATTTGGTATCGAACTCACGCACGTAACGCTGCGCCAGAGTGCCATATTCGCGCAGGCCCGTTCGCTTCGCCTCAGCAAGCTTGGGTGCGAATACCAGCAGCGGGCCAAGGACTACGAATAGCAGCCAGGCGACCAGGAGAAGGATCTCGCCTTTGAACTCAGGCAGGCTCGATCCGAGGTAGAAAATGCGGTTGGCGAGGTTTCCGGCAACGATCGCGCCGTGCGCCATCAGCAGCGGGATGAATGCGAACACCGTGCCGGCGAGAAATCCCAGACCACCGGTGCGGTCCGGATGGGTGGGAACCAGGTTCAACTCGATGCGCGACACCTGCCAGAGAAAGCGCGCCCAGACGAACAGGCGGAAATACCAGCGGATCAACAGGAACTGGAAAATCGGCAGGCTCAGGTAGGCGTACCACATCCCCGCGAGCGAGAGACTGGATCCATCCGCTGTCGGTGTCGCGAACCATGTGGGCGCATCAAGTGCCATGTAATGGCGCCAGATGACCAGGATGCCGACGCCATACACCAGGGCGAGCAGCAGCACTTCGGCGAACGTCGAGTTGCGCAGCCGAAATGCCGAATGGATGGCGGCATCGAAGCGCGGCAGGACGCTCTCGGGAATCAGGTTGCGTTCCAGGAACTGCTTCACCAGTAAGCGCATGCGCCGGTGCACCACCAGCTCGGCGCCGACCAGCAGGGGGATAGCCAGCAGGAATTTGACGTGGACTTCCACGTCCATTAGGAAGGGGACGGCGACACTGCCACCTATTAGCTGTCCTTCCAACGCAGAGAGCAGCAGCAGCGGCAGCCAGGCCAACAGTGCGATGACGATGATGCGTTGGCGCGCCAGTTCCAGCGCATCATCGGACAGATGCGCCCGAAGAAAGAATTGGAAGAGCGGTCCCCCATGGACGAGCGAGAAGTCCGGCGGATTCCGCAGAAAGCTGTCACTGGATTTGGATGTGGGGGTGCTCATTTTCTGATCTTCCTTACAGGGCAAAACATCCGGACATGGCAGCTAATGATGGCATAAGGCGAGGCTCAACTCTCATGCGGTCTGTGGCAGTCAACCCGCAACCATTCCGCTACAGTCCCCCGCCCCAGCGGTATTGCCAGGCGTCGTCACAAACGCCGCGGTTGATCCGACACCAGCACGAATACCGTATTTAACGGCGGCTCTCCAGCGAGCCAGGCATAAGGCAGCACCACATCAAATTTCCCGGATCGGCCCCACAGGTCGAGTGAGCGGGCATAGGCGAGCACCGTGCTATGGGCCTCAAGGTTCGCATTCGTCAGCGGTACCGACGTGTCGACCGACAAGCCGCCTTCCGCATAACCGTAGCCCGCGATCAGGAAATTGACGCCAATCGGTGCGTTTGAATAAATCCACGGCTCGATGTCCTGCGCATGCACCCCCACCCTGCGAGCGTGAGGGCACAGGTTACGGATGTCGCTTTCCAGGTTGTCATGACGGAATGGCGGGCTCCCGCGCCGTGTAAGCGGCAACCGCGTGCTCCACCGTGAAGAACATCCGCTCGCGTCCCAGGCGTTGTGCCAGCGGTGTGCGCTGCACGAGTTCCAGTGCCTCGGGGTTGAGTGCAGCCAGCCAAAGCTCCCTGCCTTGTTCACGCTGTTTCTCTTCCCCCTCGACCAGCATCTTGAGCGCGGTGTATTCAAGACCCGGAATCGCGGAACAGTCGAGCAGAACCACCTTCGGATCGGTGGTCTTGATCAGGGCCTGCAGTTTTGCACTGACATTCGCGGCATTGCCGAAGTAGAGGCGGTCTTCGGGGCGCGCGATGAGCAGGCCGGGAATGGCCTCGTCCTCGGGATGTCCAGGCGAGCGCGGGCGGAATACATTGGTGCCCGGCTTGCGGCGAAGCTCATGGACCCGCGGATCGTAGGCGAGGTACATGAGTCCCAGTAGCGAGAGCACGATGGCGACCACGATGCCCTTGAGCGTGCCCAGCACCATCACGCCGAGGCAGGCGACCAGCGCCCAGCGAAACTCCATGGTGCGCACGCGGCGGATGGCCGCCATCTCCTTCGGGCTGATCAAGCCGATCGAGTAGGCGATGACCACCGCTGCCAGCGTGGCGTGCGGCATCAGCGCCAGCACCGGCGCAAGGAACAGCAGCGTGGCGAAGGCCACCGCCGCGACCACCAGCGAGGCAGCCTGGGTTTGCGTGCCGGCGTTGCGGCTCACCGCGGTCTGCGAGGTGCCGCCGCCGGCGGGCATCGACCCGATGAAGGCGCCCGCGGCATTCGCGGCGCCGAGGGCGAAGAGGTCGCGATTCGCATCGAGTGGCGGATCGGTTGGCCGTACGAAGGCGCGTGCCGCCGCGATCGACTCGGTGAAAGAAATCAGCGCGATGCCGGCAGCGGCCGGCCACATCGCCTCGAACAGCGAAGGCTGCGGCATCTGCAGCGCCGGAAAGCCGCCCTGGATCGCGCCGACCACGCTGACGCCTGCGGCTTCGAGCCCGATGACGGCGGAGGCGGCGATGCCCACGGCCACGGCGAGCAGTGGCGCCGGCGATTTGGGCAAAAAGCGCTTGGCGAAAAAGATGATGGCGAGGGTTCCCAGTGCGACGGCAAGGGTGTTCCACGAGAGTTCCGGGGCGTGCGCGAAGATCGAAACCACGTCGCGGAAGAAGCCCTCCTTGTGGATGTGGATACCGAGCAGCTTGGGCACCTGGTCGACCACGATGACGAAGCCCACCCCGGCCTTGAACCCGGTCAGCACCGGCTCCGAGATGAAATTGGCCAGGAAGCCCATCCGCAGGACGCGCGCGGCGATCAGCATTAAGCCGACCAGCATGGAGAGTGTCGCCGCGGCAGTGAGCGGATCGAGCCCCGGGTCATTGCGCAGTGCTTCGCCGATCGCGGTCGCACACAGAATCGCAATCGGCGTGGTGGTGCTGACCGAGAGCAGACGCGAACTGCCCAGGACCGCGTATATAGCCATCGGCACCAGCGCGGCGAACAGGCCCGCCTGCACCGGTAACTGCGCGATGGTAGCGTAGGCGAGGGCTTTCGGCACTACTACAGCTGAGGTCGTGAGGCCGGGTAGCAGATCCGCTGTGAAGCTTCGGCGCTGTGTGGTACCTGCTTCCATCTTGAATTCTCCGTTCGTTTCAGCCTTGCACTTTGCTTCAAGGCTCGCTTTTCACCCGTGCGAGGGTGTGCCGGGCAATCATGAGTTCCTCATTGGTCGGCACCACCCAGGCCGAAACGGCGCTGCCCGCTGCCGAGATGCAGGATGCGTTGCGCCGGTTGGCCTCGGCATCGAGTGCAACCCCCAGCCAGGCGCATGCTGCCATGATGCGGGCGCGGATTTGCGGCGCGTTCTCGCCTATGCCGGCGGTGAATACCAGCGCGTCCAGGCCGCCGAGGACCGCAGCCAGCGCGCCGATCTCCTTGGCGACGTAATGTACGAAGTAATCGACCGCCAGCTGCGCGCGCGGCTCGGCGCTTTCCAGCAGCAGGCGCATGTCGTTGCTGACGCCGGACAGGCCGAGCAGGCCCGATTGCTTGTACAGCAGTTTTTCCAGCGCCGCCGCCGTCATGCCGCGCTGGCCGACCAGATAGAGCAGCACGCCGGGATCGAGCGCGCCCGGTCGGGTGCCCATCGGGATGCCGTCGAGCGGCGAAAAGCCCATGGTCGAGTCCACGCTCTCGCCTGCACGCAGGGCGCACAGGCTGGCGCCGCTGCCGAGGTGCGCGACGATCACGCGGCCAATTGCGATGGAGGGCGCAACTTGCGGCAACACTGAAGCGATGTATTCATAGGACAGCCCGTGA
>JAABQU010000055.1 GCA_011391285.1 Thiobacillus sp.
TGGGTAAAGGCTACAGCGGCTCGTGGATCGCGTCGGCCTTGGCCACCGCCCTGTTGTTGAAGTTCTACTCGCTCACGGTGGTGGGGCACATTGGCTTGATGGGACGCTATTTCTCGCACGAATCTCGCGAGTGGTGGGCGCGCCTGGGCGGCTGGGTGCTGCTGGTCTCGCTGGTATGGGCCGCACTGTTCACCATTGTCTACATCGCGCCCGCCTTCTTCCGTTGGGCCAACCAGGCCTTCGTGACCGCTGGCGGCATGGCCTGGGCACTGTCGACCGCGGCCGGCGTGCTGATGGGGCGCAGCGCGAAGACTTCCGCCGACACCCGCGCTGGCTGGCGCGACCGGGTGGCCCAGGTCGTCCCTTATATTTTCATCGTCGGTTTGCTGGGTTTGCTGTCGCTGGGGCTGCACCAGTTGCTGATGCTGCCGGCGTTTTGCAGCGGATGCGTATCCCAAGCCGACACGCCCACGCACTTCATGTCCGTGCTCTACCAGGAAGCCATCAATTTCCAGCATCCCGGCATCGTCTGGGTGGCGCTGCTGTGTGGTGGCAGCCTCGCTGCCGCCACAGCCCTGGCATCGCGCATCGACGTCAACCTGTTCTCGATCTATCACTTCTACCGCCAACGCCTGGTACGCTGCTACCTCGGCGCCTCGCGCTGCAAGCTGCGCACGCCGCATCCGTTCACCGGTTTCGACCCGCGCGACGATCTCAAACTGGCCGACCTCGCATGCGATGTGGACAACAAGCCGCACTGCCAGCGTCCCTTCCTCATCCACAACACCGCGATGAACCTGGTGGCCGGCAAGCAGCTTGCCTGGCAGGAGCGGCGTGCCGCCGCGTTTGCCTTCACCCCGCTGGCGTCCGGCTACAGCTTCACCCTGCCCGACGAAAAAGGACAGCTGCTCAGCCATTACCGCCCCACCGCGCAGTACATGGAAGGCGTGTGGATGGGCTCGGCGATGGCCATTTCGGGCGCCGCCGCCTCGCCCAACATGGGCTACCACAGCTCGCCCGCGCTGACTTTCCTGATGACCGTGTTCAACGTCCGTCTCGGCCACTGGAGCCCCAACCCGGCGGATGAAACCGCCTGGATCAAGCACGACCCGCCGTTCGGCGGCACCTATCTGCTGAAGGAGCTGTTCGGCCATACCCAGCACACCTCGCAGTTCGTCTACCTGTCGGACGGCGGCCATTTCGAGAATCTCGGCATCTACGAACTGGTGCGGCGACGCTGTGCCTGCATCGTCGCCATCGACGCCGGACAGGACAGCAACAACCAGTTCGAGGATCTGGGCAACGCCATTCGCAAGTGCTACGCCGACTTCGGCGTGGTCATCGACATTCACGCCGAAGACCTGGAGAGCGGCTATTCCGCCATCGGCCGCGTGATCTACCCGCCCTGTGAGGGCTCTTCAGAGCAGCCGCCCGAAGGCCATTTGATTTACATCAAACCACGCCTCACCGGCACCGAACCGGCCGACCTGCTGAACTACAAATGCACCCACCCCGGCTTTCCGCACGAATCGACCGCCGACCAGTGGTTCGACGAATCGCAGTTCGAGAGCTACCGCAAGCTCGGGCATCACACCGGCAAGGCGGTGTTCGACGCGGCGCTGATCGAGGCGACCCAGCGTCAGGAAATGGCCAGCGACAGCGGACCGATCCTGCCGTGGCTATGTGAAATCCTGCGCGAGCGGCGTGACGAGGCTTGAAAGCGCAGCATCCTTGACTAAGGTTCAGGGCAGTCTGTCCTGACCACAGGAGAGCACTATGAAAACATCGACTTGGCTAGGGATCTTCAGCGTTTCAACCCTTGCCGCGCTGGCCTGGTACACCCATCAACCCGAAACTGCGCAGGCCACCCTGCCGCCGGCAGCTGGCGTCGTGCAAAGTTCACCTGCCGCTGCCGAACCCGATCCGGTCTCGCCCTATACTGACGCCGGTTTCCACGAAGGCGAAGCCGGCCTGTCGCCGTCGGCCCGTTCCGGACGCGAAATCTGGTTCAAGGCCACCGCAGGCAACGCGCGCTTTCATACCTACACCTTCCAGCAACGCATCACCGCGCTGATCGATTGGTTCGGCGTGCTGCGCAGCGATGCGCGCGACACCCGCTTCAAGACCTGGGGCCTGATCAACGACCCCGGCTGTTGCAAACCGGGTTCCGACGGTTGTCCGGCCAGAAGTTACGAGGAAACCTACGGCTTCGACTGGTGCCCCGGCGACCAGGACCTGCTGAAGTTCGTCGGCAAGCCCGGCTACCGCGACCCCGCGTGCGACTTCAAGGATGCCGCCGTGCTCGCCAGCGATCCCGAAGGCCATCAGAAAGGCCGCGAGGACAGTTGCAACCTCGCCTTCGGCACTTCCACCGGCGCGCTCGGTTTCCGCAAATTTCCCAACCCGCGCTTCGATGCGGCGGTGTGGAAACAGGTCAACGGCAGCCTCGGCACCTGGGAAGGCTACAACCGCAAACTGTCGAACGACCCCGCCCGCTCCGACTCCAAAGTGCGCAAGCTGGCCGATGCCTCGGTCGAACCCCCCTTCCTGATCGGCACCGCGTGTGCGTCGTGCCACATCGCCTTCGACCCGGCCAAGCCACCGCTCGACCCCGAACATCCCAAGTGGGAAAACCTCTCCGGGCTGGTTGGCAACCAGTACATCCGCGTCTCCGAGATCCTCATTTCCGGCATGCCGCACGATGACCTGCTGTGGCAGATCTTTTCCCATGCGCGCCCCGGCACCTCGGATACCTCGGCGATCCCCAACGACCAGGTCAACAACGCCGGCACCATCAACGCGCTGATCAACATCGCGCAGCGCCCGACGTTTTCCGGCGAAAATGTCAACCGCTGGCGCAAGGCTGCAGCGTGCCCGACCGGCATCAAGGAATCGAGTTGCTGGTGCGAACCCGGCAAGCCCGGCAAATGCTGGGAAAAATCCACCAAGACTGAAACTGTCCACCACATCCTCAAGGATGGCAGCGATTCGATCGGCGCGCTCGGCGCGATCCAGCGCGTGTATTTCAACATCGGCTCGTGCTCGGAACAGTGCTGGGTCAACCACCTCACCGACCTGCGCCAGCTCGACCCGCAGGCGCGCAACTTCGGCCAGACGCCGTTCGACATCGGCCAGTGCCGGCGCGACTGCCCCAACTTCCGCGCCATCGAAGACCGGCTGCCCAACCTGCTCGACTTCTTCCTCACCGCACCTGAGGGCCATGCCAAGGACTTGACTGAGGCGCGCGCGAATCAGCATCAGGCCGCTTACGCCGAGACCGATCTGGTGCGCGATCTCGAACACAACTTCGGCAAGGGCGCGGTCTCGCGCGGCCAGCAAGTGTTCGTCGCCAACTGCGCGCGCTGCCATTCCAGCGGCAAGCCGCCGTTCGAGGCGGTCGACTTCCGCGCCCCCGACAGCAAGAGCGGCCTGCGCGCCGACTGGCTGGGCAACGACGTGCCGACACCGGTGACAGAAGTCGGCACCTACCGCTGCCGCTCGCTGCATTCCAACCACCTGCGCGGCCACGTCTGGGAACAGTTCGCCGACGAGGACTACCACGCGCGCAAGACCGTCGCCGGCATCCTCGATCCGCACGATGGCGGCCGAGGTTATTACCGCAACGTCTCGCTGGTCAACCTGTGGGCGCACGCACCCTTCCTGCACAACAACTCGGTCGGCCCCGAACTGTGCGGCTGGGGTGGCGACAAGGCCAATGCCTACGAGCTGTACCGTTCCAGCTACGTCGACACGACGAAGCCCGGCAACCCGCCGCTGGCGAAAGACAAGCAGCCGGCGTGCTGGAAATACGACCCCTCGGTCGACGGCCGCTTCAAGCTGTATGTGGCGTCGATGAACGATCTGCTGAATCCGGCCAGGCGCATTCCCAAGGCAACCAAGGTCGACGAGGACATCGTGCTCGACATCGGCCCGCGCATCTTCGACGGCAAGGAGGAAAAACGCCTGGTCGGCTTCACCGTGCGCGTACCGGCCGGTGCCACGGCGGGCAACGTCGGCAACTTCCGCCACAAGGATTTCATCGTCGACCTGGTGCGCGCCAGGCTGAAACCCGCCGAACTCGAAGCGCGGCTGGCTACCGTGCTGCCCGCCGCCGAGGCGAAGCAGCTTGCGGCTGAAATGCAGTCCATCGGCAAGGCCATCGTCTCCGATCCGGACCGGCTGATCGAAGTGGTGAAAGAGGCGCGAGCACGCACCCCCGCGCTGTGGCAGGTCTATTCGTCGTGCAGCGCGGAAATCGAAAACGACGGCCATCGCTTCGGCGAAGACCTCAGCGACGCCGACAAGAACGCACTGATCGCCTTTTTGGCGACGCTGTAAGGGAGTCCGACATGAATACACGCATGCTTTTTCTCGCCGCCGCGTTCATCCTGCCATTGTCCGGTTGCGACAAAATCAGCGGCTGGTTCGCCGGCAAGCCAGACATCGCCTTCGCACCCTATGGCGACGACTACCCCAGCAAGCCCGATTTTGCACAGGTCGAATACGAATACCCCATCGCACTTAAAGAACTCGCCAAGGTCACGCCCAAATACCTCGCCGGTCTGAATCAGGAGGAACTCGATCAGCTCTACGCACGGCTCGGCTCCGGTCCGGTTCCCGATGGCCCGTTCGATGGCGAAATCGTGTTCCCGCGCGGCAGCTCGGGCAAGCTGCGCGTGGCCGAAATCATCGGCGGTTTGAAAGGCCTCGGCGTCAACTTCAAGGGCAAGATGCTGGAAACCGCGGGCGAAACCTTGTGGAAAGGCAAGGTGTTCTACCGCGATCAAAAAGTGCTGCGCAACCGCATCCAGGATCTCGCGGTGCTGCGCCCCGTCATCGGCCCCGGCGACATCCCGAAAATCGACGTCGACGGCCGCGACGCCTGGCTGCTGTTCCCCGCCAAGCTCTACTGCGGGCAAAGCCTGATCGACTCGCGGCGCGAATCCATCATCATCGACTACGCCTTCACCGACGAAATCCGCGGCTATCGCGAGAAGCCGGATTTTTTGGCAGGCCGGCGCGGCCTCAAGGTACGCGACGAAATCCGCATGGTGCGTCCCGGCCTCTACCTTGGCCGCGCCTACATGGACCACGCCTTCATCCTCAACTTCGTGCTCTACAGCAAGGATCTGGACAAAGCCGGCCGCGCCGAATTCGAAACCGGCCAGATCAAGGACGAGTGCTGGAGCGGCACGCAGAAACGGGTGTTGGCGCAGCGCTAGCGCCATGGCTGCCAGAATCGGACTGGGCAGACTCACCATCATGTTCGCCGCCATGCTGACCGCTTCGATCCCGGCGCCCGCGCAGGACGACCTGCCGCCCGCCGGGCGGTCGCGTTTCGATCAATTGATCGGCAACGCGCCCGTGCCTTATCCGTTTTCGCAGTTGGTGAACACGATCAACCGCCAGATGCAGCCTGACGCCGGCGGCCTGCCGCCGCTGAAAATCACGCTGATTCCTCTGGGTCGCTCCCTGCAACGCAACGCCGGCGCACCCGATTTCTTCCACTTTCCGCGCGTGGTTGCCGCCGCCGACGGCATCAGTCTCCCCGGCTACGCTCCGCTGAAGGATCGCCTGTTTCTCGGGTTTCACGAGACGGGACAAGTACTTGAAGTGATCAGCTACAACGATGCCGCCGGCCGCTTCGAGTTTCAGGTGGTGCGCGATTATCAGGCCGGCAAGACACCGCAGGTTTTTTATGCGCGGCGCAGCCTGTGTCTCGCCTGTCATCAGAATGCCGCACCGATGTTCGCCCGCCCGCTGTGGGACGAAACCCCGGCCAATCCGGCGATTGCCGCCCGCCTGAAAACGGCGCGGCGCGATTTCTACAAGGTGAAACTGACCGGCACCGACATCGCCTATTTCATCGACGCCTCGACCGACCGCGCCAACCTGTTCCCGGTCTGGCAGGCAATCTGGCAACAAGGCTGCGGCCAGGGCGAGGCAGGCGACCGCTGCCGCATGGAGGCGTTTTCCGCCGCCCTCGATTACGCCCGCTTCGGCAAGCTGCCGGCACCGGCCAGTCTGCCCACGCTGGACCGCAACTGGAAAACCCGCTGGCCGCTGGGACTGCCCATTCCCAACCCCGACCTGCCCAACCGCGACCCGCTGGCCGCGCTGCCCGATCCGGCAAACGACCCGCTGCTGCTGCGTCCGCCGCTCGAAACCTGGACGGCACCAGACAAGACCGCCTTCGTCGTCGGACTGGCCGGGATGCTCGATGCCGCAGCGGTCAAGAAACTGGGGCGGCGCGATCTGGCCGCGCCGCTGGAGCGGCTGCGCGCACGCGGCGTTTTGAACGCCCGTCCGTTCAGCCTCGCGCTGACCGATGTCCTGCTGGTCGAAGTCGGTCTGCCAAACAAAACACCCTCAAGCGCACTGCCGCCGACACGCGTGGAAAAGCGGTCGCCGGACAGCGGCAGCCTGGCCAGCTTCCGCACGCACTGTGGCGAATGCCATGACAGCGCGTCCAATGAACCACCGAATTTCCTGCACGGCAGCGACGCGGCCGTCAACGCGCGGCTCGATCATTGCGCCGAGCGGATTTTTTACCGCCTGAGCATGGGGCGCACCGCCGAAGCGCGACGCGGCAAATCGCCCATGCCGCCCCCCGCGATTCTGGCCACGCGTGGTCTGACTGCGTCCGCCTGGGCGCGCTCGCCTTATCTGGACGCCTTGCTTGGCGACATGCGCGCGCGCATCCGCGCGCAAGGCGGCCAGCCCGAAACCCTGCTCGCGCGACCCTTCGACCAGCTGCGCAGTTGCCTGCCTCCGCCGAAGCCCCTGAACTAAAGGACACCACATGCCCCACCCCTTCGATGGTTTTCAGCCCGCCACCGCGAAATACCACGGCGAGAACGCCGTCGCGCTATCCTGCGCCGCCCGCCTGGCCTACAACGATGACGCGATGATTCCGCCGGTCGTTTCGCAATGGGGGTTCACGCGTTTCCGTTTCATCGACCGGAGGGAAACCCAGGCTCTGGTCATGGCCAACGGCAGCACCATCGTGGTCGCCTTTCGCGGAACCGAACCGGGCAAATTGAAGGACTGGATGAGCGATCTCGACACCCAGTTTTGCGACATTCCCTTCGGCAAGGTTCACAACGGTTTCCGTATGGCGCTCTCGCACGTCTGGGACGAACTGAATCAATGCATCGCCGAATTTCAGGACCACGGGCAGTCGCTCTGGGTCACGGGACACAGCCTTGGCGCGGCACTTGCCACGCTCGCCGCGGCGCAATGGCGCGAGCGCGACAAACCGGTACACGGGCTCTACATCTTCGGCGCGCCGCGGGTGGGCGACCGCGCATTCGAGCGTACCTTCGATCAGGATTTCGGCGCGCGCAACTTCCGCTTTGTGAACAACGCCGATCTGGTGACCCGGGTGCCGCTGCGTGCCATGGGCTTTTCGCATGCCGGCACGCTGCTGTACTTCACCGACAAGGGCAAGCTGATGGCCGATCCCGGCTTGTGGGATGCGTTTCTCAACCGCATGCAGGGGCGCATCGAGGATCTGGGCAACATGGGCCCGGCCGACCTCAAGCAACACTCCATCGACCACTACGTCAGGCTGTGCGAGAAAAACCGCGCAGTCCAGCCATTCTGAGGCCGCCATGGCCCCCCGGCGCAACCCGAGCCCCTGATCCATGCCCAGCGAAAACTCCAACGCCAGTCGCCCGGTTCCACGCGCCGATACCGGCTCGGCGTTGCTGAACTGGCTCTCCGATACGTCCACTTTCCTGTTGCACATGGAGCGACGCATCGATCCCTGGATCCACCCGCCGTTCGATGCATTGCTGCGCGATCCGCTGGCGCGCCTGGTCACCGCCCTGATCAACTGGCAGCGCCGCGACGAGGGCTTGCAGCTCGCCGAGGAGAAACCGCTGCCGGATGAAGCAGAATATCTCGACGCCATCATTGCCACCTTCGGGCAGCAGATGAAGAAGCTGTGGAAACCCGGCGGCATGGAGCGCGGTGGCAACACCAAGACGCATGGCATCGTGCGCGGCGAATTCATCGTGCACGACAATCTGCCGCCGCAATTTCGTCACGGCATCTACGCCAGGCCGCAAACCTTTCCCGCCTGGGTGCGCTTCTCCGGACCGGGGCCCTACATCACGCCAGACATCGACGACGTCGGCTTCATGAGCATCAGCATCAAGCTGATGGGCGTGCCGGGAACGAAGCTGATGGACGAAGAGCAGCACACGCTGGACATGTTCGGCGTCTCCACGCCGACCTTCGTCACGCCGGACACCAAGGCCAACGCGCACTTGCAGACCTGGAGCCTGAAGAACGCGTCGATCTTCCATTTCCTCAATTTCAAGCGCCCGCACGTGCTCGATCTCGTCATGCAGGCACTGTTCATCAAGACGCAGAGCAGTCCGTTCGAGGCGCCCTACTTCAGTTGCGTGCCGTATCTGTTGGGCGAAGGACAGGCGATGCAATACTCGGTGTGGCCCAAATCGAATCGGCGCACCCCGATTCCGCGCCTGCCGCGGCGGCCGCCCGACGACTATCTGCGCGACGCCATGGTCGCGGCGCTGAATCAGGGCGACGTCGAATTCGACATTCGTCTGCAAAGACAAACCGATCCCTTTCGGATGCCGATCGAGAACAATGCGGTGCTGTGGCCGGAAAAACTGTCGCCGCGCGTCTCGGTCGCCACGCTGCGCCTGCCCAGACAGACATTCGATTCGCGTGTGCAAATGGAATTCGCCAAAAAGCTTTCCTACAACCCGTGGCACACCATCGCCGAGCATCGGCCGCTGGGCAATCAAAGCCGCGCCCGGCAGCGCATGTATTTTGAGTTGTCCAAGCTGCGGCATACGCAAAATGCCGTGCCGCATTACGAGCCCAGCGGCGACGAGCGTTTCGATGAGTAACCCGCGATGACGCCGCAGGCCAACTTCATGATCCTGGCGCCGATCGTTCCGGCACGCGAGTCGGAGTTGCGCCAGTTGCTCGCCGCGATGAACGACGCGCCGGGATGCGTCAACCCGGACAACACGCTGATTCCGTTCGCGCAGTTCGATACGCTGCATTACGCGCGTTTGCTGATCCTCGACGACAAGACGATCGAGGACGTGCGCATCCATGGCGTGCCGGTACGCACCTACCCGCTCTATCTCGCCTTTCTCGGCGACATCGACGGCGCGGAAGACGATTTCCTCGACGTACTGGCGCAGCGCGCGCCGGATGGCCTGTGCGCGATCTTTGCGTGCTGCGAGGGTTTCACACCCGAAACCGATCTTCTGCCCTGGATGCAACGACACCGCAGCCCCGCCATCGCAAATTACGTGAACTGGCGCGGGCGCACGGTGAAGCAGGTGCGCGAAGAAGCGGCGCTGAGAGATGCGATCGAAGCCCACCTCACAAGCCATGCGTCCGCGCTCGAAGGTCTGCCGCCCACGGAGATTAACGCCCGGCTGCGGCGCTTCGTCGACGCGGAGCAATCCGCTGGCCGCCTCGCCCTGTCCGGTGAGGGCGCGACGCCGGTGGGCTGGTGGATCGCCAACACGCTGCACCTGATCGGCGCGCCCTTGCTGGTATTGCTGGCCTCGCCGCTGCTCATTCTGGTCGCGCCGTTCTATCTCCTGCGCCTGCGCCAGATGGAGAAATCCGATCCGGCGCCATCTGTCCCCGTCGACCTGGCCTATTCCGAGGCGCTGGCGTTCGCGGAAGATCGCGATGTCACCAATCAGTACAGCGCCCTGGGCAGCCTGAAGCCAGGCCTGGTGCGGCTGTTGACGACCCTGGTCGTGCTCGGCACGGTTGACTATGCCGTGCGGCACCTGGTCCGACCCGGCCGTCTGGGACGCGTGCGCACGATCCATTTCGCGCGCTGGGTGTTTGTCGACGGCACCCGGCGGCTGGCGTTTTTCAGCAACTACGACGGCAGCGCCGAGAGCTACATGGACGATTTCATCAACAAGGCCGGCTTCGGTCTGAACGTGTTTTCCAGCAACGGCGTCGGCTATCCCCGAACCAACTGGCTGGTGCTGGACGGCTGCGCCGACGAACTCAGGTTCAAGGCATACCAGCGCCGCCACACCCTGCCGACACAGGTCTGGTACAAGGCCTACCCCGGTTTGACGGCGGTCGATCTTGAACGCAACACGCGCATTCGCCGCGGCCTGGAATCCGCGACGCTCAGTGACCAGGAGGCCCGCGCATGGCTCGCCCTGCTATGAACGAAGTCGATTACGCCGGGCCTGATTACAGCGACGTTCAGGGCCTGCTGCGCTTCGGCTACGGGCGACTGATCAAGGCTACCTACGCGCTGCTGCGGGTGAAAAACGCCGCCGCCGCGCGCGCCTGGCTGCGCACCGCGCCGGTCAGCAACGCAATGATGATGAACCCGCCGCCCGCCACGGCGCTGCAGGTCGCATTCACCGCGCCGGGCCTGCGCGCGCTCGGCGTGCCCGAGCCGGTGATCGCGGGCTTCTCGCTCGCGTTTCGCGCCGGCATGGCCCAGGAAAGCCGTGCGCGCCAATTGGGCGATGTGGAAACTAACGCCCCCGAGTATTGGCAATGGGGCGGCCCCGCCAGCGAGGTGCACCTCGTGGTCATGTTCTTCGCCCATCCGGACAGCTTCGATGCCTTTGTGCAGGGCGTCACCGGCGACACCTGGGGGGCGGCGTTCAGCGAAGTCGACTGGCTCAAGACCGAGAATCTCGACGGTGTCGAACCCTTCGGTTTCGCCGACGGCATCAGCCAGCCACAGCTGGATTGGGAGCAGCAACGGCATCCCCCCCACACCGAGTTCGACTACAGCAACGTGGTCGCGCTCGGCGAATTCCTGCTGGGGTATCGAAATGAATACGGCCTGATTACCGACCGGCCTTTGCTCGATCCCGATGCCGCGAGCGCGGGCCTGCTGCCCGCCTTGGACGCGCCGGAGAAAAGAGACCTCGGCCGCAACGGTACCTATCTGGTGATGCGGCAACTGGAACAGGATGTTCGCACGTTCTGGCAGTTCGTCCACCAGCAGGCCGGCGGCAACGCGGCCGACGCGCAAGAGCTGGCGGCGGCGATGGTGGGGCGGACGCGCGCGGGCGATCCGCTGGTGCCGGTCCAGCAACAACCCATTCCCGGGACAGGCACAGCGCCGGAACGGATTCGGCAAAACCAGTTTACTTTCGACCAGGATCCGGCAGGCGCGCGCTGTCCGTTCGGTGCGCATGTGCGGCGCGCCAATCCGCGCAATACCGACTTCCCCGAGCGCCCCGCCGATCTGCTGAAAAAGCTCCTCACGATGCTGGGCTTTGGCCCGCAGGATTTCCGCGACGACCTCATGTCATCCGTGCGCTTTCACCGCATCCTGCGACGTGGCCGCGAATATGGCTGCGAACTGAAACCGGAGGATGCGCTGGCGCCCGCGCCACCGGATGACCCGAAGCGCGGACTGCACTTCATTTGCCTCAACGCCAATATTTCGCGCCAATTCGAATTCGTGCAGAACGCGTGGATGGTGAGCACCAAGTTTTCCGGCCTGAGCGGCGAGAGCGATCCACTGGTCGGCAATCGCCAGGCCATCGCCGGGTGCCCGGTGACCCGCGATTTCACCGTGCAGCGCGACGGCGCTTTGCGCCATCGCGTGACGGGACTTCCGCAGTTTGTCGCAGTGCGCGGCGGGGCGTATTTCTTTCTCCCCAGCCTGCGCGCGTTGCGCTACATCGCCGGAGCAAACGATGCATAACGGGGTAGCCGCCAGCCCGGCCGCTTCGACGTGGCTTCGGGAAGCAGAAGCCGGGACGGAGTCACATAGTGATCGAACGCGTGCCGCTCGCCGATCGAACCGGTTCCGCCGCGTTGCCGCGCGCACGGGATTGGCCTTCACCACGCGTCTGCGTGGTGAAGGCCGCCAGGCACACACACCCGGTAAGGCCTCGTCGATTCAGCGCAAGGCCGCGCTGCGGGAAACCCCGAAAACCCTTTGATCCGGAAAGCCCACCATGCCTACCCTCCGCCTCGCCACCTTCAACGCCGAAAACCTGTTCGCCCGCTACCGTTTCAAGGACGGCTTCCAGCCCACGGCGGACGACGGCTTCACCATCAACGACACGGCCTTCCGCATTTACGACGACGAATCGAAAAAGATCACCGCCAAGGCGATCCGCGCGGTGAACGCCGACGTGATCTGCCTGCAGGAAGTGGAAAGTCTGCCGGTGCTGGATCGCTTCAATTCGTTTTATCTCGGCGGCATGAAATACACGCATCGCGCGGTGATCGACTGCTTTGATCCGCGCCAGATCGACGTCGCCGTATTGTCGCGTTATCCCATCGTCTCGCTGCGCTCGCATCGGGAAGAACGCAACAAGGCCGGCACTGCCTTCCTGTTTTCGCGCGACTGCCTGGAGGTGGATATCCTGGTCGGCGGCAAGACGCTCACGCTGTATCTCAACCATCTCAAGTCCATGATGGAAGGCCGCGAGGCCACGCGCGCGCGGCGGCAGGAACAGGCCGACCGCGTGGCGGCGATCATCGACGCGCGCTGGAAGAAGTCGGCCTACAAGGGCAATTTCGTGGTGCTGGGCGACCTCAACGATTACCCCGAGGGGAAGACCAGCCTCACCGCCCTGCTCGATCACAAGGGGCTCGACAACGTGCTGACGCGCCTGCCCGAGGCCGAGCGTTGGACGCATTACTACGCTGGCGGCAACGCTTACCGCCAGCTCGACTATCTGTTGCTGTCGGCCGGGCTCGCCAGGGCCAACCCCGTCAAGCCCGCCGTGATGCGTCGCGGCCTGCCCTGGCGCGCGCAGCAGGTGACGGAGGAAAGGCTCGACGGCGTCGGTGAAAACGACCCCAAGGCCTCGGATCACGCCCCGCTGTATATGGACATCACACTCGGATGAATCGGGAGCCACGCATGAACGATAAAGCCTTTGAAACCTGGCAAGCGACTGGCAGCCGATGCGCGCCTGCCATCCTGTCGAGCATGGTTCATCTCCTGCTGCTGGGCATGCTGATCTGTCTCGTGGCACCGACAGCCCGCGCCGCGCCCCATCCCGATACCTGCGTCGAGGGTTATGTCTGGCGCGAGGCCTACCCGGACGACCATGTCTGCGTCCCCCCCGCCACGCGCGAGCAGGCTGCGGCCGACAATCGGATGGCGGCGATACGCCGGGAGCCGCAAGGCGGCGCCTATGGGCCCGATACCTGCAGGCCGGGTTTCGTGTGGCGCGAAGCACGGCCGGATGATCATGTCTGCGTCACCCCCGAGATGCGCGAGCAAACGGCACGCGACAACAGCCTGGCACCCACGCGGCGGCTGATGCCGCCAGCGGCAAAAAATGGCGCCCACGCTAAACGGGAAGCCGCCGTTGCAAGGCCGGCCGCACCGGATATGCGCGAGATGAGCCGGCCCGTTCCCAAGGAACCCAAGCTGGAGACGAGCAGCAAATCGATGTCGATCAGCTTCAAGCTGCCCGAATTTCCCTGGCCACCGCCGCCCTGGTCGACCCGGCTGAAGCTGGACCGCGCGCTGCTGGTGGCCGCTCAGCCCACGCCCACGAATGGCAGCGTGGCCGCGCGAATGGAGCAGGCACTGGCTGCCAACGGCTACACGCAGGTCAGCTATTACGCTGTGCCGGACGGTTTCGCCATGGTCACCCAGATCGAGCGTATCGCGCCCAATGCCGCGTCCGCTGCCGAACAACGCTGGTCGACGCAGATCGAGCCGGTGTCGCTGATTCCGTTCAATCTCGACGCCTACCTCAAGGCGTTGCTCGGGAAAAATGGCGATACTTTCCGCGTCATCGTGTTCACCTTCACCCCCACCCCTTTCACCACCAGCGGCAGGGCTGTCGCACCCGGCGAGGCGACGGCCTGGGTGGAGAAAGGCGCCACCGCCCTGCCCGCCGCACTCGCCGCCAAACCCTATGGCAACGACATCGTCTGCACCGCGCTGGTGTACGAATTCAGGATAACCAGCCTGGGCGCCGCGCTGCAGCGTCCCAGCACCTTCGACGGCACGCAGCACCTGCGTGCCGCCGGCATCCTGAAAACGCTGGAGCGGCAGCCATGAGCCTCACCATGCAGACCGCGCGCAAGCGGTTGGCCGTCGTCTGGTTCGCCGGCGCGGGCGTGTGTTTCGTTGTGCTGCTGTTCATCAGTTTTTTCGCCAAGGAAGTCGATCCGACCGGCTTGTGGGACTGGTTCCTGCCCGCCATTGTCCCCAACCTGTCGCTGATCATCGGCGTGCTGGTCTACACCCAGCGCCAGCAGGCCGCGACCGACACGCGCATCGATCCCTTCCTCTACCGGCTCGCGCTGTGGCTGTCGCTGCTGTACGTGCTGCTGCTGGTGCTGCCGCTGCTGTTCTTTCCTCTCACCGGCAAACCCCTGCCCGAACTGCTGAACATCTCGCGCCTGTGGCTGGCCGCCGTTCAGGGGCTGGCCACCGGCGTGATGGGCGCCTTTTTTGTGCGGCAGGACGGCAAATGAGCACGCCCGGATTGCCCTCTCCGCTGACCCATGGACCATGGCCCCGCGATAGCGGAGAGGGCAATCCGTATCGCCTGGCATTCGACCCCATCCGTTCGTGCCGGATTTGGGACTGCAAGAACTGAACTGACAAGGGAGACCCTGATGGCCAAGACATCCTCATCGACACCAAGCGCCGACCGTCCGCTCAAAGCCAGCGCCGAAAAAGCCACCGGCAAGCGACTCGACGCCTTTCCCGACCGCATCGACCTGCGCGACTGGTTTTACCAGCCGGCACTGATTTCGCTGCCCGACTCGCTGGTGAGCTGCCCGCTCATCAAGCCGGCGATGATTCTGAACCAGGGCAGCGAAGGCGCCTGCACCGGCTTTGCGCTGGCAGCGGTGGTAAATTTTCTGCGCACCAGGCAGAAGCGGACCGCGATCGTCAGCCCGCGCATGCTGTACGAACTGGCGCGCCGCTACGACGAATGGCCGGGCGAGGCTTACGAAGGTTCGTCTGCGCGCGGCGCGATCAAGGCGTGGGCCAAGCATGGGGTGTGTCTGCGCTCGTCGTGGCAAGACGACCAGCATGGCATCACGCACATGAGCGATGCCATCATCCAGCAGGCGATGGCGGCGCCGGGCGGCGCGTATTACCGCATCCGGCCCTACAACGTGCGCGACATGCATACCGCGCTCAACGAAACCGGCATTCTCTACGCCACCCTGATGGTGCACTCGGGCTGGGCCGCTCCGGGCGGCAGCAAGGGCGACAAGCCGGTACCGGTCAGCTATGTGCACCGGGGCCGCAAAACCACCTTGAAGCTGCCGGTGATCAAACGCAGCGGCAGTGCCGACGGCGGTCATGCCGTCGCCCTCGTCGGCTACACCCAGCAGGGCTTCATCATCCAGAATTCCTGGGGGCCGGACTGGGGCGCCGGCGGCTTCGCCCTGCTGCCCTACGAGGACTTTCTGATGCACGCCACCGACGTCTGGGTGGCGCAGCTCGGCGTGCCGGTGACGATGGACCTGTGGGCGGAAGACAAGTCCATCGACACCTCCGGCCTGCAACGCACCAGCCGCAGCATTCCATTGGCCGACATCCGGCCTTACGTCATCGACGTCGCCAACAACGGCGAACTGTCGGATTCCGGCGAGTACTGGACTACGCCGTCCGACATCGAACGCCTGTTCTTCGAAACCATTCCGGCCAGAACCCGCGGCTGGAAAAAACGCCGCATCCTGCTGTATCTGCACGGCGGCCTCAATTCCGAATCCGCCTCGGCCAAGCGCATCGTCGCCATGCGCGACGTCATGCTGGAAAACGAGATCTATCCCCTGCACATCATGTGGGAGAGCGATTTCCTGTCCAGCGTCGCCGGCATGTTCAAGGACCTGTTCACCGAGGCCGACAAGCTCGCCGGCGGCGGCTTTATGGAAAATCTCACCGAAGCCAAGGACCGGGTGCTCGAACTCACGCTGGCGCGTTCCGGCTTCCGGCTGTGGGGCGAGATGAAGGAAAACGCCCAGCTGTCGTCCGACCACCCCCAGAAACTCGGCGCCATCCAGCTCGTCGCCCACTACGTCGAACTGGCCAAGAAGCAGCTCGCCAGCCACGACAAGGTCGGCTGGGAACTGCACATCGTTGGTCATTCGGCGGGCAGTATCTTCGCCGCGCACGCCCTGCCCCTGCTGTCCAACCTGGGCATTCCGCTGAAGAGCGTGCAGTTCCTGGCACCGGCCATCCGCACCGACACCTTCAAGGAATTGCTGCTGCCCGGCCTGGAAGCAGGACATACGCCGCTGCCGAGCCTGTACGTGCTGTCCGACAAGCTGGAGCGCGACGACAGCGTCGGCCCCTATGGCAAGTCGCTGCTTTATCTGGTGTCGAATGCCTTCGAAGGCACGCGCGAGGTGCCGATTCTGGGGATGAAAGCCTGTATCGACGCCGACAAGACTCTCGCCAAGCTGTTTGCCAAAAGCGTCGACGGCCGCCCCGCGCTGGTGGTGTCCGAGGGCATTCCGCTCGATCCTGCCAAAGAAGCGGCCGCCATCAAGCAGGGCGCCTCCGTCAGCCACAGCCACGGCGGCTTCGACAACGATTGCGCCACGATGAACTCGGTCCTCACCCGCGTACTGGGCAGCCTGCCGACGCGGCTGTTCAGCGGGCGCGATCTGCACTACTGAGCAACCAGGAGCCCATCATGCCCGCCGATTTTTCCACCCTGTTCGACACGCTACTGATGCTGGCCGGCCTGGTGCTGGTGGCCACCGGCGTGGTGATGTTCATCCGCAGCAAGACCAGCACCCAGGCCTCCTCGGTCGAAGCCTTCGGCATCAAGCTCAACGTCACCCACCCCTCGCTGATCCTGGTACTGGCGGGGGTGGGGCTGATGCTGGCGCCACGGCTGCTGCCGGAACTGCCCGGCAAGGCGGACAAGCCGGAGCCCGCCGTCGTCGCCGAAACGACCCGGCCTCGACCCGTAGCGCCCGCCATCACTCCGAGCCCCGAGCCGGCCCCCCAGCCTGCTCGCCCCCCAGCGCCGACTCCGGCTGCAAGCGAAGTCACACCTGCGCACCCCACAGCGCCCGCGGCCAAACCCGCCGTGACTCCACCCCCTGCGCTGCCATCCCTCTCGGTCGCCCAAACCACTCCGCCAGCCAAACCTGAAAAACCACTACCCGTCTCGCCCAGCTTCCCGAAGAAATCCACGCCCCAAATGGCTTCCACGCACCCTGTCGCCGCGCCCACGCCTGAGAAGCCCGCCGCAGCCAAACCTGAAGAGGCCACTGCAACGAGTCCGCCCGCCGCCAAGAAAACTGCCCGCCCGCCGCTTGCCTACGCAGCATTGGGCCTGCCGATCAGTCGCAGTTTCTGGAGCGGCGAAACGCGCGCCAGCTACACGGGCCGGATGCATGCCAGCTTGCAGCAGGCCGGGCGAGAGGTGTTGCGCATGGATGTCCGCGGACTGGAACTGGGGCAGGCGGAATTCGATGCCTGGTGGAACGAATCCGCTCAACATCCACGCAGTCGCGAACTGTGCGCTGCGCCCCAAGCGCCGCTTGCCTTGCTGTCCGCCCGCGTGGAAACCCCGATGACCATTTCGTCGGTCGAAAGCGCCTACTGGCCGGAGTTGAAACTGCGGCTGTTCGTCTGCGCCAATCAGCGGCTGTATCGCCAGCAAAAAACCCTGTCGCCGCAGAACGACGACGCCTGGCCGTTTTCCGTCGAACTCACCAGCGAAATCGAGCGCTTCCTGCGAACCTATCGCAGTGATCTGCCGGATTGATTCGGTCAGCGAATTTCAACGAATTCCAGGGTGTTTGCATCCGGGTGCGAGCGGCGACTCGGCGGGCGCGCAGCGCCGGGGGCGGGAGCGCGAAGCCTGATCCGGTCTACCCGTGAAGGGCAGGCCGTGGTTGTCCCCGCAAGGGGGAGGCCGTGGTTGTAAAGCCGTCAAGTCGGCAACAACCACGCACTAAAGCCGCTAAAGCGTCAACAACCACGCTCAGCTGACCTCGACGAACTCCAGGGTGTTCATGTCCGGATCGTGACTGAACAGCGCTGCACGCCCCGACTTGCTCGCGGTGTAGCGCACCCCTGCCGCGTCGAGGCAGCTTTTCAGCGCAGCCATGTCCTTCACCCCCAGCGCGACATGGCGGTCACGACCGCCATGCTCGGGACGCATCGAACCCGCATCGGGGTTGGGCAATTGCATCAGGTGCAGCTGCTGGCCGCCGCCGAGGTCGTACCACTCTCCGGGATACGGCAGATCGGGGCGGTTCGGATAAGGTGCAAGCCCCAGCACCGATTCGTAGAAGGCTTTGGCGCGAGCCAGGTCGGAAACGAGCAGGCCGGCATGCAGCAGGGCGGTGATTTCAGGCATGTTTTGTCTCTTTCGTCGGGTCGTCTTCCATGTGGCCGGAAAACAGGCTGGCGGTGATGATCATCGCGGCGCCGATCCATTCCTGCACGCCCATGCGCTCATCGGACAGGTAATAGGCCGCGATCGCCGCCACCACCAGTTCGGACAGGAAGATCACGATGGCCTGGTTGGCCGGTACGCGCGCAAGGCCATATTGCACGGCGTAGGTCATGCTGCCGATGATGAGGCCGACGCCGATCAGCAGCAGCCAGGTTGCGGTTTCGGCCGCCGCCATGAAATCGAGCTCGGCCGGCCTCAACGCCAGGCCGATCAGCGTCAGCACCGCCACGCCCGCCCACACCGACACCGCCTTGGCGACCTCGGCCACGCCGTCCAGATGGCGACTGATGACATTGCTCGCTGCAAACATCACCCCCGCCGACAGCGCCAGCCATTCGGCGTGATTGGCGGGCAGCGGCCACTCGCCGGGCTGCCACAGCATCGCCAGCGCGCCGCCTGCTGCCAACGCCATCACCGCCCAGCCGGCACGGTTGAGTTTTTCGTGCAATAAAAAACGGGAAAACAGCACCGTCCACAGCGGCGACAGATAAAACAGCAGCAGCACCCGCACCACCTCGCCTTCCAGCACCGCCAGCACGTAGGCCAGATTGGTCCAGCCCGCTGCCAGACCGAGTGCCGACAGCCACAGCCAGTGGCCGCGCGCAGTGTGCAGGGCGCGGCCATGCAGCCAGCCCAGCAAAAACAGCGGCGTTGCATACGAGAAAAAACTCGACGCAATGCCGCCCACCCCCGCCTCGTTCAGCAGGCGATACGGGTACCACACCAGCCCCCACAGGGTAGCGGCGTAGACCAGGCTGCCGATGGCAAGGGTGCGCTGCAAGGGAATCGACGGCATGGGGCTTTATAATGCGTGGGTTAGTACAACCATGGCTTATTGAGATTTCCGGGAATCATGGCAATGTCTCCGTTCGCCCTGAGCTTGTCGAAGGGCAATTCCGCGTGGGTGCAGGGCCGCTTCGGCAAGCTCAGGACTGGCTTCGGCAAGCTCAGCCCGAACGGACGTAGTTAACTGTCATGATTACCGGAAATCTCAATAATCAAGCCAGCTTAAACAAACTTGGCACTGCAATGAATCCGCGTCTCGATCAACTCCACCCCTATCCGTTCCAGAAACTGCGCGAACTGTTCGCCGGGGTGACGCCGAATCCCGCTCTGTCGCCGATCAACCTGTCGATCGGCGAGCCCAAGCATCCCACGCCGCAGTTCATCAAGGATGCACTGATCGCGGGGCTTGCGGGACTCTCGAATTATCCCATCACTCAGGGCTCGGATGCGCTGCGTGGTTCGATTGCCGCGTGGGCCGAGCGGCGTTACGGCGTGAAGCTCGACCCTGCCACGGAAGTCCTGCCGGTGAACGGCTCGCGCGAGGCCTTGTTCGCCTTCGCCCAGGCCAGCGTCGATTCCAGCCGCCACGGCCGCCGCGTGGTCATTTCACCCAACCCGTTCTACCAGATCTACGAAGGTGCGGCGCTGTTGGCCGGCGCCCGCCCCTTCTTTCTCAACACGCTGCCGGAAAACGGTTTCACGATGGACTGGTCGCGCGTGCCGGACGACCTGTGGGAGCAAGTGAATTTGATTTACACCTGCTCGCCCGGCAACCCCACCGGCAAGGTGATGTCGCTGGACGACTGGAAGCTGCTGTTCGATCTGTCGGACCGGCACGGCTTCGTCATCGCGGCCGACGAGTGCTATTCGGAAATCTATTTTGAAGAAGGCAAGCCGCCGCTGGGCGCGCTCACCGCGTCGCAGCAGCTCGGCCGCGGCCTCAAAAACCTGATCGTGTTCAATTCGCTGTCGAAGCGTTCCAACGTGCCCGGCCTGCGCTCCGGCATGGTCGCGGGCGACGCCGGCATCATGAAGTCCTTCCTGCTCTACCGCACCTACCACGGCAGCGCGATGAGCCCGGCGGTGCAGGCCGCCAGCGTCGCCACCTGGAACGACGAGGCGCACGTGATCGAGAACCGACGCCAGTACGCCGAAAAATTCGCCGCGGTGATGCCGCTGCTGAATGACGTGCTGTCCTTCGACGCGCCGGACGCTGCCTTCTACCTGTGGGCGCGCGTGCCGGGCGGTGACGATGCCGCATTCGCGCGCGGCCTGTTTGAAAAACAGCATGTCACCGTGCTGCCTGGCAGCTTCCTCGCGCGCGACGCCGCCGGAACCAACCCGGGCAAGGGCTTCGTCCGCATCGCCTTGGTCGACAGCCTCGATGCCTGCGTCGAGGCGGCGAAACGCATGGCAGCCTTCGTCGGCGAGGCCGCATGAAAAGCCTGGCCGCGCTCCTGCTGCTTGCCCCCGCGCTGGCGTGGGCGAATCTGGCTGCCGACGCCGAGCGTGCGGCCGAGCGCGTGCTGGTCGAGGAAAATGTGCTGACCGTCTATTTCACTGCCAACGAGCAGGGTCGCCTGACCCTATTATTTGGCCGCCAGGTGGCCAACTGGCAGATCGACGCCGTACTGAAGAAACTCGAACAAGATCCCGCGATCCGAGGTGTCACCCACACCCAGGTCGATACCGATTACTGTCCCATTCGCTAAGGAAATGCTGATTAACTCAATAGTCGTCATTGCGAGGAGTGAAGCGACGCGGCAATCCAGAAATGCCTGCTTGATCAATGCGCTGGATTGCCGCGCTTCGCTCGCAATGACGGATTAATCAGCGCTTCCCTATTCCTCACCTTCAACCTATTTTTACTCAACGCTAGGAAACCATCATGCAAGAACTGCAAACCATCATTGAAGAAGCCTTCGAACGCCGCGCCGAACTCACCCCGCGCAACGCCGAACCGCAGGTCAAGGACGCGGTCATGGCCGTCATCGACCTGCTCGACATGGGCGAGCTGCGTGTCGCCGAGCGCACCGACGGCCAGAACTGGGTGACCCACCAGTGGGTGAAGAAAGCCGTGTTGCTGTCCTTCCGCCTGGAAGACAACCTGTTCATCAAGGGCGGCTATACCAACTACTACGACAAGGTGCCGTCGAAGTTCGCCGACTTCAACTCGAAGGACTTCCGCGAAGGCGGCTTCCGCGTGGTGCCGCCAGCGGCCGCGCGCAAGGGCTCCTACATCGCGAAGAACGTGGTGCTGATGCCCTCCTACGTCAACATCGGCGCCTATGTCGACGAAGGCGCCATGGTCGACACCTGGGCCACCGTCGGCTCCTGCGCGCAGATCGGCAAGAACGTGCACCTCTCCGGCGGCGTCGGCATCGGCGGCGTGCTCGAACCGGTGCAGGCCAACCCCACCATCATCGGCGACAACTGCTTCATCGGCGCGCGCTCCGAAGTGGTCGAAGGCGTGATCGTCGAGGACAACAGCGTGATCTCGATGGGCGTCTACATCGGCCAGTCGACCAAGATATACGACCGCGAAACCGGCGAAGTGACCTACGGCCGCATCCCGGCCGGCTCGGTGGTGGTGTCCGGCAACCTGCCCTCCAAGGACGGCAAGTACAGCCTCTACTGCGCGGTGATCGTGAAAAAAGTCGACGCCAAGACGCTGTCCAAGGTCGGCATCAACGAACTGCTGCGCGGCATTTGATCGAATCCTGTGATTGCGGGAAAAGGAGTGGCCATGAATCGCAAACTTGTCGTCGCCGTTTTGCTCGCCAGCAGCCTGGTGGCCTGCAAGGCCAATCCGGTGTCCGGCCGCAAGCAGCTGGTGCTGGTGTCCGAGGAGCAGGCGCAAGCCTCGTCGGCTCAGGCCTACGCACAGACCATGAGCGAGGCGCAGAAGACCGGCAAGCTCAGCACCGATGCCGCGCTCAATGCCCGCGTCAAGCGCATCACCGACCGCCTCATCGCCGAGGCCAAGCTGATGTATGCGCCGAGCAAGGACTGGAAATGGTCGGTCGTCGTGCTGGACGAGCCCACGCTCAACGCCTGGTGCATGCCCGGCGGCAAGATGGCGATCTACACCGGCGTCATCCGCAAGCTGAACCTCTCCGACGACGAAATCGCCCAGATCATGGGCCACGAAATCGCCCACGCCCTGTTGGGCCACGGTCGCGAGCGCATGTCGCGCGCAATGGCCATGCAGGGCGGCGTCCTGCTCGGCTCCGTCGTCGCCGGCCGCGACCTCAGCGCGCTGACGCCGGTGGCCGACATTGCGCTGACCCTGCCCAACAGCCGCACGGGTGAAAGCGAGGCCGATCGCTACGGCGTCGAACTCGCCGCCCGTGCCGGCTACGATCCACGCGCAGCGGTCAGATTGTGGGAAAAAATGGCTGCCGCCGGCAAAAGCGGCGCCCCGGAGTTTCTCAGCACCCACCCCTCCCCCGACAACCGCATCCAGGCGCTTAATGAGTTGGTGCCCAAGATGATGCCGATCTACGAGAAAGCGCGCTGATGAACATGGACACGCCCCCGGCCTCCGACGAGAAACTCGCCAGCCTGAGAACCCTCACCCATGTGACTTACGGGCTGTATGCGCTGTCGCTGCTCGGTTTCGGCACCACCGCCATCATCGCCATCGTGCTGAACTACATCAAGCTCGACGACGCCAGGGGCACCTGGCTGGAAAGCCACTTCCGCTGGCAGATCCGCACCTTCTGGTGGAGCCTGGTGTGGTGCGTGCTGGGCGGACTCACCCTCATCATCCTGATCGGCTGGGTCGTGCTGGGCGTCGCCTTCGTCTGGTTCGTCTACCGCATCGCCAAGGGCTGGCTCAACCTCAACGACGGCAAGCCGATGCCGACGCAGTAGTGGCATTCTGGGTCTATCTGCTGCGCTGTGCGGACGGCTCGTACTACGCGGGGCATACCGACGATCTCGATACACGCATCGGCGAGCATATGACAGGCGCCTGTGGCGGCTATACAGCGACCCGAATGCCGGTTGAACGGGTCTGGAGCCAGGAATGTCCGACGCGCATCGAGGCATTGAATTTCGAGCGGCAGATCAAGGGCTGGAGCCGGGCGAAGAAAGAGGCCCTGACACGGGGCGACTGGGAGGAGATTTCCAGGCTGGCCGGGAGCCAACGCGAAAAACCGGGTTGAGGGATGCAGGGGTGTGGTTCGATTATTCGACAAGCTCACGATCACCACGAACGGAACAGCGGCTAACGCCCAGCTCTATTCTTGCCAGCACACTCACCCAAGCACCCCACTCGTAGTCCGTTCGCCCTGAGCTCGTCGAAGCCTGCCCTGAGCCAGCCGAATGGGGGCTGCCCCTCCACAAACTCCTAAATGTGGTTCGACAAGCTCACCACGAACGGAGCAGCGGCTAAAGCCAGATCCGTGCACATCGACACACTCTCCAAGGCAACCCACCAGTAGCCCGTTCGCCCTGAGCCCGTCGAAGGGCTGTCTACCACTGACTGCCGGGTATGCTGAAATGTGGTTCGATCGTTCGACAAGCTCACGATCACCACGAACGGAACGCGACAGGCTCACCACAAACGGCGGAAGCCCTACGAAATCCTCACCTTCGTCCCCACCTTCACCCGCTCGAACAACTCCGCCACATCCACATTCTTCATGCGGATGCAGCCATGCGAGGCCGGGGTGCCGATCCGGTGTTCCTCTTGGGTGCCGTGGATGTAGATGTAGCGGTCGTGGGTGTCGACCGTGCCGCCCTGGTTCCGGCCCGGCTCCAAGCCTTCCAGCCACAGGATGCGGGTGAGTATCCAGTCGCGCCCCGGGTTCTCGGCGTCCAGCTCGGGCGTCCAGATTTCGCCCGTCAATTCGCGCGCCTTGAACGCGGCGCACAGCGGCGCACCGGCGCCGATCTTCTCCGCGATGCGGTGCCGCCCGCGCGGCGTGCAGTAGCTGCCGCTCTGCTCCCCAGCCCCGTTTGCAGCAGTGGAAACCGGATACTGGCGGATCAGCATGTCGCCATCCGGGTAAGGCTCCCACAGGTACAGCTGTTGCAGGCGCATATCCACCTCGATGATCAGGTCGCTCATTGCGCCGTCTCCTTCTTCTGTTGGCGGCGCGACTCGAAGAAGCCCGAGATCATCGCCGCGCATTCGTCTGCCAGCACCCCGCCGCTGATCTCACAATGGAAGTTGAGGCGCGGTTCGGCGAACACGTCGACGATGCTGCCGTGCGCGCCGGTCTTGTATTCCTTCGCCCCGTACACCACCCGTGCCACCCGCGCATGCAGGATCGCCCCCGCGCACATCACGCACGGCTCCATCGTCACATACAGGGTGCAGCCCACCAGCCGGTAATTGCCCAACCGCCCCGCCGCATCGCGCAGCGCCATCACCTCGGCATGCGCCGTCGGGTCGTGGCTGGAAATCGGCTGATTGAACCCGCGCCCGACGATCTCGCCGCCGCCGCATACCACCAGCGCGCCCACTGGCACCTCGCCTGCGTCCCATGCCTGGCGAGCGAGTTCGAGCGCGGCGCGCATGAATTTAGCGTCTTCACTGTCTTCAAGAGGCGATGATGGAGAGATTGGGGATGAGGTTGTCACAGTCTTTCCGGCAATGGCCTACAAAGCGGTTTCGTCAAAAAGTGTAATCTACTGAAAATTCAAAAGATATGAATTGCCCGAATCAATGGATGTTGGATAGTTTCGAGACTTTCGCCGGCTTCAGACAAAATCGTATCTGATTCTGTTTCACCAATGGTTGGCTCATTTGCAATTGCTCTCTGTTCGTTATGCATTACTGCAGTTGTCAATTTGGTGGCGTAAATGCATAACCTTGCGCTACAACGGGCTTTGCCCGCTTCCACGGTTGGCTGAACTTGAGGGTTAAACGGCTATGGATGATGAGTTTCCTGATCGGAAATATCTGAAACGCCTTGATCGAGGCAACGAGCATCGCTGGCAGTTCCAATTTGAACGGGATCCGATAAAGGAATCGAAGAATTTCAGCGACAGCAAGTACGGCTCAATAGCTCTCTCATACCAAGCAGCCCGTGATTACCGCGACGCATTCCTAAAGAGCGCATTTGACCTGGGCATTCTAGATCCGAATGACCCATCGCTCAGGCACTCGATACCCCTCGTGCTTGCACTGTCTCCTCGAAACACCTCCGGAATCGTTGGTGTCTCCCGTGAACATCACGAAAGAAAAGATCGCAGGAGTGCCGAAATAAACTGGGTTGCCAATTACCAAGACGAAGCCGGAAAGAACAAGCAGAAGTCGTTCCCGATAACCCGGCTTGGTGAAAAGGGGGCACTATTCAAAGCGGTTGCATTTCGGCGAGATTTCGTATTGCGCGTAGCGCAAGCAACAACGAACTCAATGAAACGCGAGTACATCGAAAGACACCTGAACGAACTGAATGCTCTATTGGATTACATCGCTGCCCTTGAAGAGGATGCGGATGTATTTTTCTTTTTGGGTACGATCAATAACCCCTTACTCGACTCCACAACCAAACAGGAAATGCTCAACGTCCGCATTGGGCAACAACGGTTCCGTAAACTGGTACTCGACATGTGGAACCACAAGTGCGCCATTACCGGCGCCGGACTATTCATTACTGCATCACACATCAAACCTTGGAGCGTGTCAGACAATTCTGAACGACTAGATCCATTTAATGGGCTGGCCCTTTCACCGGTCTATGACAAGGCATTTGATGCTGGTCTCATCTCGTTTGATGACGAAGGAAGAATCCTTGTCTCCAAGCACCTCAAGAAAGATGCATACCCCCTTGGTATCTCGGGTCAAGAACGGATCAGGGATTTGAACTTCCTTCACAAAAAATATTTGTCATACCATCGGCTAGAACGCTTTCAACCAAATGAGTGATAGCCGTTTAACTTATCATTCCATCGCCGCGCCAGCATTTTTCGTGGCGCCTTGGGGGGCTTCGCATCCGCCGACGTCCCCCCACAATAGTAAGAAAAAAAGATCGATAGCTGTGGCTGGTTGAGATTGCATGCAGTCGTATATCCGGCATCGTGAGTGGGTTCTTGTTGACCCGTGCCGACATGGAATCTACTCACGGCGCGCCAATCGGTACAAGCGACAGCTTGGGTGCCGGCAGGGCTTTCCGCCCGTGCTGGCCTCGAACGGGAAATCATCCGCCCTGCGCCTGGCACGGTGCCGGGCGAGCGGCAGCAACAGGAGGAAACACACCATGGCTACAGGTACAGTCAAGCTTCACCGCGTATTGAGGTCGACTCCGGAACGGGTTTATCGCGCATTCCTCGATGCCGACGCCATGGCGAAGTGGATTCCGCCGAATGGCTTCACTGGCAAGGTGCATCACATGGAACCCAGAGTCGGCGGCACGTTCAGAATGTCGTTCACAAACTTCACCACGCAACAGAGCCACGCTTTCGGCGGTGAATACCTCGAGCTGGTGCCGAATGAATTGATCCGCTACACCGACACGTTCGATGATCCGAACCTTCCTGGCGTCATGCAGGTCGCGGTGTCGCTGAAGGCGGTGTCCTGTGGCACCGAGCTGAATGTGGTGCAGGAAGGCATTCCTGATGTGATACCAGTGGAGGCGTGTTATCTCGGGTGGCAGGAGTCGCTGATTCTGCTCACGAAGCTCGTCGAGGCGGAAATTCGGGAGTAAGGGGCGTGCGCAGTCTGTTCGATCAGATCGATGTCGAGCTTCGAGCCGGAAAATGAACGCCCGGCCCCGCGCCGCTAGACTGGCCGCTTAAGCCTCGCTCACGCTGCCCCGCGACGCCCGCCGATGCAAAGCCTCAAGCCCGCACTCGCCTACTTCGCCCTGGTCTTCGGTGCCGGCTTCGTCATGGGCATGGTTCGTGTGCCCTTGCTGGCGCCGCGCCTGGGCGAGCGGATCGCCGAGTTGCTGGAAATGCCCCTCATGCTCGCGGCCATCTACTTTGCGGCCCGTTATGTCGTCAGGCGGTTCGCGGTTCCGCCGTCGGCGGATCCGCGCCTGCAGGTGGGCGTCATGGCGCTGCTGCTGCTCCTGGCGGCCGAACTGACGTTCGCTGTGATGCTGCAGGATCAATCGCTTGCCGAGTACATCGCAAGCCGGGATCCGGTGTCCGGGAGCGTGTACCTCGCCATGCTCGGCGTGTTTGCCGGGATGCCCTGGCTCCTTCTGCGCCAGAGGCCGCCCGCCACGTAGTGGCAGGCTCGCTGGCTGCGGGAGTAGACTGCAGCCGGATTTCGCCCATCCCCATGAGGACCCGACACCATGACCGCCCTTCACACGGCCGCACCGGCAACTGATCGCGAACGTGTCCTGATGCGGATCATCCAGGCGCCGCGCGAGAAGATGGGCTCTCACGAAGGCCGGGGGCAGTGCACGGATCAGCTTGCCGCTCTGGTCCAGAGAATTTGATTTTCGGAACGCTCAATAAGGCCGGATTTACGTCACCCTCCCCGGCCTGACGCCGCTTACGCACAAGGGACCCTCATGCTTGCCACGCTGAAACCCGGCATCTGCTACCAGCACACCTTCGTCGTTCCGCCGACCAAGACCGTTCCGGCCCTGTATCCGGAGTCGCCCGAATTCGTGGCCATGCCGGAGGTGTTCGCGACCGGTTTTCTGGTCGGCTTTCTGGAGTGGGCCTGCATCAGGGCGATCAACCCCTACCTGGACTGGCCGCGCGAGCAGACCGTGGGCACGCATATCGACGTCAGCCACGAGGCGGCCACGCCGCCCGGCCTCGAGGTGACGGCGACGGTCGAACTGATCGCGGTCGAGGGACGAAAGCTCACGTTCGCCGTGGAGGCGCACGACGGCGTGGACCTGATCTCGCGGGGGCGGCATGAGCGCTTCGTGATCGACAGGGAAAAGTTCGATGCCAGAGTCGGCGCAAAGCGGGCCGGCAGAAGCTGCCCGTATTCTTTTCGGCCTGGGTGTGTCCGCTTCACTCCGTTCGTGGTGAGCTTGTCGAACCACGTTCCAGCATACCCGGCAGTCGGTGGTAGATAGCCCTTCGACGGGCTCAGGGCGAACGGGCTGTGAGTTGGGAGCTTGCCTGGGGGACGCAGGACTGCGATTAGGTGCAGGCCAATGCCCCGTTCGTTGTGAGCTTGTCGAACCACATTCACGCTTACCCGGCTGGCTGCAGGCAGCCCCATCCGGCAGGCTCAGGGCGAACGGCCGAAGGGCTGATTGGACAGTATGAATCCGCCGGGGGCTTCAGTCCCGGCGCGAGACGATTTCCAGTTCTTCGGAATACGGCCGGCTCGGATACTGGAAGGCGACCGGGCCGTCGGGCTGCGCGTGGACGAACTGCTGGACGAAGGGATCGGCGGAGTCGGCCATGTCGGCGGCATTGCCTTCGGCCACCACCACGCCGTCATGGATGAAGTAGACGTAGTCGGCGATTTTCAGCGATTCCGACATATCGTAGGTCACCATGATCGAGGTCAGGCCGAGCGCATCGTTGAGGCGCCGGATCAGGTCGGCGATGGTGTTGAGCGAGATCGGGTCGAGGCCGGCGAAGGGCTCGTCGTACATGATCAGCATGGGGTCGAGCGCGATTGCACGGGCCAGCGCCACGCGGCGCTCCATGCCGCCCGACAGTTCGCTGGTATGCAGCGCCTGGGCACCACGCAGGCCGACCGCGTGCAGCTTCATCAGCACCAGGTCGTGAATGACGTCTTCAGGCAGGTCGGTGTGCTCGCGCATCGGGTAGGCGATGTTGTCGAACACCGACAGGTCGCTGAACAGCCCGCTGACCTGGAACATCATGCCCATCTTGCGCCGCATGGCGTAGAGCGCGTCGTTGCCAAGCGTGTGGACCACCTGACCGTCGAATGACACCTGCCCGCGCAATGGCTGGAGTTGCCCGCCAATGTGCCGCAACAGCGTGGTCTTGCCACACCCGCTGACCCCGAGGATGGCGACGAGCTTGCCGCGGGGAATGTCGAGGTTGATGCCCTTGAGCACCGGCTTGTCGTCAAACGAAAAGTGCAGATCCCTGACCTCGACCAGATTAGTTCCTGGCCCCTGCAGCGTGCCCACTTGCGAAACCGGCATGCTCAGGCTCCCTGCAGCAGAGGTTCCGGCGCTTCCAGCGCCGCTTTCACCGCAACCAGGAACTGCACCGCGTCGCGCCCGTCGATCAGCCGATGGTCGTAGGTGAGCGCCAGATACATCATCGGGCGGATGACCACCTGGCCGTTTTCGGCGACCGGGCGCTCCTGGATGGTGTGCATGCCGAGGATGGCCGAC
The DNA here is from genome assembly GCA_011391285.1 of Thiobacillus sp. The sequence goes on from JAABQU010000055.1 coordinate 29,453, forward strand.
TGCGGCGGGTTGAGGATGGGGGTGGACAAGAGCGAGCCGAACACGCCGCCGTTGGTGATGGAGAAGGTGCCGCCGCTTAGGTCTTCGAGGGTGAGTTTGGTGTCGCGCGCGCGCTGGGCAAAGTCGGCGATGGCTGCTTCGATTTCAGCCGACGACAGCGTCTGCGCGCGACGCAGGATCGGCACCACCAGTCCGCGCGGGCTGGAAATGGCGATGCCGATGTCGGCGTCGCCCTGCCACACGATGTCGTGGCCGTCGATGGCGGCGTTGACGATGGGAAACTGCTGCAGCGCCTGGCACACCGCGCGCACGAAGAAGGACATGTAGCCGAGCTTGACACCGTGCTTCACCTCGAACTCGGCCTTGAAGCGCTGGCGCAGCTCGTTCACCGGCTGCATGTTCACCTCGTTGAAAGTGGTGAGCATGGCGGCGGTGTGCTGCGCCGCGACCAGGCGCTCGGCCACGCGCTGGCGCAGGCGCGACATGGGTTCGCGGCGGCTTTCGCCGGGGGCGGCGGCGGGGGCCTGATTCGAGGCCGCAGGCAGTTGCACACTCGCGCGAGGCGGTTTCGTTATGGCCGGAGTGGACTTGGGCATACCTTGGATAACGCTGTCATCGCGAGACCCAAAGGGTCGTGGCATACGATCTGGCATGGGCTTTAGCCCATAGCCAGTCGGAGTCCCCTCGTGGGGCGATCCAGAAGGCGGCGTCTCCACAGGCGTACTGGGTTGCTTCGCTTCGCTCGCAACGACGGACGCACTGATCCCCTGCCCTGCTGGCAATCCTTCGCCGGTCTCGATCACCGCCACCACCTCGTCGGCCTTGACCACCGCGCCCTCGGGCTGGCGCAGTTCGACCAGGGTGCCGGACGCCGGCGCGGGGATTTCCAGGATCACCTTGTCGGTTTCCAGGTCGACCAGGGTTTCGTCGCGCGCGACCGTTTCGCCTATCTGCTTGCGCCACGGCAGCAGGGTGCCGCTGGCGACCGAATCGGAGAGCTGCGGCACGCGGACTTCAAGTTTCATACGGGGTCTCCAGAGCGGCGGTCAGCAGCGCATCCAGCTCGGCCTTGTGACGCGAGGCGTAGCCCGACGCCGGTGCGGCGGCGGCCGGCCGGCCGGCGTAATGGAAGCGCCGCCCGACCGGCGCACAGTGGTTGAGGTGATGCAGGGTCTGGTACCACGCGCCCTGGTTCATCGGTTCTTCCTGCGCCCAGACGAAGGTGTCGGCCTGCGGATAGGCGTTCAGCACGGTGCGGAAGGCCGCTTCGGGGAAGGGATACAACTGCTCGATCCGTACCAGGGCCACCTCGTCCAGTCCGCGCGCCGCACGCGCCGCTTCGAGGTCGAACCACACCCGCCCGCTGCATGCCACCACGCGCCGGGCATGCCGTGGGGCACGCAGGTCGTCGATCACCGGGAGGAATGCGCCGGTGGCGAGATCAGCCAGCGACGAAGTGGATTCCGGACGGCGCAGCAGGCTCTTGGGACTCAGGATCACCAGCGGCTTGCGCTGTGGACGCACGATCTGCCGGCGCAGCAGGTGGAACATCTGCGCCGGCAGGGTCGGCACGCACACCTGGATGTTGTCCTGCGCGCACAGTTGCAGGTAGCGTTCGAGGCGCGCGGAGGAATGCTCCGGCCCCTGCCCCTCGAGCCCGTGCGGCAGCAGCAGGGTCAAGCCGCACAGGCGTCCCCACTTGGCTTCTCCGCTGGTGATGAACTGGTCGATCACCACCTGTGCGCCGTTGGCGAAGTCGCCGAACTGCGCTTCCCACACCACCAGGGTATCCGGATCGGCGGTGGCATAGCCGTATTCGAACGCCAGCACCGCCTCTTCCGACAGCAGCGAATCGATGATGGTGAAATTGCCCTGGCGTTCGTGGATGTGTTCGAGCGGAATGTAGACGCCGCTCTGGCGACGCTCGCGCTTCTGGTCGTGCCACACCGCGTGGCGGTGGAAGAAGGTGCCGCGCGCCGAATCCTGGCCCGACACCCGCACGTTGTGTCCGGCGTCGAGCAGGCTGGCGTAGGCCAGATGCTCGGCATAGCCCCAGTCCACCGGCAGTTCGCCGGCGCGCATCCGACGGCGGTCTTCGAGCACTTTCTGCACCCGCGAGTGCAGTTCGACTTCATGCTGCAGGGTGGTGATGCGTTCGCCGAGAAAATCCAGCCGCTCGGCCGGTACCGCGGTCGGCACTTCGCTGACCGGCGCGCCTTTGAAACGGCTCCAGTTGGTGCCGAAAACTTTCTTGAAATCGGACAGCGCAGGTGGGCTCAGTGACTCGCCGTGCTCCAGCTGCTCACGGCAATCGTCGACCATGTCGTCGGCCTGCGCCTGGGTCAGCACACCCTCGTCCACCAGGCGCTGCGCATACAGGACACGCGTGCTGGGATGCGCCTGGATGCGGCGATACATCAGCGGCTGGGTGGCAAGCGGCTCGTCCTGCTCGTTGTGGCCGTGGCGGCGGTAGCACACCAGGTCGATGAAACAGTTCTTGTGGAAGGTGTAGCGGAAATCGACCGCGGTCTGCACCGCGAAGGCCACCGCCTCGGGGTCGTCGCCGTTGACGTGCAGCACCGGCGCCTCGACCATCTTGGCCACATCGGTGCAGTACAGCGTCGAGCGCACGTCGCGCGGGTCGGACGTGGTGAAGCCAATCTGGTTGTTGATGACGACATGGATCCCGCCGTTGTTGCGGAAGCCGCGCGTCTGCGACATGTTGAGGCTTTCCATCACCACGCCCTGCCCCGACAGCGCGGCGTCGCCGTGCAGGATCACCGGCACCACTTCGTAGCCGAGCACGTCGCCGCGCCGGTCCTGGCGCGCACGCACCGAACCGCGCACCACCGGATGCACGATTTCGAGATGCGAGGGATTGAACGCCAGCGCGAGGTGAACCGGTCCGTGCGAGGTGGCGATGTCGGTGGAAAAACCCTGGTGGTATTTCACGTCGCCCGACAGCGGCGTATTGGCGCCGCCGTTCTTGGGCTCCTCGAACAGGCTTTCCAGCGAGCGTCCCATGATGTTGGCGAGCACGTTGATGCGGCCGCGATGCGCCATCCCCATCACGATTTCTTTCGCCCCATGGCGTGCGCAGCGCTCGATGACCAGGTCGAGCAGCGGAATCAGGCTTTCGCCGCCTTCCAGCGAGAAGCGCTTCTGCCCGACATGGCGGGTATGGATAAACTTTTCCAGCGTCTCGGCATCGGTCAGCCGCTTCAGTAGGCGCTTCTTGAGTGTGACCGGCACCCCGTATTGACCGCGCGCCGACTCGATCCGCTCCTGCAGCCAGCGTTTGCGCGCGATGTCGGTGATGTGCATGTACTCGAAACCGACACGCCCGCAGTACGCGCTGTTTAGAAGCTGCAGAATGTCGGCCAGCGTGGTGCGTTCCACCCCGAACAGCGAGCCGGTCTCGAACTCGCGCGTGAGATCGGCCTCGGTCAGTCCGTAATGCGCGGGGGCGAGTTCGGGCGTCGGCGGCAGTTCGAATCGCCGCAAGGGATCGAGTTCCGCCTGCCGCACACCCAGATAGCGGTAGGCATTGATCAGCCGCAGCACGGCGACCTGCGCAGCGTCCGATCCGGCCGCCGCGCCCGGCAGCGGCTGCGTCAGCCAAGGTGCCAGCGCGTCGTCACCGAACTGTTCCAGATAGGCCGCATTGCCGGCATACAGCGGGGAGGTCGGAAGCCAGTCGGATTCACTCATGCGCAGGTGAGTCGGCCATCAGGTGCAGGCTCAGGCGCCGCGCTGGTCCAGCGGGACGAATTCGCGCCGCGCCGCGCCGGTGTAGAGCTGGCGCGGCCGGCCGATCTTGTGCGCGGGGTCGGACAGCATTTCGTGCCACTGCGCCACCCAGCCGGCGGTGCGCGCCAGAGCGAACATCGCGGTGAACATGCTGGGGGGAATGCCCATGGCGCGGAAGATGATGCCGGAATAGAAGTCGACGTTGGGGTAGAGCTTGCGGCTGATGAAGTACTCGTCTTCCATCGCGATGCGCTCCAGTTCCATCGCCATCTTGAACTGCGGATCGTCGTGCAAATCAAGTTCGTCCAGCACCTCGTAACAGGTCTCGCGGATGATGCGCGCGCGCGGATCCATGTTCTTGTAGACGCGGTGGCCGAAGCCCATCAGGCGGAAGCCGCTACTCTTGTCTTTGGCGCGCTTGATGAATTCGGGAATGCGCGAGATATCGCCCATCTCGTCGAGCATTTTCAGCACCGCCTCGTTGGCGCCCCCATGCAGCGGCCCCCACAGCGACGCCATGCCGCTGGCCATGCTGGCATAGGGATTGGCGCCGCTGGAACCGGCCAGCCGCACGGTGGAGGTCGACGCGTTCTGTTCGTGGTCGGCATGCAGGATGAAAATGCGGTCGAGCGCGCGCGCCAGCACCGCATTGGGTTCATAGGGTTCGCACGGCGTCGAGAACATCATGTACAGGAAATTCTCGGCATAGGACAGCCGGTTCTGCGGGTAGACGAAAGGCTGGCCTTCATTGTACTTGTACGACCAGGCCGCCACCGTCGGTACCTTGGCGATCAGCCGGTGCGCCACGATCTCGCGCTGGCGAGGATCGAAGATGTTCATGTCCTCGTGATAAAACGCCGACATCGCGCCGGTGACGCTGATTATCACCGCCATCGGGTGCGCGTCGCGGCGGAAGCCGCGGAACACACTATCCATCTGGTCGTGCAGCATGGTGTGGTGGCGGATCGACTGCTCGAACGCCATCTTCTGTTCCGCCGTCGGCAGTTCGCCGTGCAGGAGCAGATAGCTGACCTCCATGTAGTCAGACTTGTAGGCCAGTTCCTCGATCGGGTAGCCCCGGTGGTACAACAGCCCCTTGTCACCGTCGATGAAGGTGATGGCGGAATTGCAGCTGGAGGTCGCGGTGAAGCCGGGGTCGTGGGTGAAGTAGCCCTGTGCGGCGAGCGCACGGATGTCGATCACCGGCTTGCCGTAGGTGCCCTGCTCGATCGGCAGTTCGATGGACGGACTGCCGTCGCTGAACGTGAGGGTGACGGTTTTTTTCATCATGTGTTCCGAAATTTTCGCAGGCGTTGAACAAGCGCTTCAAGGTCGGCATCGCCCGCGGGCGTCCTGCCTTGCAACCGGTCTGCAATCTCCATATCCGAAAGCGTCAGGAGCCGCTCCAGCGCGGCTGTCTCGTTAGGTTGAAGTGTAGCGCGGTGCGAGGTCCAAAAGCCACCCAGCCAGATATCCAGTTCCAGCAGGCCCCGGCGACAGTGCCAGGCGATCCTGTCGCAGTCTAGCCGATCAGACACGGCGCTTCACCAGCAGCCACTTGATGCGCCCGATCGCCTCCGTCGGGTTCAGCCCCTTGGGGCAGGCATCCACGCAATTCATGATGCCGCGACAGCGATACAGCCGGTAGGGGTCTTCCAGATTGTCCAGCCGCGCGGCGGTCGCCTCGTCGCGCGAATCGGCGATGAAGCGGTACGCCTGCAACAGCCCCGCCGGGCCGACGAAGCTGTCCGGATTCCACCAGAACGACGGGCACGACGTGGTGCAGCACGCGCACAGGATGCATTCGTAAGCACCGTCGAGCAGCGCCCGGTCGGCCGGGCTTTGCAGCCGCTCGACCTCCGGCTCCGGATCGTCGTTGATGAGCCAGGGCTTGATCGAACGGTACTGCTTGTAGAACGGCTCCATATCGACGATCAGGTCGCGAATCACCGGCAACCCTGGCAGCGGCCGCACCTCAATCGGCTGCTTCAGCTCGGACAGCGGCGTGATGCACGCCAGCCGGTTCCTGCCGTTCACATTCACCGCATCCGACCCGCACACGCCTTCGCGGCAGGAGCGGCGCAGCGAGAGCGTCTCGTCCCGCGCCTTGATCGCCAGCAGCGCGTCGAGCAGCATCTTGCCGGCGGGGTCGATGTCGAGATCGACGTCCTGCATGTGGGGTGGCTCGCCAGACTCGGGGTGGTAGCGGTAGAGGCGGAATTTCATGGAACTACCCGGATTCCTGGTGTCGATTGTTTCCTGGATTGCTTCGCTTCGCTCGCAATGACAGCACATACCGTCATTGCGAGGCGAAGCCGAAGCAATCCAGAATTACGTGCATTAGCCGAGTAAGTCGTCATATAAATCACGCC
>JAABQU010000056.1 GCA_011391285.1 Thiobacillus sp.
TCAGCATTTTGAAACCGGCCAAAACTCAGCATGTTCGAACCGGCGCCCACAAGGATATCGCTGCGATCGCGTCGGTAGGCCCTTCCCAGCGTCCACGCCAGCTCGACCAGAACCGTGTCGCCGACCCAGATGCGCCCGTCACGCTCGGCCGCATCATCAAAAACTTGCCGCGCCTTCGCGGCTTGCGACGCATCGTCGGCAATCAACAGGCGGATCAGGACGTTGGTGTCTGCAGCAATCACTGCCGTACCTTTGCCCGGGCTCGCACGGTCTCAGTGACGGCCGCTTCCTGGTCACTCAACGCACGAGCCGCCTCGCCCGGAAGTGCCAGCAGGCCGGCTAGCGCGTTCGACCCCGTAGCGAGCACCCTGACCTGCATGACGCCATCTGCCCCCACGAGAAACTCCAGGCGGGAGCCCGGCCGCAGACCGAGCTGGTCCCGCAGCGGTTTCGGCAGCGTCACCTGCCCCTTGTCGCTGACGGTTGCTGTGATGCTCATGTCTATCCAGGGAAGATTTGGAGATTGAAGTATACCGTAAGTCATTTGTCGGAACGGAGTTTGACATTCTGACTCGCAACGGAAGTCCTCTACCGAGGGAATCATGTCGTCCTACGCCAAACCCCTCTCTTCGCCAAAACCTTGCTCGCCGAAGCCGAGCACCTGCGGGCTACCGACGGCCAATGGTCTGCCTTGTCCATGCCCCCTCGAAATCGCGGCGAGTCTGCGCAATGACGCCTATGCTGGGCGCACGAAAAAAAGCCCGCAGGCGAACCAGCGGGCTTTCCGTAAAGGCCGGGAAGCGTCAGAACTGGTAGGACGCCTGCAGCAGGAACGCGCGCCCGACCGGATCGGTGATGCGCGGGTCATAGCCGACCTGGAAGGTGGCGCCCTGGTTGGAGAACGGCGGATCCTCGTCCATCAGGTTGGTCACACCAGCCGTGAGGGCAAGTCCCTTGATGCCGGTGTAGGTGACCGACAGGTCGAACACGCTCCAGTCGTCGACACGGTTGTTGCCGTAGACCTCGTCGTCCAGCGTATCCAGGTTGTAGTCGGTGTAGCCGCGCTTGTAGCGGTGGTACATGCCGACCGACCACACACCCTGATCCCAGCCCAGGCGCGAAACCTGCTGGTAGCGCGGCGCCGGGAAGTTCAGGTCCACCGAGTAGCGACCCAAGGCGCTGAAGTACTCGCCGCCGGCGACCAGCTGCTGCTCCCACTTCGTCATGTAGGTGCCGTTCAGCGTGAACGAGAAACGGCCGTAGTTGGCAAATGCCTGGCTCGCGCTGAAGGCAATGTCCCAGCCCGCCGTACGGATATTGCCGAGGTTGGTTGTCGTCGTCTTGATGTACGCCAGCGGGTCGACAGCGCCCGGCACGCAGGCGTCGATCGCGGCCTGGTCGGCTGCCGACAGCGCACTGCAGCGCACGAACTTGTCGGCGTAGCGCACGGTGTCGCCGAAGATCGCGGTTTCAGGCAGCGCCCCGATGGTGCCCTCGACTTCGTAGTTGAAGTAGTCGAGCCCGATGGTCACGTTGGACATGATCTCGAACACGATGCCCATGGTCCAGGCCGTGGACTCCTCGGACTCGACGCTCTTGCTTCCGCCCTGCAACTGGCGGAACTGCTGACCGCAGTCACGCGAGGGGTCCGCGCCCGCAACGGGAACGCCGTTCGGGCACAGCACCGGGTCGTCGTAGGAGTTGCTGGTGAAGGTGACGCTGTTCGGCGCGTACAGGTCGAACACCCCCGGGGCCCGGAAGCCCTTGTTGTACGAACCGCGAATCAACGTGTTCGGCAGGGCTTGCCAGCGAGCACCGATCTTGGGCGTCCACTTGCTGCCCGTGTCGCCGGAATCGTCGTAGCGGATCGAGACCGGAATCTCCAGCGTCTTGGTGATCGGGAAGTTGGCTTCGCCAAAGAGCGCGAAGTTGTCAATGTCGCCGGTGGTGTCCTCGGCCAGTTCCAGACCCGAGCTCGCCGCCTGGCGGATAAGTGTGAAATTGTTTTTGTACTCGATCTCTTCCTTGCGGTACTCAACCCCCGCCGCCACGCCCACGGCGCCGGCCGGCATGTTGAAGAGGTTGCCGCTCACCGAAGCGCCGATGTTGAACAGCTTGCCGTTGATGTCCTGCATCTCGCCGATGACCTTGCTGTCCAGGATGTAGGCCAGGCCGGCCGAGCTCTGCTCGCCGAACGGATTCAGGTAGGGTGCACCGTTGTTGCCCTGGATGCCGTCGATGATGCGGGGCCGGCTGACATAACCGCCCTCGAAATTGTTCCTGACGTTGGAGTCGCTGTACAAGGCATTGACGCTGTAGTCCCACTCACCAAAAGCACCCTTGATCTCGCCGAGCAGGCGTTGGGTCGTGTTCTCGATGGTGCTCGCACGCGGGCCTGCCGGCACCATGCGCCACCCGGCGGAGATATTCGCCGCGGTGTTCAGTGCGGGATTGGTGATCGGAGTGCCCGCCGAGCCGCCGGGGTAGTACGGGTTGGTTGGGGGCATCGACAGGCCGGTCAGCGGCGTCGGTGCCACGTTGTTGCCGACGCTGTTGTAGGCGCGGAAGTACTCGAGCGAAGCGACGTGGTCGGAACCGAGCGCCATCGAACCGCGACCGAACAAGGACCAACGCTCCACCTCGGACATGATGTCGATGGAACTCGTGTAATCGTAGCGGCAGGAATTCGGACCGAAGATGCCCGGGATCAGGATCGACGTGGGCGGCGCGCAACCTGGCAACGTGGGGTTGGTCGACACGCTCGTGGACGACTGGCTGTAGTTGCCGGGGAATGAAGTGCCGCTTGTTTTGTAGACGCCCTTGTCGGGAATGATGCCGGACTTGGCGTAGTCGCGGTCGATGGCCCGGATCTTCTTTTCCTGCGTGTAGTCGAACCCGCCGAAGAGGTTGAAGCCATCCTTGTCCAACGAGCCGAAACCACCCGTGATATTGGCGTTGTACTGCTCGCCGCCGTCGCCCTGCGGCAGCTTGGCCGATCCGCCGATATTCACGCCCTGGTAGTCGCTGCGCGTGATGATGTTGATGACGCCCGCGATGGCATCGGTGCCGTAGATGGACGACGCGCCGTCGGTCAGCACTTCGATGCGCTCGATAGCCACCGTGGGAATGACGTTCAAGTCGGTGGCCACACCCGAATACGGGTTCTTCACGATGCGCTGCCCGTTCAACAGCACCAGGGTACGTTCCACGCCCAGGCCGCGCAGATCGGCGTACGCGGCGCCACCGTTCGTGGTGCCGATCGAACGAGACGAGTTCACTGTCGACTGGTTCTGCGCAATGAACTGCACCGCGGCCTCGGCAGTCTGCACGCCGGCCTTTTCAAGGTCGGAGGCCTTGATCGTGACGACAGGAAGCGCCGCCTCGGAGTCAATCCGCTTGATGCGCGAGCCGGTGACTTCGACGGTCTGGCCCTGGGCCAGCACCGGCAAGGATGTCACCAGCAGGGTGCCACCCAGGGCGGCCAGCGCTGCGGTGCAAATCTTGTTTCTCTTGAACATGAACTCTCCAGTGAAGATGAGGGTTGAACCGAACTCCACGCTGACAAGCAAGAGCTGTACCCGTGATGCAGGCGGGGCAAAACTCGCGCTCGAAAGGACGTGGCGGGATTGTCACGATCCGCGCCGCGTGTTTTGCTCAGGAAAACCCACTAGGGCCGCAACCGCCCCCGCAAACGGGGGTCGTTGCGTGCCTGCTTTTGGTCTGACGGGCGGCGGCCCCGAAGCGAGAAAACCTAGGCGTGGCACGGTTCTGCGGGCGGTCTGCGCCATTTCGCGGCGGCACCGACGGGCAGGCCGCACCTGTTGCACGCCAACGAAGTTACGAGCCGGATTGTTGGTAGCAAGCAACAAAACCTGACAAGCATCGTCTCGCCAGCACCGGGGGCTTCGGCACGGAGGCCGGCAAGGATCGGGTATGGGGCTCTTGCGAGTGACCCAAAACCTTGCTCACCGGTCCCGTTTCGACGCTGCGCCCGCGGTGGATGACGGCCACGGCCTCCGCCACACACTCCACCACGCCAATGTTGTGCGTGATGAACAGGGCGGATGCGCCCAGCTCGCGTTGCAGTTCGCGCAACAGGTTGAGGATCTGCGCCTGCACCGGCACGTCCAGCCCCGAAGTCGGTTCGTCGCAGACGATGAGCCGCGGCTCCACCGCGACGCCCAGGGGCCTTGGCCGCACGAATTCTCTGGCGGCCAGCGCCATCGCACGGGCCTTGGCCGTGGACGCCACGAGATTTCGACAAGTGTGATGCGTTGCTGCCGTCTTGATGCTACGGTGTCAATCGGAGCTTTCGGAAAAATGCGCACCACCATCAACCTGGCCGAAGACGCACTCATCGCAGCGCGCAACATCGCGCGGCGCGAGCGCATTTCCCTGGGAGATGCCGTGTCCGAGCTCATCCGCCGTGGCAGTGCGGCTGGCGCGCCGGGCACGGCCGTCAGCCAACCACCGGCCTTGCGCGGACGTTTTGCGCTGCTGCCCGCGCGAGACGAGATCGTCGCACCACAGCATGTTCGCGAGATCATGGAACGTGAAGACCTCTGAGACGCCCCTGCGATGAGGGCGTTGCTCGACGTCGATGTCTGGATTGCGCTGTTCGACGACGCGCACCAGTTTTCCGAGCGCGCCAACCGCTTCATCGAGGCACGCGGAGTGCAGATCGCGGCCTGTCCGCTGGTCGAAATCGGCGTCATCCGCGTCATGAACTCGCCCAGCTACAGTCGGCGCGGCGTGCCGCCCCTGCAGCAGGTGCGCGCGCAGTTGCGTCAAGCCTGCGGCCTGCTCAACCATGCGTTCTGGCCCGACGACATTTCCTTGCGTGATGACGACCTCTTCGACTTCAACAGGGTCCAGGGGCACAACCAGCTTGCCGATCTTTACCTGCTCGGCCTCGCGGTGAAGCACGGTGGGTGCCTGGTCACTTTCGACCAAGCTATCGCCCTGAGCAGCGTGCGCGGCGCAGCAAGGCAGCACCTGAAGCTGCTGTAGCTGGGCACCTTCGAAGGTTGGGGGGCCGCCTGCCCGGGTCAGACGCTGCGAGCGGCTGACCGTGGCGAAGTAGTTCAACTCCAGGGGTTGACCACCGGAACGCTCAGCCCTTCGAAGTGGCGAACATTTCGAGTCGCCAGCGTGGCGCGACGGGCCTGCGCAATGCCGGCGATCTGGGTGTCGCGGATGTCGACGGGTCGGCCCGCCTGTTGCCGCGCGGCGGCCAGTACCGCGGCCTGCATGGCGGCCATGCCGTCGAAGGGGAGCACTCGGTTTTCGAGGTCTTCTTCGAGCAGCCGGTCACACGCGGCCTCCAGCGCCTTGCGCCGGCGCCCGGCCGGCAGCAGCGCCAGGCCGAGGCGGATTTCAAACAATGTGATGCTGGTGATCCAGACCGACTGCGCCGCCTGCAGGTCCAGCCACCGCAACACGGGCGGATCAGGATCGCTGCGCATCAGCGCAGACAGCACGTTGGTGTCGAGGATGATCACACGCCGAAGTCGGCCGGCCGGGGTGCTTGCCCACGAATCTCGGGCAACGGCTCCGTGAGACCGCTGCGTGCAAACCTGGCTGCGATGCGGCTGCCCAACCCGGGGCCTGCAAGCGGCACCTC
>JAABQU010000057.1 GCA_011391285.1 Thiobacillus sp.
CCTCTTCCGATCTACCGAATGGCTGGACCGCGGCGGCCAGGTCGAAAAGCGCAGCGAGCAATCCGATCTCGGCGGTACCATGCGCCTTGGCGGCCAGCCGTGCGACCTGAAGGATGGCACGCTGGCGCGCGAAATCTATGGCGCGGCCAGCATCGTCGAGCGTCACCGCCACCGCTACGAAGTCAACAACACCCTGCTGTCCGAACTCGAAGTCAAGGGCCTGGTGGTCGCCGGGCGCGCGCCGGGCACCGACCTGTGCGAAATGGTCGAGTTGCCGATCTCGGTGCATCCCTGGTTCGTCGGCTGCCAGTTCCACCCGGAATTCACCAGCAACCCGCGTAATGGCCATCCGCTGTTCATTGCGTTCGTGAAAGCTGCGCTGGCGCATCAGCAGCAGGAGCACGCATGAAACTCTGCCATTTCGAGGCCGGTCTCGACCACCCGCTGTTCCTGATTTCCGGCCCCTGCGTGATCGAGTCCGAGCAACTGGCGATGGACACGGCTGGCCAGCTGAAGGAAATGTGCGCGGCGCTGGACATTCCGTTCATCTACAAGTCCTCGTTCGACAAGGCCAACCGCTCGTCGACCCAGTCGTTCCGTGGCCCGGGGATGGAAGAGGGTCTGCGCATCCTGTCCGAGGTCAAGAAACAGATCGGCGTGCCGGTGCTGACCGACGTGCACGAAGATACGCCGCTGGAAGAGGTGGCGTCGGTGGTCGATGTGCTGCAGACGCCGGCCTTTCTGTGCCGGCAGACCAACTTCATCCAGAACGTCGCGCGCCAGGGCCGCCCGGTCAACATCAAGAAGGGCCAGTTCCTCGCGCCGTGGGACATGCAGAACGTGGTCGACAAGGCGCGTGCCGTCGGCAACGAGCAGATCATGGTGTGCGAGCGCGGCGTGAGCTTCGGCTACAACACCCTGGTGTCGGACATGCGCGGCCTGGCGATCATGCGCGCCACCGGCTGCCCGGTGGTGTTCGATGCCACCCATTCGGTGCAGCAACCCGGCGGGCAGGGCACGACCAGCGGTGGTCAGCGCGAGTTCGTGCCGGTGCTGGCGCGCGCGGCGGTGGCGGCCGGCGTGGCCGGCGTGTTCGCGGAGACGCATCCCAATCCGGAATGCGCACTGTCCGATGGTCCCAATGCATGGCCGCTCGGTACGATGAAGGAATTGCTGGAAACGCTGAAGGAAATCGACGCGCTGGTGAAGCAGCGCGGGTTTATCGAACACAAGTTGATGAAAACCTGATCCGCGAAGGACGCGAAGTAGCGCGAAGTAAAGAAAAAGCAGGACTTGGGTTTTCTTCGCGCTGCTTCGTTTCTTTTATGCCCTTCGGGTATTAGCGGATGAAAATTGAATTTTGAGGAAGCATAGTGAGTGCAATTATCGATGTCATCGCCCGGGAAATTCTCGACTCCCGCGGCAATCCCACTGTTGAAGCCGACGTACTGCTGGAGTCCGGCGTGCTGGGTCGTGCCGCAGTGCCTTCGGGCGCGTCCACTGGCAGCCGCGAGGCGATCGAGCTACGCGACGGCGACAAGTCGCGCTACCTCGGCAAGGGCGTGCTGAAAGCGGTCGAGCACATCAACACCGAAATCTGCGAAGCCATCATCGGACTCGACGTCGAGGACCAGGCCTTCATCGACCGCACCATGATCGATCTGGACGGTACCGAGAACAAATCGCGCCTCGGCGCCAATGCGCTGCTGGCGGTGTCGATGGCGTGCGCGCGTGCCGCCGCCGAACAGGCCGGCCTGCCGCTCTACCGCTACCTGGGCGGTGCCGCGCCGATGGCCCTACCGGTGCCGATGATGAACATCATCAACGGCGGCGCGCACGCCAACAACAACATCGACATGCAGGAATTCATGATCATTCCGGTCGGCGCGCCGAGCTTCCGCGAGGCCCTGCGCTACGGCGCCGAAGTCTTCCATGCGCTGAAAAAGCTGCTCGATGATGCCGGCATGGCGACGACCGTGGGCGACGAAGGCGGTTTCGCGCCGAACCTTGAATCGCACGAGGCCGCGCTCAAGCTGATCGTGCAGGCGATCGAAAAGGCCGGCCTGCAGCCCGGCATCGACGTGGCCATCGGCGTCGACTGCGCCGCGTCCGAGTTTCACAAGGACGGCCTCTACCACCTTGAATCCGAGGGCCTGAAGCTGAGCTCCGCCGAGCTCACAGCCTACCTGGCAGGATGGTGCGACAAATACCCCATCGTCAGCATCGAGGACGGCATGGCCGAAGGCGACTGGGACGGCTGGAAGACGCTCACCGACACGCTCGGAGAACGTGTGCAGCTGGTGGGCGACGACCTCTTCGTCACCAACACGAAAATTCTCAGGGAAGGCATTGACAAGGGCATCGCCAATTCGATCCTGATCAAGGTCAACCAGATCGGCACGCTGTCGGAAACCTTCCAGGCGATCGAGATGGCCAAGCAGGCCGGCTACACTTCGGTGATCTCGCACCGTTCGGGCGAGACCGAGGACACCACGATCGCCGATCTGGCGGTGGCCACCAACGCGTGCCAGATCAAGACCGGTTCGCTGTCGCGCTCCGATCGCATGGCCAAGTACAACCAGCTGCTGCGCATCGAGGAAGAACTCGGCGACACGGCAAGCTACCCCGGACGCGATGCGTTCCGCCAGCGCGGCTAACCGCAGCACGGTCGGATTGATCGCGCGGATCCGCAGCCAGGGACTGACCTGGGTGCTGGCCGGCTCGATCGCGTTGCTGCAATACCCGCTGTGGCTGGGCGATGGGGGGTGGCTGAAAGTGCGTGAACATGCACGGAAGGTCGACACCCAGCTGGCGCTGAATCAGCGCCAGCAGATCCGCAATGCCGGTCTCGTGGCCGAGCTTGGCGATCTCAAGCAGGGACGCGACGCCATCGAAGAGCGTGCGCGCAATGAACTGGGCATGATTGCCCCGGACGAATGGTTCGTTCGGGTGGTCTCTGCTCACGCCGTTCAGTCGGGAAACAGAAATGAGTGAGTTGCAAATCGCGTTGTTGATAGCCGGTGTGGTGATCGTGGTTGCCGTGCTGCTGTTCAACTGGATTCAGGAGCGCCGCTTCCGCAGGCAGGCGGATGCCGCCTTCCAGGCGCCATCTGGCGATGCGCTGATGCAGGCTGGTGCGGTGCCGCGCGAGGAACGCGAGCGGATCGAGCCGGCGCTGCTGGAGCCGGTTTTCGGTGCGGGTGAAGCAGGCGAAATCGCCGCGACCAACGAACCCCGTTTGCATGTCGATGACGATGTGCCCCGGGCAGCGGCCGGTCCCTCGCCTGCCATCAATGTTTCTCCCGCCGAGCGCCCCGCGCCGGTGAGCGTCCAGCAGGCTGGATTACCCGCAGCACCTTACGATGAGCTGATCGAATACCGCATCCGTGTCGGCAGCGATGGCGTGGCAGCAAATGTGTTCGCTGATGCATTCAATCACGCGCGCACGCTGGGCAAGACGGTGCGCTGGCTTGGACAGCCCGTTGGCGTGACGACGTGGGAGGAAGTCCAGCCCTGGCGCGATATCCGTTACCAGCAGGTGATGGTGACCATGCAACTGGCCGATCGCAATGGCGCGGTGCAGGAAGAGCAGCTGACCGCGCTGTGCGGGTTGCTGCAGAGCATGGCACAGGCACATTGCCTGCGCATCGCCTGCGACGACACGGTCGAGGCCCTGGAACGCGCGCAGGCGATCGATCGTTTCTGCGTCGATGTCGATGTCCTGATCGGCCTGAATGTGGTGGCGCGCGGCGAAGGTGCGGTGAACCTGACGCGCATCGAGCGCGAGGCCGAGGGCAGCGGCATGGTGCTGGGCGTCGATGGCGTGTTTCAGCTGCTCGACAGCCGTGGCGAACCGCTCTATGCCCTGTGCAATCATGATGCCGAGCCGTTCAGCCCCGAGGTGATCGAGGGACAGACATCACAGGGCGTGACCCTGCAGTTCGACGTGCCGCGCGTGCCGGACGGCCTGAAGGTGTTCGACGGAATGGTGGCATTCGGTCGCAAGCTCGCCAACGAGGTCGGCGGCATCCTGGTGGATGACAACCTGCGTCCACTGACCGATAGCGGCATCGAAAAAATCCGTACCCAGCTCATGCACATCTACGAACGCATGGAAGCGCGCGGCGTGCCATCCGGTTCAAGGCGGGCGCTGCGTCTGTTCTCCTGATGGCGTCGCCCGGGGTGCTGGCACGCGTCACCGCGCTGCGCCAGGAAATCGAACGCCACAACCACGCGTACTACGTTCTCGACCAGCCGACGATTCCCGACGCGGAATACGACCGCCTGTTCCGCGAACTGCAGGCGCTCGAAGCGGAACATCCCGAGCTGGTCACTGCCGATTCACCCACCCAGCGTGTCGGCGGCAAGCCGCTCGATGAATTTCCCAAGGTGCGTCATGCGGTGCCGATGCTGTCGATCCGCACCGAAACCGACACGGAGGCCAGTGGCGCCCAGGCTTTCGATGTGCGGGTACGCAAGGAACTGGGTTTGACCGATGCCGATCCGCCGGTCGAATATGCCGCCGAACTGAAATTCGACGGTTTGGCCATCAACCTGCACTACGAACATGGTGTGCTGGTGCATGCCGCCACCCGCGGCGACGGTGAAACCGGCGAGGACGTCACCCAGAACATTCGCACCGTGCACGCCATCCCGCTGCGCCTGCTCACCGAACCGCCACCTGACGTTCTCGAAGTGCGTGGTGAAATATTCATGCGGCGTGATGATTTCGAGCGTTACAACGAACGTCAGCGCGAGGCGGGCAAGCCCACCCTGGTCAATCCGCGCAACGGTGCGGCGGGGAGCATCCGCCAGCTCGACCCGGCGATCGCCGCGCAGCGTCCACTGTCGTTCTTCGCCTATGGCCTTGGCGAGATGAAGGGCTGGGAGCCGACGCCGGCCACCCACAGCGCCACCCTCGATGCGCTGGCCAGACTCGGCGTGCCCGTTTGCAGCGAGCGCATCACCGGCCCAGGTGCTGCGGCGCTGATCGCGTTTCACGACGACATCGCGGCGCGGCGCGATCGCCTGGCGTTCGATATCGACGGAGTGGTGTACAAGGTCAACCGCCTCGACCTGCAGCGCGAACTGGGGTTTGTCACGCGTGAACCGCGCTGGGCGGTGGCACACAAGTTTCCGGCACAGGAGCAGCTCACCACGGTGCTCGGTATCGACGTGCAGGTCGGCCGCACCGGCACGCTGACCCCGGTGGCGCGCCTCGCCCCGGTGTTCGTTGGGGGCGTCACGGTGACCAATGCCACCCTGCACAACCAGGATGAAATCGACCGCAAGGATGTGCGCGTCGGCGACACTGTGATCGTGCGGCGCGCGGGCGACGTCATTCCCGAGGTGGTGGCCGTGGTGCTCGACAGGCGTCCCGATCCCGAACCCCTGCGTTTCAATATCCTGCAGCGCTACCCCACTTGCCCCGAGTGCGGCTCACATGTGGTGCGGCTGGAAGGCGAGGCGGCGGCACGCTGCACCGGCGGCCTGGTTTGCCCGGCGCAGCGCAAGCAGGCGCAGCTGCATTTCGCCGGACGCCGCGCCATGGACATCGAGGGACTGGGCGACAAGCTGGTCGACCAGCTGGTCGATCGCGGCCTGGTCCGCACGCCCGCAGA
>JAABQU010000058.1 GCA_011391285.1 Thiobacillus sp.
GCCGGGCGGGTGGGGGAGACCTACAACATCGGCGGCTGCAACGAAAAGACCAATCTCGAGGTGGTGAAGACGCTGTGTGCCATCCTCGACGAATTGCACCCCGATTCGCCTGTCACGCCGCACGCCAGCCTGATGACCTTCGTCAGGGACCGGCCCGGCCATGATCGGCGCTATGCGATCGATGCCCGCAAGATCGAGCACGAACTCGGCTGGACGCCCGCCGAAACCTTCGAGAGCGGGATTCGCAAGACGGTGGCCTGGTATCTGTCCAACCAGGACTGGGTGGAACACGTGACCAGTGGCGAATACCGCAACTGGGTTTCCGAAAACTACGCTGCACGCTAGCCATGACCACACGCAAGGGCATCATCCTCGCCGGCGGCTCCGGCACCCGGCTTTATCCCATCACCCAGGTGGTCTCCAAGCAGCTGCTGCCGGTCTACGACAAGCCCATGGTGTATTACCCGCTGACCACGCTGATGCTGGCGGGCATCCGCGACATCCTGCTGATTTCCACGCCGCAGGACACGCCACGTTTCGAGCAACTGCTGGGCGACGGTGCTCAGTGGGGGCTCAACATTCGATATGCGGTGCAGGCCGCGCCCGAGGGACTGGCGCAGGCCTTCCTGATCGGCAGCGATTTCATCGGCAATGACTCCAGCGCCCTGATACTGGGCGACAACATTTTCTATGGTCACGAGCTGAGCCAGGACATGCAGGCAGCCGGGCAGCGCGCGCACGGCGCCACCGTGTTCGCCTATCCGGTGACCGATCCCGAGCGCTACGGCGTGGTTGAATTCGACGGCGCCGGGCGTGCGGTCAGCCTGGAGGAAAAGCCCACCAAGCCGAAGTCGCGCTATGCCGTCACCGGCCTGTATTTCTACGACAACCGGGTGATCGACATTGCGCGTGCCTTGAAACCGTCGTCACGTGGTGAACTGGAGATTACCGACATCAACCGCCAGTACCTGGAATGGGGCGAACTCGACGTGCAGGTGATGGGGCGCGGCCAGGCCTGGCTCGACACCGGCACCCACGACTCGCTGATCGAGGCGGCGCTCTATATCCAGACCATCGAGAAGCGCCAGGGGCTGAAGATCGCCTGCCCGGAAGAAATCGCCTACCGCCAGGGCTTCATCGATGCCGCCCAACTTCAGGCGCTGGCAGCACCCCTGATGAAAAACGGCTACGGGCGCTACCTGATCGACGTGCTGAACGACCGGGTGTTCTGATGCAGATCATCGCAACCCAGCATCCCGATGTCCTGCTGCTGCGCCCCAAGGTGTTCGGCGACGCGCGCGGTTTCTTTTTTGAGAGCTACAACCGCAAAGCCTTTGCCGGGATCGGGATCGACGCCGAGTTCGTGCAGGACAACCATTCACGTTCGGCAAAGGGCGTGCTGCGCGGGCTGCATTACCAGATCAGCCAGCCGCAGGGCAAACTGGTGCGGGTGGTGGCGGGGGAGGTGTTCGATGTCGTGGTGGACCTGCGCCGCAGTTCGCCACACTTCGGACGCGCCGCCACCATGCGGCTGTCGGCCGAGATGCACGAGATGGCATGGATCCCGCCCGGGTTCGCACACGGCTTCCTGGTGCTCTCCGAATATGCAGAGTTTCTCTACAAGACCACCGACTACTACTTGCCGGCGTTCGAGCGCAGCCTGCAGTGGAACGATCCGGCACTCAATATAGACTGGCCGCTGGACGGCACACCGCTACTGTCCGTCAAGGACCAGGCGGCCCTGCCGCTCGCCGAGTGCGAGGTGTTCCCGTGAGGATCCTGCTGACCGGCGTCAACGGCCAGGTTGGGTGGGAACTGCAACGCACTTTGGCGCCGCTGGGAGAGGTGATCGCCGCCGACCGCAGCCGCCTCGATCTCGCCGACACGACGGGCATCCGCCGCAGCGTGGATGCCATCGCGCCGGACCTGATCGTCAACCCTGCCGCCTACACGGCGGTGGACAAGGCCGAATCCGAGCCCGAGCTGGCATACGCCATCAATGCCGCCGCGCCAGGCGAACTTGCGCTGGCAGCCGCGGCACGCGGCATTCCGCTGGTGCATTTTTCCACCGACTACGTCTTCGACGGGAAGAAGTCCGGTGCCTACACCGAGGCGGACGTGCCCAATCCGCTGGGTGTGTACGGTGCGACCAAGCTGGCGGGGGAGCAGGCGATACAGCACGCCGACATATCCCATCTGATCCTGCGCACCAGCTGGGTCTACGGCCTGCGCGGGCGCAATTTTCTGCTGACCATGCAGCGGCTGGCGCGCGAACGAGACAGCCTGGCGGTTGTCGACGACCAGTTCGGTGCCCCCACCTGGTCGCGCATGATCGCCGAGGCGACGGCTTTGGTGGTGGCTCGCTGGCTGGATCGGGCCGATCCGGCGGCAACATCCGGTGTCTATCATCTGAGTTGTGGCGGACGTACCAGCTGGCACGGCTTCACCGCAGCAATTCTGGCGCATCTGGCCAATGGGGATGAAAAGCTTGCCCGGCTCACGGCGATTCCGACCGCTGGCTATCCCACGCCTGCGGCACGTCCGGCCAATTCGCAGCTGGATTGCGCCAGGCTTGCCACGACCTTCGGCATGCGGCTGCCCGATTGGGAAACCACGTTGGCCCTGTGTCTGGCGCAGGATTTGCCGTAATCAATGAAATGTATTTTTTAGCAGAGCACATGACATGACCAAACTCCATCCCGTCATTCTTTCCGGGGGCTCGGGCACCCGCCTGTGGCCCTTGTCCCGCGCGGCCCTGCCCAAGCAGCTGCTGCCGCTCACCAGCGACCAGAGCCTGCTGCAGGACACGGTCAGCCGTCTGTCGGACATGCCGGAAATGGCTGCACCGCTGATGGTGTGCAACGTCGAGCACCGCTTCATGATCGCCGAGCAGATGCGGCAGATCGGCACGAAGCCGCGTGCCATCGTGCTGGAACCGGTCGGGCGCAACACCGCGCCGGCCATTGCCGTGGCCGCGCTGATGCTGTCGCGCGACGATCCAGACGCATTGATGCTGGTGTTGCCGGCCGACCACCTGATCGGCAATGTCGCGGCCTTCCATGCGGCCATCCGCAGCGCGGCCGAGGCGGCGCAGAACGGTCGCCTGACCACCTTCGGCATCGTCGCGGCCACCCCGGAGACCGGCTACGGCTACATCCGCAAGGGCGCGCCGCTGGCGGAGGGTGCGGGCGCATACGAGGTGGCGGCCTTTGTCGAAAAACCCGACCTGGCCACCGCGCAGCAGTATGTCGATTCCGGCGACTATTTCTGGAACAGCGGCATGTTCCTGTTCCGCGCGGCCGATTTTCTCGACGAACTCCAGGCCCTGCGCCCGGACATTCTGGAAGCCAGCCGCGCTGCGCTCGATGCCGCCACGCCCGACCTGGATTTCGTGCGGCTCGCCCCCGCCGAATTTGAGGCCTGCCCGTCCGAGTCGGTCGACTACGCGGTGATGGAGCACACCCGACGCGCTGCCGTGGTGCCGGCCGACATCGAATGGAACGACATCGGCTCCTGGTCGGCGTTGTGGGAAGTGGCGACCAAGGACGGGCAAGGCAATGCCATCCGCGGCGACGTCATGCTGGAAAATGCCCGTAACAACTTCGTTCGGGCTGAAACCCGCATGGTGGCGATGCTTGGCGTATCGGAACTGGTGGTGGTGGAAACTGCCGACGTGGTACTGGTGGCGAAGAAGGACCAGGTGCAGGACGTGAAGAAGCTGGTTGATCGCCTGAAGTCGGAAAAGCGCTGCGAGCATCTCGTCCACAAGCAGGTCTACCGCCCTTGGGGCTGGTACGAGGGCATCGACGAGGGCGAGCGTTTCCAGGTCAAGCGCATCATGGTCAAGCCGGGCGAGAAGCTCAGCCTGCAGATGCACCATCACCGCGCCGAGCACTGGATCGTCGTGTCTGGCACAGCCAGCGTCACCTGCGGCGAGGAGGTCATGCTGCTGACCGAGAACCAGTCCACCTACATCCCGCTCGGCACGTCGCACCGGCTGGAAAACCCCGGCAAGATCGACCTGCACATGATCGAGGTGCAGTCGGGTACCTATCTGGGCGAGGACGATATCGTGCGCTTCGAGGATGTCTACAAGCGCAGCTGAGGAGCGTCCAGGCTAAGCGCCCCTGGCGTGGGCCCATGCCTGCGCCGATTTGCGCCATCCCGTGTGCCAAGGCACAGTTAATCCACGTAATTGATGCTCGGCAAGGCGCACGCTTTTCGCTGCGCGTGCCGCGCGTTTCGACCGCCAGGCCCGCGTGTAGGACAAACACCTACATCGCTGGTTGGTCATGTCTGTCAGGCAATACAGCGCTTCTCCACATTAACTTTCCTGGGTGTCGTCCGAAAACGAATTCACCACGCTGACTTAAGTGTGAATTCGAAAAAAATTCAACGGTGAAGGACAGGAAAATGAAACTGGACGAAATGCTGGACGAAATGCGCGACGTCAATCTGAACTACCTGATGCTGGCGCAAAACATGATCCAACACGACAAGACGACCGCCGTTTTCCGCCTGGGCATCAGCCAGGACGTTGCCGACCTGATCGAGACGCTGACTCCCGCGCAGATTCTCAAGCTGGCCGGCTCCGGCATGCTGGTGTCGCGCTTCCGCTTCGATGACGGCATGGTGCTGAACATGCTGACCAGCTACACCAAGGATCGTGCTTTGGCGCAATCCCACGCCGCCATCCTGATGGCGGGCCAGGCTGTGGAAGCCTTCGCCTGATTCTGCTGCGTCACGCCAACAAAAATTAGGGAGTGTCAAAATGAGCAAGAAAAGTCTGCTGACCGAAATGCGCGACACCCAGCTGGCGATCGAACTGATCGAACTTGGCGCCCGCCCTCAGGTGCTGGAGTGCGAAACCACGCTGTCGCGCGAACGCTTGCTCAAGCTCTACAAGGAAGTCAAAGGCGTGTCGCCACCCAAGGGCATGCTGCCGTTCTCGACCGACTGGTTCCTGACTTGGCTGCCCAACGTGCATTCCTCGCTGTTCATCAACATTCACCGCTACCTCAGCAAAAACAGCGACTGCAGCGGCATCGAGGCCGTGTTGAAGAGCTACCGCCTGTATCAGGAATACCTGTACACCAACCAGATCGATGCCGTGCTGAGTTTCACCCGCGCCTGGACCCTGAATCGCTTCTTCGAAAGCCGCATGCTCGAAACCGCCGTCTGCAGCGGCTGCGGCGGCCACTTCGTTGTGCACCCCGACGACCTGCATGACAAGTATGTGTGCGGCCTGTGCAACATGCCCGCGCGCGCCGGCAAGACCCGCAAGGCCAAAGCTGAGGCCGAGGCCCGGATCGAACTGACCGCCGCGGCCTGAATCCGGCCTGCAGTTCCGGATGATGACGCGCCGCCTGCCGGTCAGCCTACAGTCGCTCATCATCCAGTGCGCTGCCGTGTTGCTGGCGGTGCTGTTGAATCGCCTGCTGCAAATCCCTTTCACGTATCAGCCCGTCCTGTGGCAACTCGCCCTGGCACAAGGGGCGATTGCCGCTGTACTGAGTTATCTCTGGCGACAGCCCGCGTGGTGGCCTCCCCTGCATCTCGTTTTCCTTCCCGCCATCCTGCTGGCCCGGCAGTTGAACCTGCCCGCCGGGG
>JAABQU010000059.1 GCA_011391285.1 Thiobacillus sp.
ATCTTGTTGTTCCACGCGTTGCGCTGGTAGGTCACCACCGCTGCGATATCGGCATCGGACAGCATGCCGGCAAATGCCGACATGGCAGTACCCGGCACGCCGTTCAACACGAGGGCGATGTGGTCGCCGATCGGACCTTTGGCCACTTTGGAATCGCTGATCGCCGGGAACACGCCTGCCATCCCCATGCCGTCTGCCTGGTGGCAGGCTGCACAGTTGGCCTGATAGACCTGCTCGCCCCGCGCGACCAGATCAGTCATCTCGAAGGTCTTGGTGTTGTCGGCTGACGCCACTGCGGCTGTCCCCTTCTTCTTGGCAACCCAGGCCGCGTAGTCGTCTTCCGAGACCACTTCGACCACGATCGGCATGAAGCCGTGATCCTTGCCGCACAGTTCGACGCACTGGCCGCGATAGGTGCCGATCTTGTCGGCCTTGAACCAGCTGTCGCGAATGAAGCCGGGAATCGCGTCCTGCTTGGCGCCGAGTGCGGGCACCCACCAGGCGTGGAGCACGTCGTTTGCGGTGATCAGCAGGCGAACGCGCTTGCCGACCGGCACCACCATCGGCTCGTCGACCTCAAGCAGATAGTGCTCGCCCTTTTCCGCCGTACCCTGGATCTGCTCGCGAGGCGTGGATAGATTGCTGTAGAAGCTGATGCCGTCGTTCAGGTAGTCATAACTCCACTTCCACTGATAGCCGGTGATTTTCACGGTGAGGTCCGGATTGGAGGTGTCCTTCATGTCGATCACCACCTTGGCTGCGGGATAGGCCATGCCCATCAGGATGATGAAGGGAATCACCGTCCAGATGACTTCGACCGTCGTGTTCTCGTGGAAGTGTGCGGCCTTGTGGCCAGCCGACTTGCGGTGCTTGATCAGCGAATAGAACATCGCGCCGAACACCACGACAAAGATTCCCAGACACACCAGCATGATGAGGTTGTGCAACTGAAACACATCCTGCGCCACCTGGCTTGCCGGCACCTGGAGGTTATAGCCGTACTCCGCCAGTGCCGAGCCGCTGGCCGCCAGCGCCGCTCCCATCATCCCTGCCCGTTGCCAGATATTTTTCATCGTGTCCCCCGTCCTCTCGTACCCATTATTGGTGTCGTTGCTACCCGGGTTGCGCTGCCCTGCACCCCGATGCCTGTCCTTATTCATGCAACCTGTTGCGCAGCGTGGCAGCCAGTTGCAGCCGCGCTTCATCATTCAAATACTGTCCGACTTCCGTTGCGCGTCCATGCGAGCTCAGGCTCAGTCGGCAATCCAGCCCCGGCTTCCTGCATCCGCATGTCACGCGCACCCAGTGGCGATTCATCTCACGGCGACCACTGTGTTCACCGGCACGCCATTCCAGTCGCACCACGTCGCCCTCTATTACCAGGCATTCGTAGTCGGATTCGCGTCTGCGCAGCGAATCGAATGCCCACGCAAGCACACCTATTTCCAATCCGGCGAAAGGCAGGATCAGCCAGTAGCCCATCAGCGCAAATACGCTCGCCGAAGCAAAGCACAGTGCCGCAAGGCTCCAGAAAACGAGCCGTTCCTGAGGGCGCGTCAGCGATTGGTTGGGGCGGGATTCAAATACAAATGCGCCTGCTGACTCGCCCACACAGTCCTCCGTATTCACCTGATCCATGCCTAGGAATGGAAGAAACCGAGTGCGGCAATATGTCGCAGACGATAACACGGCGCCAGCGTCGCCAACAAGACGAGCAGATCACCTAACTTATTGATTTATCGATAAAACATCGTTATTTAATTCTATTCTTATTTGCTTCTTCATCAGGCAGGACAAGCCATTCGGAGGGACTAGACAACGGGACCAGATCCGACTGGTAAGAAAGTATCCCCAGACAGGGGCCCGGCAAACGCGCCCGCAGCGACGCGACATTTTCGGATTGGCAGGCCATGTCCGGATCGATCGCATTGCCCACCCACCCTCCCAAGGGCAGCTTGCGGTGCGCGATCGATTCGGAAGTCAGCAGCGCATGATTGAGACACCCCAGGCGCAGGCCCACCACCAGCACGACCGGCAGCGCCAGATGCTGCGCCAGGTCAGCCAGGTCCTGGTGCCCGTTCAACGGCACGCGCCAGCCACCGGCGCCTTCGACCACCACGACATCGGCGGCGGCGGCAAGCCGGCCATACGCTTCAAGGATCACGTCCAGATCGATCCGAACACCCGCCTGCTGCGCGGCGATATGCGGCGCAATCGCCGGCTCGAATGCGTAGGGATTCACGTCGCGGAGATCGGCCGCCACATTGGCCGCCTGCAACAGCGCCACCACGTCCTCGTTCAGTTCACCCGGGGCGTTCCCGGCCGACACCGGTTTCATCGCCGCCACGCGCAAGCCGCGTGCGCGCAGCGCGTGGATCAGCGC
Organism: Thiobacillus sp.; assembly: GCA_011391285.1. The sequence goes on from JAABQU010000059.1 coordinate 2,384, forward strand.
CACCGCCACCTGCGTCTTGCCGACGCCGGTGTCGGTGCCGGTGACGAACAGGCCTTTCACGGCCGCCCTAGCTTCCTTTTGCGCTCGCCGATGGCGAACTGGATCACCTGGCGGCCGTCCTCGCGCTGCGTCTTGTCGCCCGTCCAGGCATGGCCGTAGATCACCTCGAAGGTGGCGGGCAACCGACCCTCCAGCCGATGCGATTCGTAGGCCTGCTCCAGCCGCGCCCACGTCGACTTGCCGAGCAGGCCGCGTCGCCGGCTCGCCGCCGCGTTGTGCGCACCGATGCCCTTGAGATCACGCATCAGGGTTTTGAGATCGGCATAGGTCAGCGTGAGCATTTCCATTTCCATCACCGGGCTGGAAAAGCCGGCATTCACCAGCATGTCGCCGACGTCGTGCAGGTCGGTGAAGCGGTTGACGTGCGGCGCATCGTCGATCGAAGAAAAGGCGGCGCGCAGTTCCTTCAGCGTGTCGGGGCCGAAGGTGGCGAACATCAACAGCCCGCCCGGTGCGAGCACCCGATGAAAGCCCTTGAGGGTGGCTTCCAGATCATGCGCCCACTGCAGCGCCAGACTAGACCACACCAGGTTCATGCTGTTGGGCGCAAGCGGCAGCCGCTCCATGTCGGCGCACATCAAGTGGCTGAGCTTGGTCGGGTTGGGCGCCAAACGCTGCAGGGCGCGCTGCGCCCACGTCGGCTGCGGCAGACGTGCCCGCGCCGCCGCCAGCATGGCCGGAGCGATATCGGCCGCGCAGAGCTCGGCCGCTGCGTAGCGCGTGCGCAGATGCGCCAGGCCGTAGCCGGTGCCGCTGCCGACATCGAGCACGCGGGCCGGCTGCAGGCTCATGAAATCAAGGCGCTCCAGCAGGCGATTACACACCTCGCGCTGCAGCACTGCGTGCGCATCGTAGCTGACGGCGGCGCGGTCGAACGCGCGCCGCACTTCGGCGTAGTCGAGTTCATCAACCGGTTTGGGCATGGCGCCTGCGCCCTCCCCCTTCAACGGGGTAGGGTTGGGGAGAGGAGAACGGTCACGCTCGTCAGCCATGGGCGAAGCGCCCGATCGCAGCGGCCACGTCTTCGCCGTGCGACAAGTGCGGCGCATGCGCGGCACGGTCGAACTCGACGTGCCGCGCCGCGGGCAGGGTCTCGGCCAGCCAGGCGCCGGCGGCCGGCGGGGTCAGGGTGTCGAGCGCGCCGTGCAGCACCAGGGTCGGCTGCGTCAGGCGCGGCAGTTCCGCCCGCAGGTCGGTGTCACGCAGAATCGCCAGCCCGCCCGCCAGCGCCTCGCTGCGCGCCACGGGTGCGGCCAGCAGCGTCTGCCGCAATTGCTGCAGCAGGGCTTTCTGCCCCGGCATGCCGCGCGTCTGCAGGCTCAGGAAGCGCAGCAGCGTGGCCTCTGGATCGGCCAGCAGCGCCGCGCCGAAATCAGCCAGGTCGGCCATCGCCATGCCGCGCGTCCACGTCTCCGTCGCAACGAATTTCGGCGTCGAAGCCAAAAGCACCAGACGTGTGATCTTGTGCGGATGATCGAGCGTCGCACGCATCGCCACCTGTCCGCCGAGCGACCAGCCGAGCAGCATGGCGTTGTCAGGCAACTGCTCGGCGAGATCGTCCGCCCAGCCCCGCAGGGTATTGTCCGCCAGCGAATCGCGCCCGCCATGGCCGGGAAGATTGAACGCACGCACGTCGAAATCAGCCACCAGCAATTCCGCCAGCGCGTCGAATACGCGGGCATTCATGCCCCAGCCGTGTACCAGCGCGAGAACGGGTTTAGGCGATGGCATGCAGGGCCTCGACCAGTTGTGAGACATCGTCCGCGCTGTGCGCGGCCGACAAGGTGATGCGCAGCCGGGCTGTGTTGGCGGGCACCGTCGGCGTCCGGATCGCCGGCACCAGCAGGCCGCGTTCAAGCAGGACCTGCGACAGGCGCATTGCATCGGCGTTGGCACCGATCACCAGCGGCTGGATCGGCGTGTCGGACGGCATCAGCGACCCCAGCTTCAGCCCGGCCAGGCCTTCACGCAGCTGCGCGATGTAACTGCGCAGCCGGGCGCGCCGGGCTTCGCCTGCCTCGATCTGGCGCAGGCTTTCCAGCAGACAGGCGGCCAGGAGAGGCGGCGAGGCGGTGGTGTAGATATAGGGGCGCGCCTTCTGCACCAGCCAGTCGATCACGCTTTCGTGTGCGGCCACGGCTGCGCCCGCCACCCCGGCCGCCTTGCCGAGCGTGGCCAGATAAATCACGCGGTCGGTCGCGCGGGCGCGATCGGTCATGCCGCCACGCCCCTCGTTAAGCACGCCGAAGCCGTGCGCATCGTCAAGGTACAGCCACGCGTCGTAGCGTTCGGCCAGATCGAGCAGCGCGTCGACCGGCGCGATATCGCCGTCCATGCTGAACACCAGGTCAGACACGATGAGCTTGTCCTGCGCCGTGCTCGCTGCCAACTGGCCTTCAAGCTGCGCCAGGTCATTGTGGCGATAGCGGGTGAAACTTGCGCCCGACAGCTGCGCGGCATCGACCAGCGAGGCGTGGTTGAGCTTGTCGGCGAAGACTTCGCCCTTCTTGGTAACGAGCGCAGTCAGGACGCCAAGGTTGGCCAGATAGCCGGAGGAAAACAGCAGCGCCGCCGGCTTGCCGACGAAGCGCGCAAACGCCGCTTCGAAGTCGTCATGCAAACGATGATGGCCGGTGATGAGATGCGCCGCACCCGCGCCGACGCCGCATTGGTCGACGGCGGCGTGCGCGGCGGCCACCAGCGTTGGATCGGCGGCCAGCCCGAGATAGTCGTTACTGCAGAAGGAGACGACGCGCTGGCCGTCGACCGTCACGTGCGCGCCCTGCGCGCCGTCGAGGATGCGGCGGTGGCGCTCGAGATGATCGTCCTTCAGCGCAGCCAGCCCCTGCTGCAGGCGGGTCAGCCCGGAAAAACTCATAACACAGCGAAACTCACAGTGCAGTCAGGCCCAGCGAATCGAACAGGCGCTGGTCGCGCTCCCACTCGGGGTTGCCGGTGGTGAGCAGCTTTTCGCCATAGAAGATCGAGTTGGCGCCGGCCAGGAAACACAAGGCCTGCACCGCGTCGCTCATCTGCTGGCGGCCGGCGGACAGGCGCACGAAGCTCTTCGGCATGCAGATGCGCGCCACCGCGATGGTGCGCACGAACTCCAGCGGCTCGAGTGCCTCGGTGCCGGCCAGCG
>JAABQU010000060.1 GCA_011391285.1 Thiobacillus sp.
CCGGATGCGGCCGAACAGGGCTGCGAAGGGGTGACGGTCTGCGCCTGGCGCACGCCGTTTGCCGCGACCGCGCCGGCGCAGGTGGTGATCGATGCCTTTGGCTGTGCCTTGCCGGAGGCCTATCTGACCGCGATGAGTGAACGGCATCCGCCGCCGGTCTGGATCAATCTCGAATACCTCAGCGCCGAACCCTGGGTGGCCGAACACCACGGCCTGCCGTCGCCGCACCCGCGCTTGCCGCTGACCCGCTATTTCTTCTTTCCCGGCTATACCCCGGAAACCGGCGGCTTGCTGGCCGAGTCGGACCTCGCCAGGCGACGCATGGCGTTCGTGCGCGACGGGGTGCCGGCTTTCTGGCGCCAGTTCGGGTTGGACGCGCCGCAGGCGGATGAGTTGCGGGTGTCGCTGTTCGCCTACGAGAATCCGGCGCTTCCCGCGTTGCTCGACGCCTGGGTGGCCGATGCCCGTCCGGTCACCTGTGTCGTTCCGGAAGGCCGGATCCTCCCGCAACTGGCGGCGTGGCTGTCGATCCTCGATCTGCAGGCGGGCGCGCTGCACCGGCGCGGCGCCCTGCGGCTGCACATCCTGCCGTTTCTGGACCAGGATACGTATGATCATCTGCTGTGGGCGTGCGACCTCAATTTCGTACGCGGCGAAGACTCCTGCGTGCGGGCGCAGTGGGCGGCGCGTCCGCTGGTGTGGCAGGCGTATCCGCAGGCGGACGCGGTGCACTGGGACAAGTTGAACGCCTTGCTAGCGCATTACACCGAAGGGCTGGACCGCGCAGCCGCACGTTCGGTAAGCGGCATGTGGCGCCACTGGAACGGCATCCCGGACGAGGACGATCTGGCGGCCTGCTGGGCCGCCTGGCGTGCGCAACAGGCCGTAATCGAACGGCATGCGGGCCTGTGGTGCGACCACCTCGGACGGGCCGGACGGTTATCCGACAAGCTGGTGGATTTTGCAAAAAACAAGTTAAAATAAACGGTTTTTCAAACCCTTAGAAGCTGCACGCAGCAGGATACACCCATGAAAATCGCACAGGAACTCCGCGCCGGCAACGTCGTGATGATTGGCAAAGACCCGATGGTGGTGCAAAAGGCCGAATTCTCGAAATCCGGCCGCAACTCTTCCGTCGTCAAGATGAAGCTCAAGAATCTGCTCAACGGTTCCGGCACCGAGAGCGTCTACCGCGCCGACGACAAATTCGAAACCGTCAACCTCGACCGCAAGGAATGCACCTATTCCTACTTTGCCGATCCGCTGTATGTGTTTATGGACAGCGAATACAACCAGTACGAGATCGAAGCCGACAACCTCGGCGATGCGTTGAACTACCTCGACGACGGCATGCCGCTCGAAGTGGTGTTTTACGACGGCAAGGCGATCTCGGTCGAGATGCCCACCACCGTCGTGCGTGAAGTCGAGTACACCGAGCCCGCCGTGCGCGGTGACACCTCGGGCAAGGTGATGAAACCCGCGCGCATCAAGCCCACCGGGTACGAGCTACCGGTGGCCGCCTTCGTCGAGATCGGCGACATGATCGAAATCGACACCCGCACCAACGAATTCAAGCGCCGCGCCAACTGAGCGTGGTTGTTGCCGGTTCGTTGGCTTTAGTGCATGAATGTTGCTGCTTTAGCAGCTTTACAGCCATAGCCCCCTCATTGCGGGGGCAACTGCGGCCTGCCCCTTGCGGGTGAATTCCGGCGTTTCTTTCAAGCAAAAGGCAACCTCGGCTGCCTCAGTAATCTAACCGGCCTTCGGGCCGGTTTTTTACGCCTGCAGTTCCACGAGGATGAGGAAAAGCTATGTCTTCAGGTAGTCATCCAGCCGGGCAACTGCCTCAACCAGGCGCGGGAGCGGCTGGGTGTAGGCCACGCGCAGATAGCGTTGCGGTTGATGCTGGCCAAAATCGATACCGGGTGTAACCGCGACCCCGGCCTGTTCCAGCAAGGCCCGGGCAAATCCAAAGCTGTCATCGGCATGCGCCTGGCAGTCCACATATAAATAGAAGGCGCCCTGTGGTTGCGTGGGGATGAGAAAGCCGCGCTCGCGCAATGCGGGCAGCAAAAAGTCGCGGCGTGCGCGGAGTTCAGCCTTGCGGGTTTCGAGTTCGGTCAGGGTGTCAGGTGAGAATGCCGCCAGTGCTGCATGCTGCGCCGGGGTCGGAGCAGCCAGGAACAGGTTTTGTGCCAGCCGCTCCAAGTCTGCCATCGCCCAGGCAGGGGCTAGCAGCCAGCCCAGCCGCCAGCCTGTCATGAGAAAGTATTTCGAGAAGCTGTTGACGACGAATACATCGTCCCATCGTGCGGCGCTGTGTTCGCCGCCGTCGTAGGTGAGCGCCAGATAGATTTCGTCGACGATCAGGGCGACACCCTGTGCCGCACACCAGTCATGAATGCGTGCAAGTTCGTCCGCTGCGATCGCGGTTCCGGTGGGATTGGATGGACTCGCGATCAGGACGGCACGGGTGGCCGGACTGGCGTGTCGCTCGATCAGTTTCAGCGTGAGCTGGAAACCGCTGCTGGCGTCGACCGGTACGCTCACCGCGCGGGCCTCGCAGAACCGTGCGAAATGGCGGTTGCAGGGATAGCCGGGGTCGGCCATCAGGACCTCGTCGCCGGGTCCGGCCAGCAGGCCCAGTGCCAACAGTAGTGCACCCGACGCACCGGGTGTGACGATGATGCACGCAGGATCGACTGCAGCCTGCCAGCGGGTCGCGTAAAACCCGGCGATGGCCTCGCGCAGGAGCGGCAGGCCCAGGGCGCCGGTGTAATGGGTCTGCCCGGCGCGTAGTGCCGCGACCCCGGCCTCGATGATGGGGGCAGGGGTGGCAAAGTCGGGCTCGCCGATCTCGAGGTGGATGATGTCGCGCCCGGCAGCCTGCAAGGCCTGGGCGCGTGCCAGGATATCCATCACGTGAAACGCCGCGATGCCGGCCATGCGGGCTGCGATGCGTGGGCGGATCGGGCTCATGCAATTTCCCCCAGACGTTGTCGTGGATTCTGCCGGTAGAACTGCTGCAGTTGCCGGTAAACCGCGGGGTATTCGTCCAGCAGGAGGCCGGGCGTTTCGAAGAACACTTCGGTCAATACGGCAAAGAACTCGGCCGGGTCGTAACTGGCGTAAGGATCTATCGCAGTCTCTTCGCCAGCATCGACACGCTTGCAGAAATCGTCATACGCCTGACTTAACACCCCTGACCAGATGGTGGCGTTCATGCCTCGATGCAGCGGCGGAAAGCCGTTGGCATCACCGTTGAGCATATCGAGCTTGTGGGCGAACTCGTGCAGCACTACGTTGACGCCATCAGCCTGGCCGCTGCTCGCCACGTCGGCCAGCGACAGTACCAGCGGGCCGCCATGCCAGGATTCGCCTGCCAGGATGTCGCGCGAGTGATGCACCACGCCAGCCTCGTCCACTTCCTCGTGTTGGCGCAGAAACTCATCGGGATAAAGAATGATCTCGTTCCAGCCACGGTAGCTGTCTTCAGCAAGATTGAGCGTCAGCAGGCAGGCCTGCAGGGCGATGACAAGCCGGGTGGCATCGGCCACCTCGGCACCACCCGCGGCTGAAAATGTCTTGTCGTGGATGAACAGGCTTGCGGTCTCCCGCAGGCGCGTTCGCTCCGCTGCGTCGAGCCCGTGCAGGATCGGCAACCGGGCGGCCGCTGCTTCGAAAGCCTGGTGCGGGATGGCGTGCCGTCCAAGAATGCGGGCGCGCCGCCAGCGGGAAAACCAGCCCATGCAATCAGTCGTCGCTGTCGAGCAGGCGCGTGGTAACCGTGTCCGGATGCTCGAGCTCGACCCGCTCGATCTGCTGGAACCGGCGGCTGATCTTGTCGCTGGAAATGCGCACCTCGCCGACATCCTTGCTGGCCTGTTCGATGTGGCTGGCAAGTTTCTTCATGCGCTCGTCGAAGCGTGCGAAATCCTTCGCCAGCTTGCCGAGCTCGTCCTTGATCACGTGCGCCATGCGCCGCGTTTCCGAGTCGCGGATCACCGCGCGCGCAGTGTTCAACACCGCCATCAGCGTGGTCGGCGAGGTGAGCCACACGCGTTTTTTCTGCGCGTGCTCGACCAGATCGGGATGGTAGGCGTGAATCTCGGCGAACACCGCTTCCGCCGGCAGGAACATCACCGCACCGTCGGAGGTTTCGCCCTCGACGATGTACTTGGCGGCGATGTCGTCGACGTGCTTTTTGACGTCAGCCTTGAACTGTCGTTTGGCGGTCTCGCGTTCGGCGACCGGCAGGCTGTCGTCGAACATGCGGCTGTAGTTTTCCAGCGGAAACTTGGAATCGACGCACACGGTGCCGGTCGGCTCGGGCAGGATCAGCACGCAGTCGGCACGGGCGCCGCTTTTCAGGGTGTGCTGGAAGGCGTATGCGTCGGGCGGCAGGCTGTTGCGCACCAGCGCTTCCAGCTGCACTTCGCCAAAGGCGCCGCGCGAGCGCTTGTCGCCCAATATTTCCTGCAGCGACACGACGTTGGATGCCAGGCCTTCGATCTTCTTCTGCGCCTCGTCGATCACCGCCAGTCGCGACATCACCGAAGTGAAGGTCTCATTGGTTTTCTTGAAGCCTTCGTCGAGCCGCTCGGCCACCTTGCCGGAGATTTCATTGAGCCGGCCGTCGACGGTCTGCGACAGTTGCTGCACGCGCTCATTGAAGTGCGCGGTCATGCCTTTCAACGTGTCCTGCAGCAGGCTCTGCTCGGCGCGTCCCTGCTCGATCAGCTTTTCCAGCATCGCGGTCTGGAACTGGCCAAGGTGGCTGGTGACGGTTTCCCGGGTTTCCGCCAGCCGTTCGGTCTGGGCAATCTGCAGGGTGGAAAGCTGGGACTGCATGCGGTCGGACTGCTGCGCGAGTCCCGCGTGCAGGTCGGTGAGCACCGCGCGGTGGCGGGCTTCCATGTCCTGCGTCAGCAGCGCGGGCAGGCCGGTCTGCGCCTGCCGTAGCGCATGCAAGCGCAGCAGCAGGTAGGCAGTCATCAGGATGAGGACGGCAAGGCCGACGAGGAGGCCGATTTCGACAGGTTGCATGGCGGCGATTTTACCCGTCAAGGCATGAAAAAACCCGGCCGGAGCCGGGTTTCATTCAAGCAGCAGCGCGGTTGGCGCGCTTGCGCTCGTGTTCCTGCAGGTGGCGCTTGCGGATGCGGATCGACTTCGGGGTGATTTCGACCAGTTCATCGTCGTCGATGAATTCCACCGCGGATTCCAGTGTCAGCTTGATCGGTGTGGTCAGGCGTACGGCTTCGTCGGTGCCGGAAGCCCGCACGTTGGTAAGCTGCTTGCCCTTGATCGGGTTGACCACCAGGTCGTTGTCGCGGCTGTGGATGCCGATGATCATGCCTTCGTACAGCTTGTCGCCGGGCGCGACGAACATGCGGCCGCGGTCTTCCAGTTTCCACAGCGCGTAGGCCACGGCCTCGCCGTTGTCCTGCGATACCAGCACGCCGTTGTGGCGGCCGGGCAGGTCGGCTTTCACCGGACCGTAGTC
>JAABQU010000061.1 GCA_011391285.1 Thiobacillus sp.
GTTGCCGGTGAATTCGACGTCGGCAATCACGGTCGCCTTTTCGGGTATGGCATCGTACATGGCCTTGAATTCGACGACTTCAGGCGTGACGGTATCGCTGAACAAGTCCTTGGCGAACCCGTGGGCCAATGTCTGATAAACCAGCTCGGCCCTGACCGAATACTTGCCATCAGGCAAGCCGCTTACCGAGTAACGGACGTTGTCGCTGCCGCCGACAAAGTTGGCATCCCACGCGGCGCCGACGGCCCGGATATCGGAGGGCGCAGTCTTCTTGTCGAAACCGGTTGGGAGAAGGCGGTTGTCTTTCAAGTACTTGGCGCCGCGCAGCAGCGTATAGGTGACTGCACCGCTGCTGTCGCCCATGATCGCTTCGTACACCTGGACCTGGCCTGGCGCGGTAATCACATCGTAATGCGGCTCGAACTTGCCGGGTAGTCCATCCGAAGCCACCCCGACGATGCTGCCGTCGGACCTCAGCTTTCCGGATTCGAACACGATCTTGCCCTGGTCGCTCTTCACGACGACATGCAGGAACACCCGGCGTGACGGGTACGAGGACGGCAGCTTGTGGCCGGTCGTGCTGGTGACCTTCAGGGTGAAATCCAGCTTGGAAGGGGTGTTGGGCTGGTCATACAGGGAAACCGTGGCAGCGCTTTTCAGCATCGCGTCGGTCTTGCCGATCGTTTCGGCGAAATTATTCGACAACACGCCCAGCTTGGTTTTGTTGTTGTTGAAGATGGTCAGCATCAGCTTGTTCGCGCCGATGAAATCGTGCAGCGCGAAATTGTCGCGTTTCGCGGATATCCAGGTTGGACGACTCGCAATTTTCACGCCGTCGGTGCGGCTCATGTGACACGCCTGGCAGCTGGCCTGATTCTTATAGTCGCTGTGCTCCCATTCCGAGTAGGGCATCTGTTCCGGAAACTCGGATTCGGGGGTCGTCGACAGCACATTGCCCGCCGCATCGACATACGGCGTCTTCAGGTTATGGCAGGAGGCGCACAACTTCGATTGACTGACATGTGCGCTGAAGGTCGGCGTATAGCCGGTGTTGTTGCGCATCGGCTGCGGGGTGATCGCGGTATCGCTGGGGCCACCATACTGACCGTAGAGGGTCTTGGTGGTATTGATGGTGTAGTTGCCCGACATGCCCTTCAGCGTGCCCAACAGCGGCGAATCCGGGATTTGATGACATACCGTGCAGCTCACGCCGTCCATCGCGGCATTGTGTTTGGGATGCCCCGCGTCGAGGATTCCACCGAAAATCGTCTGCGTCGCAAGCGTTCCGTCTTTTTTGGCCTCGTAATTGGCCATCGGCGCATGACACTTGCTGCATTTGTCGTTGATGACGCTTTCAAGATGCGGATTGCGGGCTATCTCGCTGCGCACCTTGGCCTTCCAGAATGGGTCGCGGGTTGAATTGGCCATCATCGTGGACGACCAGTCCCTCACGATCGAAACATCATTGCCCTGGCTGTCGGTCAATCCGTTATGGCATTGCGTGCAGTTGCCGGATCCGGAGAAATGCGTGGTGGTAAAGCTGGGATTACCAGGTGAGGCATCGGCCTGCGCAGATGTGGCAAGCAGCAGCAGGGCAAGGGAAACGAAGAGTTGGCGCACGGGGGAGAAGCCTCCAGTTGTTGGTTACTGTCTGGTACTGCTATGAAAACATACTGACCGCTTAGCCTACGGCTATCTGCCGCACGAAATCCATTGATATAAATCAATGTCGCTGAAAATATTTTCAGTCTGCCTTTGCCAAGCTTATTGGTCTGTGTCCCCCTTGTTTCCTGGGGTTTCCCCGGATTACCGACAAACAAAGAGGGCGGAATTCCTCCCTCTTTCGCGCACCTGACCTACCCGATCAGGCCGCTTATGCTGCCGATTTTTCGAAGCTGAACACCCCGTTCTCCGCATCGATGCGGATGATGTCCTTGGGCGCGAAGCGGCCGGACAGGATTTCCTTCGCCAGCGCGTTTTCGAGTTCGCTCTGGATCGCGCGCTTGAGCGGCCGCGCGCCGTACACCGGATCGAAACCGGCCTTGGCGATTTCGGCCAACGCGGCGTCGGTCACGTCGAGTTTCATTTCCATCTGCGCCAGGCGTTTTTCCAATGCCTGCAGCTGGATGCGCGCGATGCTGGCGATATGTTGTTCGCTCAGGGCGTGGAAGACGACGACTTCGTCGATGCGGTTGATGAACTCGGGACGGAAGTAGGACTTCACTTCGCCCAGCACGGCGAGCTTGATGACCTGGTAATCGTCGCCGCTCATGCTCTGGATCATCTGCGAGCCGAGGTTGGAGGTCATCACGATCACGGTGTTGCGGAAGTCGACCGTGCGGCCCTGGCCGTCGGTGAGGCGGCCGTCGTCCAGCACCTGCAGCAGCACGTTGAACACATCCGGGTGCGCCTTTTCCACCTCGTCCATCAGGATGACGGAGTAGGGCTTGCGGCGCACCGCTTCGGTCAGATAGCCACCCTCTTCATAGCCGACGTAGCCGGGTGGCGCGCCGATCAGGCGCGCGACCGAGTGCTTCTCCATGAATTCGCTCATGTCGATGCGGATCATGTGGTCGGCGGAATCGAACAGGTATTCGGCGAGCGTCTTGCACAGCTCGGTCTTGCCGACCCCGGTGGGCCCGAGGAACAGGAAGGAGCCGAGCGGCCGGTTGGGGTCGGACAGCCCGGCGCGTGAACGGCGGATGGCATCCGACACCACGCGCACGGCTTCGTCCTGTCCCACTAAGCGGCCATGCAGCTTGTCTTCCATGTGCAAGAGCTTGTCGCGCTCGCCCTGCAGCATCTTGGAAACCGGGATGCCGGTGGCACGCGATACGACCTCGGCGATTTCCTCGGCGCCGACTTCGGTGCGCAGCAGCTTGAACACGGGCTTGGTGTCGGCCGATTCGGCATGCTTCAGCTGCGCATCCAGAGCGGGCAGCTTGCCGTATTGAATCTCGGCAACCTTGTCCAGCTTGCCCTGGCGCTGCAGCTCGACCATTTCGCCACGCAGCTTGTCGATTTCTTCCTTGATGTGGGCGCTGCCCTGCACCTGCGCCTTTTCGGCTTTCCAGATTTCTTCCAGATCGTTGGATTCGCGTTGCAAGGTCAGCAACTCGTCTTCGATGAGTTGCAGGCGTTTTTTGGAAGCATCGTCCTTCTCGCGCTTGACCGCCTCGCGCTCGATCTTCAACTGAATCATGCGCCGTTCGAGCTTGTCCATCACCTCGGGCTTGGAGTCGATTTCCATCTTGACCCGCGCGGCGGCTTCGTCGATCAGGTCGATGGCCTTGTCCGGCAGGAAGCGATCGGTAATGTAGCGATGACTCAATTCGGCGGCCGCGACGATCGCCGGGTCGGTGATATTCACGCCGTGGTGCAGTTCGTAGCGTTCCTGCAGACCGCGCAGAATGGCGACGGTCGATTCGACGCTGGGTTCGTCGACCAGTACCTTTTGGAAGCGGCGCTCCAGCGCGGCGTCTTTCTCGACATACTTGCGATACTCGTCGAGCGTGGTGGCGCCGATCAAGTGCAGCTCGCCACGTGCCAGCGCCGGTTTCAGCATGTTGCCGGCGTCCATCGCGCCTTCGGCCTTGCCGGCGCCGACCAGGGTATGCAGCTCATCCAGAAACATGATGTAGCGGCCTGGATCCATCGCCAGTTCCTTCAGAACCGCCTTCAGCCGTTCCTCGAATTCGCCGCGATATTTCGCCCCGGCGAGCAGCGCGGCCAGATCCAGCACCAGTACCTTCTTGCCTTTCAGGGTTTCCGGCACTTCTTCATTCACAATTCGCTGCGCCAGGCCTTCGACGATGGCGGTCTTGCCGACGCCAGGCTCGCCGATCAATACCGGGTTGTTCTTGGTGCGGCGTTGCAGGATCTGGATCGAACGGCGGATTTCGTCGTCGCGCCCGATCACCGGGTCTAGCTTGCCTTCGCGCGCCCGCGCGGTGAGGTCGAGGGTGTATTTGGCGAGCGCCTCGCGCTGGCCCTCGGCCTCCTGCGACTGCACGGCCTCGCCGCCGCGCACCGCCTGGATCGCCTGTTCCAGCGCGGCCTTCTGCGCGCCATGCTGCTTCAACAGGCGTCCGGTCTCGCCCTTGTCGTCGAGCGCCGCCAGCAAAAACAGCTCGGAGGCGATGAAGGCGTCGTTGCGCTTCATCGCCTCCTTGTCGGTCAGGTTCAACAGGTTGTTGAGTTCGCGCGAGATCGTCACCTCGCCGCCCTGGCCTTCGACCTTGGGCAGGCGGGTGAGCGCCTGGGTCAGCGCCGCCTTCAGCGCCGGCACCTGCACGCCGGCGCGCGACAGGATGGACGACGCGCCACCGCCTTCCTGGTTCAGCAGGGCCAGCAGCAGGTGCTGCGGCTCGATATAGGCATGGTCGCCGCCGACGGCGAGGCTTTGCGCGTCGGAAAACGCCTGTTGAAACTGGGTGGTGAGCTTGTCAAAACGCATGGGTGACCTCGTGTCTAAGAGCCTATTTCAGTAGGAATCATGCCCCGAGCCGGTTACCTGCGGGATGCAGGGCAAGGCGTGGGGAGCGAAGTTTGGTCGTTCCAAATGAGCGACCCGCAACGCGGCCAAGCGCCCGCAGGTAACCGGCCCTTCGGGTTGAGACCAGGATCGGCGTCTGCGGCGTTGCAGCGCTTGGCAAGGGAACGACCCTTGCCGGCGCACTGCGCCTTGCATCCATCCGATCCCGGACTCAACTCGGGGCATGATTCCTGCTGAAATAGGCTCTGGGGTATATTCAATGCCACCCAAGTCGAGGCGTTTCCGCTGATTTCAACCCGCCGTGTCCCAATTTAACCGCCCATGTCCGAATTGATCGCTTCCGCCGTCGAAATCGATGTCGCCCGCGCGCTGGCCGAGGACGTCGGCAGCGGCGACCTCACCGCCCAGCTGATCCCCGCCAGCCAGACTGCCCGCGCCCGCGTCGTCACCCGCGAAGCCGCCGTAATCGCCGGGCGGCCGTGGTTCGACGCCTGCTTCAAGGCGCTCGACCTCGCTTGCGCGATCGACTGGCGGGTGAACGAGGGCGACTTTGTCGCCGCCGGCGACGTGCTGGTGGAAATCGGCGGCAATGCCCGCGCCCTGCTGACCGCCGAGCGCCCGGCGCTGAATTTCCTGCAAACCCTGTCGGCGGTGGCCACCGCCACCCGGCCCTACGTCGACGCCGTGCGCGGCACCCACACCGCCATCCTCGACACCCGCAAGACCCTGCCCGGCCTGCGCATCGCCGAGAAATACGCGGTGCGGGTGGGCGGTGGGCAGAACCAGCGCATCGGCCTGTTCGACGGCATCCTGATCAAGGAAAACCACATCGCGGCGGCGGGCGGCATCGCGCAGGTGCTGGAGGCGGCATTCACTCTGGCGGCGGACCGGGTCAGCGTGCAGATCGAGGTGGAAACCATCCGCGAACTCGAACAGGCCCTCGCCGCCGGCGCACCGCTGATCCTGCTCGACAACTTCAGCCTCGCCGACATGCGCCGCGCGGTACAGGTC
>JAABQU010000062.1 GCA_011391285.1 Thiobacillus sp.
GGTTGCGCGTCAGCGAGGACATCACCACGCGATTGGACAGTTCGATGGCGCCAAAGCGGGCAGGGGAGAAAAGATCGGTCATGACGGGATTCCTTTGGGTTGAGCCGCTGCCGGCGAGTGGGGTGCAAAACGTATTAAATTTACCTTGAGGCTGAGTTCCGGAATACAAGTTCAGTGCCGGAATTCACGAACGGCCTTGATCCGGGCGACAATCGCCCATACATCGCACTATTGCCCCGCGGCCAAGGAGCCAGAAGATGATCGAGAACCCGGAACGTTTCAATCAAGCCATAGCGCTGTTCGATGCTGCCAATTCGGAAGACCCCAATCTTGACGAGGGCCAGCCCAAGGAACTGCTGTATTCCCAACGCATGTCGGACATGATCGGCCGCTTTGCACCGGACGCGTCCGAAGCGGCACAACTGGCGGTACGCGCCCAGCACATCCAGCGCTGGAAAGTGCCACGCAACACCTATCCGATGACCAAGGAAGGCTATCACGCATGGCGCACGGGGCTTTATTCGTTCCAGGCGGACACCGCGGGCGACCTGATGCGCCAGGCCGGCTATGACGATGCGATGATCGAACGGGTCAAGAAGGCGGTCGGCAAGCGCGGCATCAAGAGCAATCCGGAAACGCAGCTGCTGGAGGATATCGCCGACCTGGTCTTCATCGAGCATTACATGCTGGCCTTCGCCCAGAGCAAGCCCGACTACGATGAGGCGAAATGGCTGGAGATCATCCGCAAGACCTGGAACAAGATGTCGAAGAATGCCCAGGCCTTTGCCCTGTCTGGCAAGATCAAACTGCCGGAGCCACTGGTGCCGCTGATCACCAAGGCGATCAGTCAGTAGGCACAGCGCGGGTGAACGCCGCCTTCACTCCGCCCATTCCTTCACCCATCCTGCGGTGCCCTTCTGGATGAATTCGATCGGATAGCCGTCCGGGTCCTCGATGAACGCAATCACCGTGGTGCCGTGCGACATCGGTCCGGCCGGGCGCAGCACCTTGCCGCCCTTGGCGGCCACCGCATCGCACGCGGCATAGGCATCGTCGACCTCGATGGCAATGTGGCCGTAGCCGCTGCCGATCTCGTATTTGTCGACGCCCCAGTTGTAGGTCAGCTCGAGCACCGCCGCCTTGTCTTCGCTGTCGTAGCCGACGAAGGCGAGGGTGAACTTGCCGCCCGGGTAATCCTTGCGGCGCAGCAGTTTCATACCGAGGACGTTGGTATAGAAATCGATCGAGCGATCGAGATCGCCTACCCGCAACATGGTGTGAAGTAATCTCATGGTGCAATTCCTTCTGGCCTCGTTTGACATATCCACATGCGGGTAGGGGCATCCCTCCAGCGGGTCGATCCCCCTGCGGGGGCCCCTCGCCCTGCGCTTCCAGGCGCCACACGCAGCATGGTGTGAAGTATTCGCATGATGATGACCTCAAGACAATTTGTCCGCGAAGGACGTAAAGGAATGCGAAGTAAGTCTAATCTTCCTGGAGTCTCGCTGCAGCCGCCACAGGGCGCAGTGCTCGTCAGCACTCAATCGGTTTTTTCGCGTTCCTTCGCGTGCATCGTGGATGAAACGCCCTTAAAAGCTCAAACCCGGAACAGCACGCTACTCATTTTGCGCAACTCGGCGCGCCTTGCCAACGCTTCCGGGCACAGTTCCGCGACCTGTGCCCAGAAGCGTGGCGAATGGTCGAGGTGGACGAGGTGGGCGAGTTCGTGTGCGGCAACGTAATCGATGAGCGCGAGCGGCGCCTGCACCAGCCGCCAGTTGAGGCGGACGTGGCCGCGCCGGGTGCAGCTGCCCCATTGCGTCTGCGCGTCGGACAGGGCAAAGCGCGCGGGGGCTCGACCCAAGCGGCGGGCAATGCGCGCGAGCCGCCAGGCCAGCAGGCGGATGGCCTGGTCGTGCAGCCAGCCGCGGACCAGTGTGCCGACGTCGGCGTCGAGCGGGGCGTGCACGCGCAGGCTGTCGCCGTGGCGCCGGATGTCGACGAACAGGGAGGCCCGAATGTCGAGGGTGAGCGCACGCCCGAGGTAGCGCACTTCGGCCAGGGCGTCGGTGCACGCTTGCGGCGCGCGCACCTGCAAGCGGGTCCAGGCGCGGTGCAGCCAGTCGCGCTGCTGCCGCACATAGCATTCGATTTCGGCGCGCGGGGTCCAGCTCGGCGCGTGGATGCGCACTTCGCACGGCGTGACGGTCAGGCCCAGCGTGCGCCGGCGACGAGAGCGGCGCAGCTGATAGGGAACCGTGGCGTCGCCGATCTGCAGGACGCCGCTATTGGCGTGGGGCAGCAGGGGGCAACCTCGTCATTTCGGTTTCGATCCAGGCCTCGACTGCGCGGGTGAGTTCGGCCGCGCTCTTGCCGGCGGTTTCGATGGCCGGGCCGATGCTGACTGTAATGGTGCCGGGACGCTTGACGAAAGCGTTCTTCGGCCACACCTCGCCAGCGTTGTGCGCCACCGGCACGATGGGGGTGCCGGTTTCCGCCGCCAGCCAGGCGCCGCCGATGCCATAACGGCCTTTTTCGCCAGGTGCGACGCGGGTGCCCTCGGGGAACACCAGCACCCAGAAGCCCTGTTCAAGCTTGGCTTTGCCCTTGGTCACGATCTGCTTCAGCGCCTCGCGCCCTGCGCTGCGGTCGATGGCGATCGGCGAGAGCATGCGGTAGGCCCAGCCGAAGAACGGCACGTTCAGCAACTCCTGCTTGATCACCGCCGACACCGGCGGGAACAGAAACAGAAACGCCACCGTTTCCCATGCCGACTGGTGCTTGGCCAGCACCACCGCCGGACGGGCAGGCAGGTTTTCGCGGCCGCGTACCACGTAGCGGATACCGAGCACGACGCGCGCCAGCCAGATGACGATATGGTTGTAGCCGGTGATCATGCGGTAGCGGGTGTGCGCCGAAAACGGAAAGCTGGACAGCGCTACCACGCTGAAAAACACCGTCAGCGCAGTCTGCATCACTGCGAAGAGCATAGAACGCAGCAAGTTCATGCGGCAGCCTTGAGCAAATACTCGACCGCCTCTCTCAGGTCGGCGAACACCGGCGTATTTTCGGGCAACCCGCCCGCCACCAGGGTTTTCGTGCCCTTTCCGGTCTTGACCAGCACCGGCCGTGCCCCCACGCTGGCCGCCGCCAGCAGGTCGCGCAGCGAATCGCCAATCGCGGGTACGTCCTGCAGATCGCGGCCATAGCGTGCGGCGATCTCGTCAAACATCCCCGGTTTGGGCTTGCGGCAATCGCAGTCCATGTCGGCGGCATGCGGGCAGTAGAAAACCGCCTCGATGCGTCCGCCCGCCTGCGCCACCGCCTTGTGCATCTTGGCGTGGATGGCGTTGAGCGTCGCCATCTCGAACAGCCCGCGCGCCAGCCCCGACTGGTTGGTCGCCACCACCACGCGCCAGCCCTCGCGCGTCAGCCGCGCGATCGCTTCCAGGCTGCCGGGAATGGGCTTCCATTCATCCGGTGACTTGATGAACTGGTCGGAGTCGAAATTGATGACGCCGTCGCGGTCGAGAATGATGAGCTTCATGAGCGAAAGTTTACGCCGCCAGCCGCGACAAGTCCGCCACCCGGTTCATGGTCCGGTGCAACTGGTTCAACAGCGCCAGTCGGTTGGCTTTCAACGCGGGATCGTCGGCGTTGACCATTACCTTGTCGAAGAAAGCGTCGACCGGGTCTTTCAACGCGGCCAGCGCCTGCAGCGATGCAGTGTAATCGCCCGCTGCAAACGCGGCGTCGGCACGCGGCGCAATCTCGCCGAGCGCCGTGAAGAGCGCGGTTTCCGCCGACTCGACAAAGCGGACCGGATCGGCTGTGGCGCCCACCTCGCCCTCGGCCTTTTTCAGGATATTGCCGACGCGCTTGTTGGCCGCGGCCAGGCTGGGCGACTCGGGCAGCTGTGCAAATTCGCGCACCGCGCGCAAACGCTTCACGATTTCATGCAGCGGCGGCATGCCGGCAAACACCGCTGCAACCGCCTCAGCGCCGAACAGCGGCGTCAACTGGTTGGCATTGCGCTCATAAATAAACAGCTTGAGCTCCTCGGCCACGTTCCCGGCAAGGGAGCCCGTAGGGAAAACAGACAGGCTGAAGGCAATCAGGTCATCGAAATCCAGCCGCAATTCCGCCTTGTCGAGAGCGAACAGGGCTCCCAGGAGCTGGAAGGACTTGATCACGGAGAGCGCATGGCGACGCAGCGCAAAGGGATCCTTGTCGCCCGTCGGCTTGAGCCCGATGCCCCAGATACCCGCCAGCGTTTCCATCCTGTCGGCAATCTGCAGTACTTCGCTGACGAGGTTGGTGACCGCTTCCGTCTCGTCGCGACGAACCAGATACTGATCAGCGATGGCCTGGGCGACCGCTTCGTCCTCACCATCGTGGCGCGCGTAGTAGCCGCCCATCACGCCCTGTAGTTCAGGAAATTCGCCGACCATGTCGGTCAGCAGGTCGGCCTTCGCAAGCAAGGCCGCGCGATCCGCCAATTCAACATCCACGCCCACTTTTTCCGCCACCCAGCGGGCAATGGCGCGGACGCGTTCGACACGCTCGCCCTGGCTGCCCAGCTTGTTGTGGTACACCACTTTCGCCAGTCCCGGCACGCGCGACGCCAGCGTCCTCTTGCGGTCCTGGTCGAAGAAGAACTTGGCATCGGCCAGCCGTGGGCGCACCACTCTCTCGTTGCCGCCGATGACCGCGGAAGCGTCAGCGGGCGAGATGTTCGAGACGATGAGGAAACGGTTGGTCAGCTTGCCCGCCGCGTCCAGCAGCGGGAAGTATTTCTGGTTCGCCTTCATGGTGAGAATCAGGCATTCCTGCGGCACCTCGAGAAAGGTCGCCTCGAACTGCCCGAGCAGCACATTGGGGCGCTCGACCAGCGCGGTGACCTCGTCCAGCAGGGCGTCGTCCTCGATCGGTGTCAGACCGAGCGGTGCAGCCGCTGCCTGCAGCTGGCGAACGATCTCGGCGCGGCGTTCGGCAAAGCCGGCGATCACGGCGCCGTCGTCCTGCATCTGGCGGGCATAACTGTCCGCATCCCGAACCACCACGGGCGTGACGCGCGCCTCGAAGCGATGCCCCTTCGTCTCGCGTCCGGCCGTTAAGCCCAGCACCGACACCGGCACGACGTCGGCGCCATGCAGCGCAATCAGCCCATGCACCGGGCGCACGAAGTTGACGCTGCTCCAGCCATCGGCCAGCTGATAGGTCATGACCTTCGGGATAGGTAGCTTCGCCATCGCCGCTTCGAGCGCATGCTGCAGGCCATCAGCCAGTGAAATGCCCGGCGCGATGCTGTCGTGGAAAAGCGCTTCGTTCTTGCCGTCCGCCGCGCGGCGCAGCTGGCTGACGGCCGAGGCATCGGCGCCCAGTGCAGCCAGACGCTTCAGCAGCGCGGGCGTGGCCTTGCCGTCGGCGTCGAGCCCGAC
>JAABQU010000063.1 GCA_011391285.1 Thiobacillus sp.
GGGCACGCGTGCGGCGATGGAACGATTCTTCGTCGAGACCGGCGTGCAGCTCCGCCAGACGGTGGAACTGGCGAGCAACGAGGCCATCAAGCAGGCCGTAATGGCCGGCATGGGACTGTCGTTCATTTCCGAGCACTCCATCGGTCTGGAACTGGCGGTGGGGCGCATCTCCAAGCTGGATGTCGTCGGCACGCCCGTGATCCGCCACTGGCATATCGTGCATCGACCGGAAAAGCAGTTGCTGCCGATGGCAGTGGCTTTCCTCGACTTCATGCGGGCCGAGGCGCCGCGCCTGATTGCCGAACAACCGCCGGGGTGGTGCCCGGTGCCAATGGCACTGCCGGCGAAGAAGAAACGGAGTTAGTCGGGTCCGGCGGAAAAGCATCGCCGCCAGCCCACTCTTACCCCTGCCAGGTTTCCGCTCAAGGAGCTCCTCCGGAAGCCTTGCGCAGCCGCGCTTCCAGTTCCTCGGCCATCAGAACCAGCGCCTTGTCGCGGATCTTGGCGGCGCCCTGGTGATATTGGCGCACGGTGCAGGGCACGGGTTCATGCAGTGCCGCTCGCCCTTCATCCCGGAAATCCGACCAGCACAGGACCGGCAGGTCGTACAGGCTCGAATCCACCAGTACCCATTCGCGCTCGTCGAGCAGCAGGGACATGGGCGGCAGTTCCTGCAAACCGAAGCATGTCTGCCGGTGCTCCGACCTCCAGTAGCGCCTCCAGGCATTCCAAACCGGCGCCGGAATGCGCGAGGGGTACTGGGCGAGGGCTGGGACGTCGCGCAGGCGCTCGTACATGGTCGGCCGATCAGTTCCGCGGGCGATTGCCGGGTGCCTTACTCGTCCTCGCCCAGTTCCGGGTCCCAGCCCTTGGCACGGGCAGTCTGAATGGCGCGTTCGTAGAGTTCGCCATGGCGCTTCAGCAGGTCCGGCGGCAGTCGGCTGGGCAGGCCGGCGTATTTGTCCCATTCCATCTGCACCTTGTCCATCAGCGACTGCATGCGGCCGAGGTCCCAGCCGGTGCAGTCCTCGGTTTCCGGGATGAAACCGAACATCTGGCCGTCGAGTACGATACGGCCGAGTTGGGTGATGCCGTGGTGGTCCTGGTTGAAGCCGACGTAAGTGGTTTGCATGGTGTGTTTAGCGGGTTAAGCCTGCATAGAGCAGCGGGAGCTTCTCCGGCAGGCGTTGAACATGGTCGACGACCATGTAATTCTTCTGGCCGAAGATGCGCGAGACGTAATTATCCGCGCGCGGGTCCAGACTCATGCAATAGGTGGTGACGCCGAGCTTCGCCACTTCTTCCACCGCCTTCTTGGTGTCGTAGCGCAGGTATTGCGGGTCGCGCACGTCCACGTCGGCCGGCTCGCCGTCGGTGATGACGATCAGCAGCTTCTTCGCCGAGCGCTGCAACTGCAGGTGGTGGCCGGCATGGCGGATGGCCGCGCCCATGCGGGTGGACAACTGGCCGGTCATTCCGGCGAGTTTGGCTTTGGGCGTCTCGTCCCAGTGCTGGTCGAAGTCCTTGAAGCGGTAGTACTCGACGTCGTGCCTGCCGTCCGAGCAGAAGCCGTGGATGGCGAACGGGTCGCCGACCTTGTTGATGGCGTCGGCCAGCAGCACGCAGGCCTGCTGGGTGAGTTCGCGCACCGAGTACTCCTGGTCCTGCACCTTCTCGTTGGTCGATTCCGACAGGTCGAGCAGCACCAGGATCGAAAAGTCGCGGGTCTTGCGCACGCTGCGCATCATGATGCGCGGGTCGGGCTGGTTGCCGAGGCGGATGTCGGTGAAGCTGGCGATCGCGGCGTTGATGTCGATCTCGTCGCCGTCCTCGAGCCGGCGGATGCGCTGCACCCCCTGCGGCTGCATGGCGTCGAGCAGGAACTTCATGCGATGGATCTCGCGCTTGTACTTGGCGGTGATGCCGTCGATGATCGTCAGGTCACCGGACTTGGCACGCTTTTCCAGCACCGTGGCCCAGGCCGGACGTTCGAGCTGGATCTGGTAGTCCCACTCGGAATAATGGAAGGGGTCGGACAGCGGCTCCCTGCCTTCCAGTTCGTTGAAGCTCTTGCCATTGCTCTCGTCGCCGATGTTCTCGTAGGGAAACAGCTCGGTGCCCAGCACCCAGATTTCTTCGGCATCGTCGCCTGCCGTTTCGACATCGATCTCGTTGGCCATTTCCATCACATTGACGTACTTGCGCACCTGCTTGATGGAATCGTAGCCGGCGCTGGCGGCCTTGTCGAAATCGAACTCTTCGAATTCCCAGAAATAGCGGTTGTCGTCGCGGTAGACCGCAGTGAGGACATCGGCGCGCGGGTGGAAGGGAATGCGCCGCTCGGTGAAGGCATGTGCCAGCTGCACGCCGATTTCCCACGATACCCGGTTGTCCTCCAGGCGATCGGCAGCCTGGGCGAAGAGGGTGCGGCCTTCGGCGATCCAGGGATCGTCGTCCGCATAGCCGTCGTCGAGCAGGGCGCGGGCGAGCCGGTTGATGGCATCGCCGCAGTTGTTGGCCTGGTTGGGGCTGATGACGTGGAATCCGGCCCACAGCTGCCTGAGGCCGGGAAACTTGCGGATCGCCAGGGTTTCGACGCGGGCATCCTCGATGACCGAGATGACCGCCATCTGCCAGGCATTGAGCGCCTCGGCCGAGATCGGCTCGCGCGTGTAGGCGATGTGCGCCGCGGCGTGGGCGGCGGTGGCGCGGTAGACCTCGAGCCCGCCGATGACTTCGCCGGCCGGCGTCTTGAAGTCGTCGAAGGCGTCGGGGAGGTGGATGAGGTAGTCCTCGATGTAGGGCTTGTAGCCCTCGCGCGATTCGAAGTCGCCCGAGGTGGGGCGCATGAAGAAGTCGCGGGCCCACAGTGCGCGCAGATACATGTTGATGCGCCGCTGCACGTCCACCAGCAGGGTGCCCTTGCGTTCCTTCTGCAGCATCGCCAGCGACTCTTTCGACTCGAGGCTGAAATAGCGGATTTGCTCCTCGTAGTTGGTGCGATGGGCGTGGACGCCCCACAGCGCCCAGCGGCGCAGGCCGCCCAGGGTCAGCTGCTGGAACAGCACCTCCAGCTTGTCCAGCATCGGCCGCACGCCGCGCGGTGCCTGCGCGATCAGGGTGTTGATGAACTGCAGGTAGTTGAGGAAGAGCTGGGCGTCGCCGAGGCGGTTGGCGGCGGTGGCCGACGTTGCCAGCAAAAGCTCGATCACCGCGCCCGAGGTGCGCGAGGCCAGCATCAGCGAGGCGGCGGCGAGGTCGCCGATCACGTCCTCGCCCACCTCCTTGGCCACCATCGGTGCTTCCTCGATCCAGGTCTCCACTAGCGATTCGCCCTTGCCCAGGCCGTGGATGGCAGCCGCGCCCTTCAGGTAATTGTCGAGGCCGCGCGGCGAGAACACCTTGGTGGCTTCGTGCCAGTTGCCCTGGAGCACGTCGTGGCTGTGCGGCGACAGGTCTTCGAGCAGTTCGGCGTAGTCAGCGAGAGTGATCGACATGGTTTGCCCAGTTTTGCAGTCGGCAGCAGTGCGTTCGCCGACTGATCAGAAGAACGTCGTTACGGCCGCATCCAGCGCATCGCGCATATCGGGGTCGTCGGTGATCGGGCGCACCAGCGCGACGCGGCACGCGGCTTGGGGGTTCACGCCCTTGGCGATGAGCGAGCCGGCGTAGATCAGCATGCGGGTGGACAGGCCCTCGTCGAGGCCGTGGCCCTTGAGGTTGCGCGAGCGCTCGGCGATCGACACCAGCTTGCCGGCGATCTCGGCGTTGGCCCCGGACTCGTGCGCCACGATCTCGGTCTCGATGGCGTGCTCGGGATAGGTGAAGTCGAGGCCGCCGAAACGCTGCTTGGTCGACTGCTTGAGGTCCTTCATCAGCGACTGGTAGCCGGGGTTGTAGGAAATCACGATCTGGAAATCGGGATGGGCATGTACCAGTTCCCCCTTCTTTTCCAGCGGCAGCACGCGACGGTTGTCGGTCAGCGGGTGGATCACCACGGTGGTGTCCTGGCGCGCTTCGACCACTTCGTCGAGATAGACGATGGCGCCGTGGCGGGCACCGATGGCCAGCGGGCCGTCCTGCCATTCGGTGCCCTGGGCGGAGAGCAGGAAGCGGCCGACCAGGTCGGAGGCGGTCATGTCCTCGTTGCAGGCCACGGTGATCAAGGGCTTGTTCAGCTTGTGCGCCATGTATTCGACGAAGCGTGTCTTGCCGCAGCCGGTCGGCCCCTTGAGCATCATCGGCATGCGCACGGAGTAGGCGGCTTCGAACAGCTCCACCTCGTCGGCGACGGCGCGATAGTAGGGTTGCTGGGTGATGCGATATTGATCGACGATGTTGCTCATGCGAGGCTCCTTGAAGAGAACGCGGATTTGTCCATGAATGGGGCACAAGTCAGGTTGCAAAGCGACGGCGCGCCATTCGTCGAGAAACCCGGAAAAAGAGCCCCCGCGGCGCTTGCCGCGCGGCGGGGGCCGATTACCGCCAACCGCTTTGCTGCTTAAACCGTCTTGCCGCGGAAGATAACCATCGCGGCACCCTGCGACTGGTTGAAGTTGTTGTAGCCGATCAGGCGAACATGGTTGTCGGGGTTGGCCTTGTGGCAGGCTTCGGCTTCAGCCAGAACGCGGTCGACATCGGTTTCACCGAACATCGGCAGCTTCCACATGTACCAGTACGAGTCCATCAGGTACGCGGGTTCGATGTGCTCGATCGCCGGGTTCCAGCCCTTCTTGACCAGATATTCGACCTGCTTGCGGATGTTGTCTGCAGTCATCGCGGGCAGGTAGGAGAAGGTCTCGAACTTGCGGCTGGCGGGGTCGCTCAGACGGCTTTTGTAATCCATCACTTCAGACATATTCATTTCCTTTCGAATGGGTTGGCATTCCCCTCCTCCAGACGGGGAGGGAGATGAGCAATTACTTGTGGGCGACGTCCAGCTTGTCGACGGTGTCGAATTCGAACTTGATCTCTTTCCAGGTTTCCATGGCGATCTTCAGTTCCGGGCTGTGCGAAGCGGCGGCGGTCAGGATGTCCTTGCCTTCCTTCTCGATGGCACGGCCCTGGTTGCGGGCTTCGACACACGCTTCCAGCGCGACGCGGTTGGCAGCGGCACCGGCGGCGTTGCCCCAGGGGTGGCCCAGCGTGCCGCCACCGAATTGCAGCACGGAGTCGTCACCGAAGATGGAGACCAGCGCCGGCATGTGCCAGACGTGGATGCCGCCGGAAGCGACCGGGATCACGCCGGGCATGGAACCCCAGTCCTGATCGAAGAACAGGCCGCGGCTACGATCTTCCTTGATGAACTTGTCACGCATGGTGTCGATCCAGCCCAGGGTGGCCTCGCGGTCGCCTTCCAGCTTACCCACAACGGTACCGGAGTGCAGGTGGTCGCCGCCGCTTAGCCTCAGCACCTTGGTCAGCACA